>JBAUJO010000094.1:0-64361 GCA_049683875.1 Ornithinimicrobium sp.
GGCGAGGTCCTCGCGGCCGCGCTCGAGGCCGGCTGCACCGACGTCGTGCTCGGGATCGGCGGCAGCGCAACGACCGATGGCGGGGCGGGAATGCTCATCGCCCTCGGCGCCGTCCTCACCGACGAGCGCGGCGAACCACTCGCCGACGGGGGCGGCGCGCTCGCCGACCTGCGTCATCTCGAGCTGACTGCGCTGTGCGACCGGATGGAAGGGGTGTCGTTGGTCGTGGCCTGCGACGTCGACAACCCGCTGACAGGCCCCCGGGGGGCTGCGGCCGTCTACGGCCCGCAGAAGGGGGCGGACGCCGAACAGGTGGCCGAGCTCGACGCCGCCCTGGCCCATTTCGCCGATCTCGTCGCCGCGCACATCGGTCGGGACGAGCGGGACACCCCCGGGGCGGGAGCGGCCGGGGGGGTCGGTTTCGCCGGGCTCGCGCTGCTCGGTGCGCAGCTGCGCCCCGGCGTCGACGTCGTCTTCGACCTCATCGGTTTCGAGGAGGCGATCCAGCACGCCGATCTCGTCATCACCGGAGAGGGATCGCTGGACGAGCAGACCCTCAGCGGCAAGGCGCCGGCGGGAGTGGCGGCCGCAGGCGTGCGGCACGGCATCCCGGTGGTGGCGGTCTGCGGCCGCACGACCCTGAGTCGGGAGGAGCTCCAGGGCGCAGGCTTCGAGACGGTCTACGCGTTGGGTGACATCGAGCCCGACCTGCAGCGCTCGCTGACGAACGCCGAGACACTCCTGGAGAGACTGGGCAGCCAGGTGGCACAGGACCTCCATGGATCTGACCGGCGATAGCAGTCTCTTGAACCATCCCAATAGAGCGCTAGAACGTTCTCGATACCGCCTCAGCGCTGGTGAGGTCCGCGCCGAGCGCCGAGCGGGACGCGCGGTTCCGCGTTTGGAATACTGACCCGGTGGACGCCCGTCTCATCGTCGCCTTGTCGATCGTCGGTGTCGTGGTGGTATACGCGGCCCTGTCGCAGTACTGGACCTCACGGTCGAGCGAGTGGTACGCCTCGTTGCCGCGACCCAGCTGGCAACCGCCCGACCTGGTGTTCGCGCTGGTCTGGCCACTGAACTTCCTCCTGCTCGGGGTTTCGGGGTGGATCATGGGTTTCAGCGAGCCCCGGGTGGCCTCGATCACCTTCGGCGTCACGCTGACCGGCTCGGTGGTGTTCGCATTGTCCTGGGCCTACCTGTTCTACGTGCCGCACCGTCTCGGCCTGGCCACCGCGTCGCTGATGTCCGCTGCGGTGCTGGCGGTGGGGCTCGTCTCCGTGGGCTGGGTCACCAACGTCTGGGTCGGCCTCATGCTGCTGCCCTATGCGATCTGGATGACGCTGGCTTCGGCGCTCTCACTCGCCTACGCCCGGGTGGTGCCGGCGGACAAGCGGCGTCCCAGCCGGTCCCGCGTGCGCTAGGGGTGGTCGGGGAATCACGGGGGCTGGGCGCTGTGTTGGACGCGGTGCAGTACACGCACTCCTCGCCCTGAAAGGCCTCCTGTGTCCCGTGCATTCGACCCCGTCCGTATAGGCACGTGGGATCTGCCCCAACGCTTCGTCATGGCACCGCTGACCCGCAACCGGGCCGGCGCCGGCCACGCCCCCACTGAGCTCAACGCGACCTACTACGCCCAGCGCGCCAGTGCCGGTCTGATCATCACGGAGGGCACGGCGCCCAGCCTGGTCGGTCAGGGCTACCTCAACGTCCCCGGTCTGTACACGGACGAGCAGGTCGCCGGGTGGTCCCGCGTGGCCGAGAAGGTCCACGCCGGGGGCGGTCGCATCGTCGCGCAGCTGATGCACGTGGGACGCATCGCGCACCCGGACAACAAGGAGGGTGCAGAGACCGTCGCCCCCAGTGCCATCGCGGCCCCGGGGCAGATGGTCACCGCCGCCGGCGCAAAAGACCACCCGACCCCGCGCGCGTTGGAGACGGGCGAGCTATCCGTTGTCCTCGCCGAGTACGTCCAGGCAGCACGCGCCGCCGTCGAGGCGGGCCTGGACGGGGTCGAGGTGCACGCAGCCAACGGCTACCTGCTGCACCAGTTCCTGGACCCGGCGGCCAACCAGCGCGAAGACGAGTACGGCGGCTCGGCGCGTCATCGAGCCCGCTTCGTCGTCGAGGTCGTCACGGCGGTGGCTGAAGCCATCGGCGCCGAGCGGGTCGGGATCCGCCTCTCGCCCGGTCACCAGTTCAACGGCATCGTCGAGAGCGACCCGCAGGACGTGGCGGCTACCTACCGAGCCGTCGTGGACGGCATCGCCCCTCTGGGGCTGGCCTACCTCAGCATCCTGGCCGCACACGGCACCGATCTGCCCTCCGAGCTGAGCCGGCGTTTCGGTGGGCCCATGCTGCTCAACGACGGATTCAGCGACGTCACCTCGCTGGAGGATGTCGAGCGAGTGCTCAGCATGGGTCTGGCCGACGCGGTCGTCGTCGGTCGTCCTTTCCTGGCCAACCCTGACCTGCCGACGCGCTGGAGAGGTGGGCAGGAGATCAACGAGCCCAACAGCGACACCTTCTACGGTGGCGGCGAGGTGGGCTACACCGACTACCCGACGATGCAAGAGCTGCAGCGCGCCGGCTGAGATCGACCCCCCGAGGGGCCGATCAGCCGACCTCTCGGGGCTCGGCGGCGCTTCGTCGCTGGAGGACCTGCGTCAGGACGGGGAAGATCAGGACCGTCGTGGCGCCCGCGGCCACCAGGATGGAGGCGTTCGCGTCCGACATGAGCTCGGTCGACACCGCGACCTGGGTCACCGCCACGATGATGGGCAGACCGGTGGCAGCGAACATCGCCAGCTGAGCTCTCTCGGGGGGCGTCGTCAGGCCTGACCCTGTGTCGGTGAAGCGCTCGGCCAGCCACACCGGGACACCGCGCACCAAGGCGATGAGCAGCACGGCGACGACCAGCCGCTGCGGGGCTTCGATGACCGCCGAGATGGTGATCTGCATCCCCGAGACCACGAAGAAGAAGGGGACGAAGAAGCCGTAGGCCAACGCGTCGAGCTTGTCCTCCAGCTGCGCGTCGTACTGGAACTCCTTACTCAGCAGGCGCAACACGGCGCCGGCGGCGAAGGCCCCCAGCACGACATCCAGCTCGAACGTCACGGCAAGCGCCATGAAGCCGATGAGCAACAACATGACCGTGCGCAGCACCAGCTGCGTCGTGCCGTGGCTGCGTTCCTGCAACAGCAGCGTGAGCCCGGGAAGGCGGTGCAGGGTGCGCCGGGGCACGGTGGCGACCACCGCGATGCTCGCGGCGTAGACCACCAGCAACAGCACGGAAGCAGCGATGTTGCGGCTGCTCAGCAGCACGACCATCGCCAGCACGGGCAACAGCTCGCCACTGGCTCCATGAGCCAGCACCGCCCTGCCCAGGGAGGTGTCCAGCAGGCCCCGGTCCTTCAGGATCGGCAAGAGTGTCCCCAGCGCAGTCGAGCTCAACGCGATGGCGATCGCGACGGCAGCCGCCGCGTCGCCGACCGGCAGGGCAAACCAGGCGAAGGCGAAGCCGAGAGCGGCGCAGAGCAGCCACACACCCATGGCCGAGCGGCCCGTCCGGGAGACCAGGAGGTCGGGGTCCAGCTCGTAGCCGGCCAGGAGGAACAGCAGACCCAGGCCGAGCTCGCTGATGAGGGCGACACCACCGTCGGCAGAGGCGATGCGGGACACGCTGGGCCCGATCAGGACACCGAGCACGAGCAGCAGCACCACCTCCGGCAGACGGTTCCGCGACAGGCGCGAGAGCAGTGGTGCGAGCAGCACGGCGAGCAGGATCCAGAACGTGGAGACGATCTCGGTGCTCGTCGCCGAGTCCTGGAGGCTGGGGTGAAGCATGGGTCGATTGTCACCGACCCGGCCGCTTTTCGGGTGGTCCTGTGCGAACCGGCGACACGGCGACGAACGGGCTGCTACGTTCGAGTGTCATGAGTGCTGACGAGTCGGACGTGCGTCCCCATGCGGGCAAGGCTCAGTATCCGCAGGACGCCCAGGCGCCACAGCAGGTCAACGAGGCCGAGGCCTTCACGGCCCGCCACGCCGAGGTCCAGGGATTCGGGCTCGGCGTGATGGACAACGGCGAACCGTGCGTGGTGCTGTTCTCCAGCGGCATCGACCCCCAGCAGGTGCCCGAGAGCCTTGACGGCCTCCCGGTCCGTGTGGACGAGCCAGGCCCCTTTGACGGTGGTGCCTGAGGCCCATCGGCCTCAGTCGGCCTCCGCCTGCACTGCTCGAAGCACACGCACGATGTTCCCGCCGGCGATCTTCCCCAGATCCTCGTCGCTGAAGCCCCGTCGAGCGAGTGCTTCGAACAGTCGCGGATAGCACGAGGTGTCACCCAGGCCCTCCGGCTGCACCGGGACCCCGTCGTAGTCACCGCCGATGCCGATGTGGTCGATCCCGGCTACCTCACGCAGGCGAACGATGTGGGCCACGACGTCATCCACGGTGGCGACGGGCGCGGGACGGGCCTGGGCGTAGCGCACTGCGAACGGCTCGAACCGATCCAGATCGGTGGCCTCGATGCCCTCGGCGCGGGCTGCCTGCGCCGCTTCCACCTGCCACGACCAGCACGCGGGTGAGACGAAGGCGGGCACGAACGTCGCCATGCACACCCCACCCGCGTCGGCCATCGTGCCCAGTACGTCGTCGGGCACGTTGCGGGGCGACTCGCACACGCTTCGGGCACCGGAGTGGCTGAAGATCACGGGCGCGGTCGAGACCGCGAGCGCGTCGCGCATGGTGTCAGCCGACACGTGGGACAGGTCGACCGCCATACCGATCCGGTTCATCTGGCGGACCACGTCGCGGCCGAACGCGCTCAGCCCTCCGTGCACCGGCTGGTCCGTGGCGGAGTCGGCCCACTCGGTGTTGTCGTTGTGCGTGAGCGTGAGGTAGCGCACGCCGAGACGGTGCAGCATCCGCAGCACCCCGAGCGAGCCGGCGATGCAGTGGCCACCTTCGGCGCCGAGCAGCGAGGCGATGCGGCCCGAGCTGATCGCACGCTCGAGGTCGTCGGCGGTCAGCGCGAGCGCGAGGTCGCTGCGGTAGCGCTGCACCATCGAGTGCACCGCGTCGATCTGCTCCAGCGTGGCGGCCAGCACCTGCCCCTCAGGCAGGGTCGACGGCACGTAGACCGACCAGAACTGCCCGCCCACCCGGCCCTCGCGTAGGCGAGGGATGTCGGTCTGGGTCTGGGGGCATGCTCCTGCGATGTCCAGGAGGTCCCAGTCGTACGCCGCAAGCTCCCGGGCCCGCCAGGCGAGGTCGTTGTGGCCGTCCACGACGGGGTGCAACGACAACATTCGGCTCACCCGCTGCTCTACCTCTTCGTCCACCCCGCCATGATGGCCGAGTTCGGTGCCTCAGCGCGCGTGGAGGCCGCAGTGACCGCACCCTGCTGTGGCCGGCTTGGCTGGCGTGCTAGGCCTCGCCGCGTGCGACGGCTTTGGCGATCGGGGTGTCGCCGTCGTTGAAGCGAATCGTCCGGCCGGTGGTGCTGTCGTCGTGCAGGACGGCGACGATGGTCGCCGCGACATCGGCGCGGGAGACCTGGGCGGCCTCCGTGGCCGTGGTGTCGATGGTGTCCGTGCCCGGCTCGTCCGTCAGCCCGCTCGGGCCCAGGATGGTCCACGACAGACCCGGGATGCCCCGGACGTACTCGTCGGCGGCGGCCTTCGCCTCGGCGTAGGCGAAGAACGCGTTGTCGCGCGGTACCCCGTGGTCAGGATCGGCACCGAAGTACGACACCAGCACGAAGCGGCTGGCTCCACTGACCCGTGCCGCATCCGCGCAGGCGATGGCCGCGTCCCGGTCCACGGCGTACGTGCGGTCGGGGTCACCCCCGCCGGCTCCTGCGGCGAAGACCACCGCCTGATGACCGGCGAACACCTCGGCGATCTCCTCGCTGCCCATCGACTCCACGTCGGCCACCTCGGCGGTGGCTCCGGCGGAGCGCACGTCGGCCTCGTGCTCGGGGTTGCGGATCAGGGCGGTCACGTGGTCGCCGCGCTCGGTGAGCAGGCGCGTCAACAACAAGGCGATCTTGCCGTGTCCACCGACGACGGCCACGCGGATGTTCGTGTTGTTCATGGTCCCAGCCTAGGGGCGGGCTTTCCCTCGGGTGCGCTCACCGCTGTCGGGGCGCAGCGTGTCGAGCAGGTCAGGCCCGGCTTCGATGACCTGGATCTCGTCGGCCAGCGCAACCCCGGCCGCGGTGAAGGCCCTCAGCACCGCGAGGATCACCGCGTGCTGGGCCTCGCGGGTCTCCAGCTGCCGCGCCCCGGACCAGAAGCGCAGCTCCATGGTCAGCGCCCCCTTGTCCAGTGTGGTCAGCAGCGCCTGGGGGGCGGGCTCCGGTGAGACGTCCGCCACGCTGGACATCGCCTCGACGGCAATGCCCTGGGCGCGCACCGGGTCGGCCACGGCGTCGATCTGGACTTCCACGCTGGTGCGTACCTTCTCGTAGCCGGTCTGGACCGTGACGAGGTCGGAGTGCATCACGTGGTTGGGGATGAGCACCTGACGTCCGTCGAAGGTGCGCACGCTGGTGCTGTTCAAGGTGATGCCGGTGACGGTGCCCCGTACCAGCTGAACGCCGATCTGGTCCCCCACCCGGAAGCGTCCCTTGGACAGGATCATGATCCCGGCGAACATGTTGCCGAGCACCGTCTGGAAGGCGATACCGGCCGCGATGGAGATGACGCCCAGACCGCCGAGAATGTCGACCGGCCGGACGCTGGGAAAGACCACGGTCAGGGCCATGCCGGCACCGATGACGATCAGCACCCACTGGACCAGCTGGCTGAACACCGCCACGGCGCTCGGACCGCGTCCTCGCCAGGTCAGGTAGCGCGCCACCACCAGGCGCACGAGCAGTCCCACCACCACCGCGCCGGCCAACAGGCCCAGGCCCAGGCCCAGCGCCTGCCAGGTCACGTCCGGCAACCCGAAGGGCTGGGCCACCTCGGTGGTATCACTGGCGGGTGGGACGACCATCTGGTGATGCTAGGCCACCACGAACCGCCGGAGAGGGACCCGGACGGGCTCGGTAGAGTAGGACGGCTGGTCGGCTCGAGGAGGAGGCGATGGACGCGTCCTGGTTGGTGTGGCTGTTCTGCCCTGCCGTACCACTGGTCTTCATCACCGCCCGACGGGTCAGGCGTTGGGTCGTCGCCCGACGGCCCCCCGCGCCGCCGAGCCGGGCTCAACGGATGACCGCAGGACTGCCCATGCTCACGCGCGACCAGCCGTCGTTGGAGCGGTTGGTGGCCGACCTGGCGCGGCTGGAACGCGACTTCCGCCGCATCGAAGGCTCGAACCCCCCACACAAGATGCAGCGTCTGCAGATGGTCAGCCTGGCCTACGACGACGTGCTGTGTGAGTGCTGTCGCACGCTGGGCCTTCCCGAGCCGACGACCCGGCCGCTGGGTCCGGTGGACCGTATCCAGACCCAGTGCGAGCTCGCCCGACACGGCCTGACGTGGTGATCCGGCGCTGTGATACCCATGAGGGATGAGCCAGCACACACATCCCAGCCATGACGACTACGACAACGACGAAGTGAAGAAGGTCCGCTCTCTGATGCAGGATGCGCCGATCTGCATGCTCACCTCGGTGGACACCGATGGTGGGTTGGTCAGCCGGCCGATGGCCGCGCAGGAGGTCGAGTTCGACGGGGACCTGTGGTTCTTCAGTGAGGCCCACGCCCCCAAGGTTGCCAACGTCGCCGCCGACCCGCACGTGAACGTGGCCTTCACCGGCGACTCGATGTGGCTGTCACTGAAGGGACAGGCCGACATCGTGCGCGACGAGGCCAAGAAGAAGGAGCTTTGGAGCTCCGGCGTCGCGGCCTGGTTCACCGATGGGCCCGAAGACGACGCCATCGTCCTGATCCGTGTACACGCCGAGTCGGCCGAGTACTGGGACTCACCTGGCAAGGCGGTCACCGCGATCTCCATGCTCAAGACCAAGGCCACTGGTGGCACCCCTGACGTCGGCGAGAACGAGACCGTGGACCTCACCTGAGGCGGGGGGCTGTGCCGAGGTCAGTGCCGCGCGCCTGCGTGGGCGGTGAGCCGGCGAGCGCGGGCCGCGACGTTGCGGTCGACGCCGTCGTCCTGGCCGGTGGGCGCGGCGCCCGGTTGGGAGGGGTCGACAAGGCGGCGCTGCGAGTGGGCGGCGGCACCCTGCTGGAGCGGCTGCTCGTCGCCCTGCAT
Source organism: Ornithinimicrobium sp. (assembly GCA_049683875.1). GTDB lineage: Bacteria > Actinomycetota > Actinomycetes > Actinomycetales > Dermatophilaceae > Ornithinicoccus. The sequence goes on from JBAUJO010000094.1 coordinate 8,226, forward strand.
GAGGCCCCGGCGGTGGCGCACACGGTGGTGGTCGGTCCCCGCACTCTGCCGGTCGGCGGCCTCGTGCTCCACGCGCTCGAGGACCCGGCAGGGTCCGGCCCCGTGGCGGCGCTGGGCGCGGGCATGACCACGCTGGCTGCCCAGCCCAGGTCGGCAGGCTGGACGCTGGTGCTTGCGGTCGACCAGCCAGGAGCCGCGACGGCGGTCCCCGCGCTAGTTAACGCGGTGACGCAGGCTGAGCAGACCGAACCCGACGGTCCGGTGGTGACCCAGGCGCTGGTGCCCCGCGACGAGGAAGGTCGATGGCAGTGGTTGCTGGCCGCCTACCGGTCGGGGCCGCTGCGCGATGTGCTCCAAGCACTGCCGAGCCTGAGTGACGTCGCGATGCGTCGGGTGTTCGGTGACCTGAGGGTGGGCGACCTCCCGCTCGACTCCGGTGTGCTCGGGGACATCGACACTCCCCAGGACCTGGCCCGCTGGCGCGCCGGGTCGCAGGGCCGCTGAACGCGTCTGGCTCAGTGGTCGTAGCCCCGCAGCTGGGAGAGCACGTGGGGCAGCAGCGGCGCCAACACGTCCATACCCTCCTGTACCCCGGCCGGGCGTCCGGGGAGGTTGACGACCAGGGTCCCGCCGGAGCGGTTCTGGTGGTCGATGACCCCGACGAGGCCCCGCGAGACCGCGGCATACGGGGTCTGCTTGGCGCCCTCGCGACGAAGCAGCTCAGCCATCCCAGGCATGTCGCGTGTGATGAGGGTCTTGCTGGCCTCGGGAGTGAGGTCGCGGGGGCCGATGCCGGTCCCACCGGTGGTCACCACCAGCAGGACGCGGTCGTCCACGGCGTCCTGCACCGCAGCCGCCACCGTCTCCACGCCGTCGGGCACGACGACCGGGCCCGAGACCTCGAACCCTGCTTCGACGAGCAGCTGTGCCAGCAGGCGGCCGGAGGTGTCCTCGCGGGTGCCGTCCGAGGTGCGGTCGGAGACGGTGATCGCGCAGGCGCGTCCCATGCTCTGGACCGCCAGGTCGGCCTCACTCTCGTGGTGATGCCCGTGATCGCTGCTCTCCTGCTCGTTCTTCTCACGCTCGTTCATGCCGCCAGTATGCTGCCGGCCCCGCAGTCACGCATCGTGCGTGGGTGCGGCGCAGGCCGGCGGGCCGCTGGGCAGCGCGCCGCGGTGTTCGGCGACCCATGCGTAGGCCGCACCCGTCAAGGCATCCAGTCGAGGCGAGAGCAGCACAGTGCCCAGAGGACGCCACAGCGGCATCGAATGCCGCAGTGCCTGACCGATGGAACGGTGACCGGAGAACACGGCGCCCGATGCGGTGACGAACTGGGCCGCGGCGTCGCAGTCGGCTTCAGTGAGTCCGTAGGCATCGAGGTCCAACCGCTGGTACGGGGCGATCGCGTAGGCGACCCGCGGGTCGAACCAGCGGCGCAGCACCCCCGCGCTACTGGTGCAGAAGCCGCACGCGCCATCGAAGATGAAGACGGGGCGAGGGGTTCGCGAGCGGTCCACCATGCTGACCACTGTGCCATGGGGGTGCAGGTCGTCGAGGCGCGACCTCAGGCCGAGTGCAGGCGGTGTCGCAGCACCGCGTAGGCGGCGCGCACGCCGGTGCTGAGGGTGGGCTCCAGGGCGGGGGCGAACAGGGGGGAGTGGTTGAAGGGCACCGGGGCCTCACCCTCGATCGTGTCCGCCGGCGTTCCGCCGAAGAACCAGTAGACGCCGGGGACGTCGATGGCCTGCGGCAGGTGCCCGAAGTCCTCGCTGCCCATGGAGGCTGGGATGTGCCCGACCTGGTCGGCTCCCAGCTCGGCGCTGAGCACCGCGACCGCATCGGCCGTCAGGTCCTCGTCGTTGACCAGGAGCGGAAAGGTGTAGAGCTCCTCGATCTCCGGAGCAGGTGCACCCGAGGCCTGCGCCTCGGCGCTGATGACGCGCCGCAACGACGCGAGCACGCGGTCGCGCACGGCGTCATCCAGCGTGCGGACGTTGAGCGTGAACTCCGCGGTCGCGGGAATGATGTTCTCCTTCAGGCCGGCGCGGACGGTGGCCACCGTGATCACAGCGGGGCTCTGAGCTGCGACCTCGCGGGCCACGATCGACTGGATGCGCACGATCATGTACGCCGTGAGCACCACAGGGTCGATGGTGCCCTCGGGGCGGGAACCGTGACCCCCCCGACCGTGCACGGTGACCTTCAACGCGTCGGCGCGAGCCATGGCGGGCCCGGGCGTGATGTCGACAGTGCCGGTCAGACCGGGCCAGACGTGCTGGCTGTACACCACCTCGGGCCGTCTGCCGTCGGGCAGCGCCTTCTCCCAGACCCCGTCCGCGACCATGGCGGCGGCTCCGGCTGCCGTCTCCTCCCCCGGCTGGAAGAGAAACACGACCGTGCCGCGCCACTCCGGGGTCTCGGCCGCGAGCAGCGTGGCTGCTCCGATGGCGCAGGTGATGTGGGTGTCGTGACCACAGGCGTGCATGACCGGCACGTCGGTGCCGTCCGGCAGGGTGCCGCGGGCGGTGCTGGCGTAGCTCAGCCCGGTGGCCTCAGGCAACGGCAGGCCGTCGATGTCGGCACGGAAGGCCACCACCGGACCCTCGCCCCGGGTCAACGTCGCGGTGAGCCCGGTCCCGGCACATGAGGTCACGGTGTACCCCAACGCCGACATCCGCTCGCTGACCAGCGCGGCGGTGTCGTGCTCGGCCATCGACAGCTCAGGGTGGGCATGCAGGTGGCGGTACAGGTCGTGCAGGTTCGCGCGCAGGGCGTCGGTGAGCTCGGCTGGCATGGGCATGAGCGCATTGTGCCGCCCGCAGAGCCGCGGGGCCCTCACGCGCGCCCGAGCGGGCCGTCCAACCGCCCCCGGCCTGTACCCCGCTCTTCTCCCCGAGGACCACGATTGGGCAGGATGACCACATGCTGCTCGCACGAGTGATCGACGCCTCCGAGGCGGTGACGGCCACGCGCTCACGCACGACGAAGGTGGCGACGCTGGCGCAGGCCTTGCTGGAGGCGGCGGCCGAGCCGGACGCTACAGGCCACACCATCGAGGTGCTCACCGACTACCTGGCAGGGACCGTCCCCCAACGTCGTCTGGGAGTGAGCTGGCGCGGGCTACGTGAGCTGCCACCTCCTGTCGACGAGGCACAGTTGAGCCTCGATGACACCGACGAGGCACTGACGGACCTCGCGGCCGAGGCCGGCGGCGGCGTCGCCGAACGTCGACGACGCGCCATCCGGGACCTGTTCAGTCGGGCCACGGCGCGCGAACAGCACTGGTTGGTCGGGGTCATCACCGGCGAGCTGAGGCAGGGTGCCAGCGACGGGGTCATCCTGCAGGCGGTCGCTCACGCCGCTCAGGTGGACGAAGCCATCGTGCGCGGTGCCGTGATGCGCGCCGGCCACGCCGGAGTGGTCGCCCGGGCCGCGCTGTCGGCGCGCGGGGCCGACGAGGCGACCGTTGCGCTGACCTCGATGTCGCTGCAGGTAGGACGTCCCCTGCGACCGATGCTGGCCGGCTCCAGCCCCACCGTGCGCGACGCGGTCCGTCCGGGGCAGACGGTCGCGGTGGAGCGCAAGGTCGACGGCATTCGGATGCAGGCGCACCTGTGGCACGACGGAACAGGCCGGCAGGTGCGGATCTTCACCCGCACGCTGGAGGACATCACCGACCGGGTGCCTGAGGTCGTCGAGGAGCTGGCTGCGCTACCGGCGGACAGCGCGGTGGTGGATGGCGAGCTGATCGCGATGCGGGCCGACGGTCGCCCTGAGCCGTTCCAGGTGACCGGCGCCCGGACCGCCAGCAGCGCCAACCCTCAGCAGCTGCGCGAGTCGGTGCCGTTGACCACAGTGCTGTTCGACGTGCTGCATCGCGACGGCGAGGACCTGCTGGAGGAGCCGGCGTCGGCTCGGTGGTCCGCGCTCGCCGCGCTCGCCCCCCGACTCACCGTTCCGCGCCTGGTCACCGACGACCTCGACAGGGCCGAGGAGTTCTTCGCTGCCCAGGTCGCCGCAGGCCACGAGGGCGTCATCGTGAAGTCCCTCGACTCCCCCTACGCAGCAGGCCGCCGGGGCGAGGGATGGGTCAAGGTCAAACCTCGGCACACCTTCGACCTCGTCGTCACCGCCGTCGAATGGGGCAGTGGGCGACGGCGGGGGCTCCTGTCGAACATCCACCTCGCGGCCCGCGACCAGGACGGTGAGGGCCTGGTGATGCTGGGCAAGACCTTCAAGGGCATGACCGACGAGGTGCTGCGGTGGCAGACCGAGCGGTTCCTCGCGTTGGAGACCCACCGCAGCGGACACGTCGTGCACGTCCGCCCCGAGCAGGTCGTGGAGATCGCCATCGACGGCATCCAGCGCTCACAGCGCTACCCCGGCGGGATCGCGCTGCGCTTCGCCCGCGTGGTGCGCTACCGCGACGACAAGCCCGTGGCACAGGTCGACAGCCTGCAGCAGGTCCTCGCAACCTGCGGCGCCGGCCTGTAGGCAGCTCACGGGCGGGGTCCTCAGCAGTGCGGTGTGCTCAGCCGCAGACTCGGCATACGCTGGGCGCTACCCCCCCTGGCAAGGAGTCAACGATGACGAACCTGGCGCACCACCTCGCCGATACAGCGGCCACCCGCCCGGACCAGTCGGCCATCGTGCTGGATGAGCACACGACGACCTATGCCGAGCTCAACGCGGCGGCCGCACAGATGGCCACCTGGCTGACCGAAGCGGGGGTGGGAGCAGGTGACCGGGTGGCATTGATGCTGCCCAACCTGCCCTCCTTCCCCGTGATCTACTACGGCGCCCTACGGTGCGGTGCCGTGGTCGTCCCGATGAACCCGCTGTTCAAGCGCCGCGAGATCGAGCATTACCTGGCCGACTCCGGCGCACAGCTGATCTTCGCCATGCCAGGGGAGGAGGTGCAGGCAGCGGCTGAGGGCACCGGAGCGACCGTTGTCCCGGTCGGGCCAGAAGGGCTCGGGGCACTGTTGTCGGAGGTGGCCGAGCAGCCTGACATCGTCGATCGCGACGATGACGACATTGCCGTCATCCTCTACACCTCCGGCACGACCGGCCGGCCCAAGGGCGCCACGCTGACCCACCACAACCTGGACAGCAACCAGCGCACCAGCGCCGAGACCCTGCTACATCTGGACTCACGCGACGTGGTCATGGGCTGCCTTCCGTTGTTCCACGTCTTCGGCATGACGTGCGGAATGAACGCGGCCGTCGCCCACGGGGCAGCCCTGACGCTGGTTCCTCGCTTCGACCCGGCGAAGGCGCTGGAGGTGATCGAGCGCGACAAGGTCACCGTGTTCGAAGGGGTGCCCACGATGTACGGGGCGATGCTCATGGCCGCTGGCCGGGCCGATGACCTGCCGGACCTGTCGAGCCTGCGCACCGCCGTCAGCGGAGGCTCGTCGATGCCGGTCGAGGTGATGCGGACCTTCGAGCAGACGTTCTCCTGCGTGATCCTGGAGGGTTACGGCCTGTCCGAGACGAGCCCGGTCGCCTCCTTCAACCACCCTGACGCCGAGCGCAAGGCCGGCTCGATCGGCACGCCTGTGCGTGGGGTGGAGATGAAGCTCATCGGCGAGGACGGCTACGAGGTGGGCGAGGGGGAGATCGGTGAGATCGCCATCCGCGGGGAGAACATCATGGCCGGCTACTGGGCCAACGAGGAGGCCACCGAGGAGGTCATCACCGACGGGTGGTTCCGCTCCGGCGACCTGGGGCGGAAGGATGAGGATGGCTACTACACGATCGTGGACCGCAAGAAGGACATGATCATCCGGGGCGGACTGAACATCTACCCCCGTGAGATCGAGGAAGTCCTCTACGAGCACGAGGCGGTGGCTGAGGCAGCCGTTGTCGGCGTGCCGCACGACGAGTTCGGCGAGGAGGTGGCGGCCTACGTGGTGTTGACGGATGGGGCCACCGCCACCGAGGACGACCTGCGCCAGCACGTCAAGGACCAGGTGGCGGCGTACAAGTACCCGCGACACGTTCACCTCATCGACGAGCTCCCCAAAGGAGCCACCGGCAAGATCCTCAAGCGCGAGCTCACCCCCTGATCCGCACCCCCAGCCACATACCTTGACCTCCAGCGTCGAGTTCGGCGCTGGAGGATGCGTTCGACGCTGGGGGTGGCGAGTCAGCAGCCGAGCGGTAGTCCTTGACCGGTCACAGCCAGCCGCGGCGCTCGGCGGCCTGGGCGGCCTCGACACGGTTCGTGCTGTGCGTCTTGCCGATCGCGCTGGAGAGGTAGTTGCGCACCGTGCCCGGCGACAGGTGCACCCGCGTCGCGATCTCCGCGGCCGGCATACCGGTCAGGGCGACGCGCAGCACCTCCTGTTCGCGCTGCGTCAGCGGGTTCGTCCCGTCCAGGAGGGACTCGGTCGCCAGTGCGGGGTCGATGACGCGCTCACCGGCGTGCACCGAACGCACCGCGTCGGCAAGCTCGCTGGCGGGGGTGTCCTTGACCACGAACCCTCGCGCTCCGGCGTCGAGCGCGCGCCGGAGGTACCCCGGTCGTCCGAAGGTGGTCACCATCAGTGACCGCGTGCTCGGGAGATGGTCGGTCAGCTGACGGCATGCCTCGATCCCGTCGAGACCAGGCATCTCGACATCGAGCAGGGCGACGTCGACCTGGTACTCGTCAGCCGCGGGGAGTACCAAGTCGCCACTGCCGACCTGGCTCACCACCTCCAGGTCGCGCTCGAGCCCAAGCAAAGCGGCCAGGGCGCCTCGGACCAGCGCCTGGTCATCGGCCAGCAGGAGTCTGATCACAGGTGCACCGTCAGGCTGGTGCCCGGCCCAGCGCCTGCGGGCGTCAGGTCCAGTCGGCCACCAACCGCCTCTACCCGCTCCGTCAGACCTCGGATGCCGTTTCCCGGACGGCTGACCTTCATTCCACGACCGTTGTCGGTGACCGTCAACGACGACCGGTCGAGGGTCACCACGCAGGTCGTCGCGCGGCTGTGTCGCACCACGTTGGTCACCGCCTCCCTCAGGACCCATGCCAGGACAGTGCGGTGCTGCGGGTCGACCTCGCCGATCTCGCCGCGGACGTGCAGGTCGATTCCGGCGTCGCGCAGGACGACGTGGGTGGTCCGCAGCTCGTCCTCCAGACGCGCCGCACGCAGCCCACCCACCGTCGCGCGGACCTCGTTCAGCGACCGTCGACTCAGCGCTTGGATCTCCGCCAGCTCGGCGCGGGCCTGCGCCGGGTCGATGTCGACCAACCGCTCGGCCAGCTCGGCCTTGACGGTAATCACCGTGAGCGAGTGCCCCAGTACGTCGTGGACGTCTCGAGCCACGCGGTCGCGTTCGTTCGTCAGGCTCATCTGGGTGCGCAGCTCGCGATGTTCGCGCTGGCGCTGGTCGAGCGCGGCGATCATGTGAGTACTCACGGAGACCATCAGCAGGATGCCGGGGAAGATCCACAGCTCGGGCCCGGCCTGCCAGACGCCCAGGCCCGCGAGTACCAGCAGTGTCATCGTGAGGATGACGCCGGTGCGGGGGCGGAAGAAGAATGCCGAGAACGAAACGAGGAACGGCGTCAGACCGAGGGCGCCCCAGCCGATGATCGGAGCCATCACCGCGGCCAGCACTGTCAGGACGCCAAAGGCCGTGACGCCGAGGGTGCGTCGCGCGTCGGGAGTCGGACAGGACTCCACGCGGATGAAGGCCATGGTGTGTACGACCGCGAAGGCGAGGATGTCGACGATGCCGAACAGCTGCCAGCCCAACGCTATCGAGGAGGACAGCACTGAGGTGAGCGGGAAGACCAGGAAGATCAGCCAGACGGCGCTCATCAACCAGCCATAGCGCTCCCATGGGTCCTTCGGCGTGGGCGATCCCGGACCGGTGACCGACAGGGTCGATGCCCGCACGCTCGATGCATGCTCTCCTCGGCCGTTGGTTCGGCCGGGCGCGGTGTCGGCGTCCATAGGGTCACGGTAGCGAATGGTCCCCGACCGGTCATTGCGTGGAGAGTGGATATCAGGAGACACACAACACCCCGCGCATGAATTGTGTGACACCAGAGAAAGTCACCGCGCAGAATCCACGAAATGCTTTCGCCGTCGCACCTGTACGCGCTGCACGCGGTCATCGAGACCTATCTGTCGCGTCAGTATTCGGCCCACCTCGATCTCTGTGGCCGGTACTCTTTCCAGGATGCGAAGACGAGGACTCGTGATGGCCGGCCTGGGAGTGTCGTTGCTGGGGCTGGGTGCCTGTGGCGCAGACACGGAGCTGAGCCAGCAGCAGACGGCCGATGTCCTGCTGGGCGCTGAGGAGTTTCCGCTGGACGGTTTCACCCGGGGCGAGGTGGAGGAGAACGGCCCGAGCCAGGGCGATGCGGCCGACGACGACTCGCTCGCGGCTCTCCTTGAGGGGCAGGACGTGCCCCAGGCGTGCATGGACGCCCTCGAAGCCACCGACCTGCAAGGGGACAACGTCACTGCTCAGTCCACCGTGACCTTCAGCCAGGGTGACCAGTCCTCGCCCCTTCCCACGACGGTCGAGCTGGCGGTGGCGACCGTCGACGGCGACTCCCCCCTCGAGCCGCTGGCCGCGGTCAACGACGAGTGCGACAAGGTCACCGTCGAGGAGGAGGGCATGGCGATGACCATGACCTTCCAGGAGCTGGACGAGCTGGAGGGGACCAAGATGACGGTCGCCCTGGGTGAGCTCGAGGTCGACCTGCTGATGGGCGGCACCATGCAGGGCCAGCTCGTGGTGGCCGGGTTCGGCACCGGGATCGAGGAGAAGCAGCTGACGGCGGTGGTCGACGCCCAGGTCGACAAGCTGGACACCGTGGATTCTTAGTCACATTGGTATCAGTGGCCACTCCAGTCACACATCTAGTCGTCATATCTCATTGAATGATGAAGGCAAGGTAAAGGTTTAGCCTTCGGCTAGGTTCTGCGTCGACGCCGGCTTTAGAGTCACCTTCTGTTCCGGCATCATTTCAAGGAGTTCAGCGTGTCCGTAGGGGGACGCGGCTTTTGCCGCGCGCTTGGTCTAGCCCTGGCTTTTTCACTGGCGATCGCGCCCAGCGCCCATGCCCAGGACGACGGCTCCTCGCAGCCGGCGCCGGAGCAGCAGGGCGCCAGCGGTTCGCCCGGCGACAACGACTCGGGCGGCACAGGGCCCGGTGATGGGGCCCCCGGGGCGCAGGGTGGGAAGCCTGACTCCTCACCGAAGACCTCGGCGCCGGGATCGGGTGGCCCTCGCAGCAGCGGATACGGCGGGCGAGCCACCGGGCCCTCACCGTTGCCCCTGCTGCCCGACAACCCCGCCTATCCCGTCCCGGCGCCCCCCAAGGCCCCCGCCCTGCCAGAGGAGGTGGACGCCGAGACGCCATACCAGCCCAACGTCGTCTGCGACCCGGTGGACAAACCCGGCGTCGAGGCGTTCGCCAACCTCATCGGCCAGCACTACAACCGGCCCGCTTACTCGGGGTCGCGCGCTTGTATCGACCAGAAGTCCGACCACTACGACGGCCGTGCGATCGACTGGTCGCTGGATGCCGGTGACCCCGGCGACCGGCGCATCGGCGATGCGGTCGTGACGTGGCTGACTGACAACGACGGTGAGATGGCCCGCCGGTTCGGCATTCAGTCGATCATCTGGAACGCCCACTCCTGGCGACCCGGCGGAGGTGGCTGGCAGGGGTATGCCGGCCAGTCCGCGCACACCGACCACGTGCACTTCTCCCTCAGCTGGGACGGCGCGATGATGCGTACATCCTGGTGGACCGGCGTGCCCGTGGAGGAGATCGACCATGGCCCGTGCTCCGCGGTCGTCGGACAGTACGCCGCCGTGCCCGTGGGCCCGAACCGCGAACCGTGCCCGGCGGCGGAGATCTCGGCACCCCAGACGTCCTACACCTCGGTGCGTCCGGAGTCATCCGGCAAGGGTGTCGGCCTCGTGCAGGCGCAGCTGGGCGTGGCCCGGAGCGGCACGCTGGACCAGGCCACCCGTGAGGCGCTGTTCCGGTGGCAGGACGCCCAGAAGATCCCGCAGACGGGGGTCATGGACCAGATGACCTACGCCGCGGCCCAGGGTGAGCGCCTGCCCAACATCCCCAGGGCCGCGCTGGCAGTGCCGTGGAAGGACTTCATGCGCACCCCCTACACGCCGCACCGGCGGGCCGTGCTCGCGGTCGGCAGCCAGGGGAAGGCGGTTCGCCTGCTGCAGCGAGGGCTCGGTATCGACCAGGACGGCAACTTCGGACCCCAGACCGAGAAGGCGCTGCGGGACTTCACCGCCAAGCACCCGCTGCTCACCGAGAGCACCGAGACGACGGCGCTGCTGTGGCAGGTCCTGGAACGGCGGGACTTCCCGACGCTGCCCTACCGTCACATCACCGTCCAGCGCGGTGACTCAGACGGCGTGGTTGCGACGGCGCAGGAGCTGGTGGGCGCCACGGCCGACGGGGTCTTCGGACAGCAGAGCGAACAGGCGGTGCGGAAGGCACAGGCGGCGGCAGGGCTGGAGCCCACGGGCGTCGTCGACGGCCCCACGTGGGCAGCTCTGGACCCGGGGCGCGAGAAGGTCAGCGCGATCGAGGATCTGCGCGGTGGGCGGGTGGCCGCCTCCTCGGTGCGGGACTGACTCGGTCCCCCTAGCCCGCCGGCCCTAGGCTGTGCCGCATGGCCCGACCGCATATCTCCGCCACGGTGGAAGACGCCTTCTACGGACACGTCGAAGCCCTCCTACGCGCCCGGGGGTGGCAGGAGCGGCTGATCGGCTACACCGGGTACGGGACCAGCGGTCAGGCCCGTGTCATGGCCCGAGTGCTACTCAGCCAGGAGCCCCCGGCCCCCGAAGCTGAGCAGGAGAACCCGGTGGGTCACGCCTCCTCGCGGCAGGAGATCGAAGAGGCCGACCTGGCCCGACGGGGCTGGCGAGCCTTCGTCACCGCCCCGGCGATGAACACCCCGGTCCGGATCCAGATCGGGGCGGCGTCGGTGGTCATACGCACCGACCGCGGGGGTTATATCGACACGATGGTGCCGGGGCACGGACTCGACGCCGGATGGCACCACGCCACCTTGAGCACCATCAACGGCGACCGCGTGCACGTCAGCTGTCACATCGTCGACGCCACCGCCACGCTGGGGATCGTCAGCGACATCGACGACACCGTCATGATCACGCACCTGCCCCGTCCGATGATCGCCGCCTGGAACACCTTCGTGCGCTCGGGGCAGCGTCGCGAAGAGGTGCCGGGTATGGCCAGCCTGTATCGCTCGTTGTTGGCCGAGAACCCCGGGACGCCGATCTTCTACGTCTCGACCGGCGCGTGGAACACTGCTCCGACCCTGACGAGGTTCCTGCGCCGCCACGACTACCCCCTGGGGCCTCTGTTGCTCACCGACTGGGGCCCGACCAACACGGGGTGGTTTCGCAGCGGGCAGCTGCACAAGAGCAGCCAGCTGCACCGGCTGGCCCGCGAGTTCCCGCACTGCCGGTGGATTCTCGTCGGGGACGACGGTCAGCATGACCCGGCGCTCTACGGCGACTTCGCGCGCGAGCACCCCGATGCCGTCGAGGTCATCGCGATCAGACAGCTCACGCCCGCGCAGCAGGTGCTTTCTCACGGACTCCCGGTGGCCACCGACGAGCTCATCCCGAGCCGGTCCACGACGCCGGTGCCCATCCTTCGAGCTGCTGACGGGTTCACCCTGCATACCCTGGTGCAGAGCGCACGACAGCGCATGGGCCGCCTCAAGGCCTCCGCGTGGTTGCCGTCGCCCGGACACTGAGGAGGCGGATGCTGCGATGCCGGAGATGCCGGAGGTGCAGGCCCTCGTGGACTTCCTGGCCCACCGAGCGGTCGGTCGTGTCGTCACCGATGTCGAGCTCGGCTCAGTCGCCGTCCTGAAGACGTTCGACCCACCTCCTGACGCACTGGTGGGGCGGCCCGTCGACGGCGCGCATCGACACGGCAAGTTCATCGACCTCGACATCGACGGCACGCATCTGGTCTTCCACCTGGCCCGCGCCGGGTGGTTGCGCTGGTCCGAGGCGCTCTCGACCAAACGCGTCCGTCCCGGCCGCTCGCCTATCGCGCTGCGGGTACGCCTCGACGACGGCTCCGGGTTCGACCTCACCGAGGCCGGCACACGCAAGGGACTGGCGGCGTACCTGGTCCCGGAGGTCACGCAGGTGCCGGGGGTGGCCACTCTCGGCCCGGATCCCTTGAGCGCAACGTTCTCGCGGGACCAGTTCATCGAGATCGTGCAGGGTCGCCGCACCCAGATCAAGGGTCTGCTGCGCGACCAGAAGGTGCTGGCCGGGGTAGGCAACGCCTACTCCGACGAGATCCTTCACGCGGCCAAGCTGTCCCCTTTCGCCTTGGCCTCGTCGTTGTCCACCGCGCAGGTCGACGAGCTCTACTCCGCGATGCAGCTGACCCTGGCCCACGCCATCGACGCCGCCAGCGGCAAGCCGGCCACAGAGCTCAAAGACGCCAAGCGGTCGGGGATGCGGGTGCACGGTCGCACCGGTGAGCCGTGCCCGGTCTGTGGAGACGTGGTGCGGGAGGTCCGCTTCGCCGACTCCACGCTGCAGTACTGCGCAACCTGCCAGACCAAGGGCAAGCCGCTGGCCGACCGAGGCATGTCTCGGCTGCTCAAGTAGCTCGAGGTTGCGTGCTCGGGTCGACCTGCCAGGATGGTGTGATGAGCGACGAAGAGAACACCCCCCGCGACGACTCCCAGCATCACTCGGACGGTGGCGCTGACCACGGTGCCGATGGTTCAGCTGACCACGGTGCCGATGGTTCGGCTGACCACGGTGGCGATGGTGCGGCTGACCACGGTGGCGATGGTGCGGCTGACCACGGTGGCGACGGTTCGGCCGATCGTGACGCTGATGGTGGTGCTGATGGTGGTGCTGATGGTGGCGCTGACCACGGTGCCGATGGTTCGGCTGACCACGGTGGCGATGGTGCGGCTGACCACGGTGGCGACGGTTCGGCTGACCGTGACCACGACGGTGGCGATGGCCACGGCACGGATCTCCCGAGCGTGTCGGTCTCGGATCTCGACGACGACGCGCGCATGCTCGACGTCCGGGAGCCCCACGAGTGGGAGGCCGGCCATGCTCCGAACGCGCGTCTGTCTCCCCTGAAGAACCTGGGGACGAGCCTGGGCAACGTGGACATCAACGAGCGCATTGCGGTGATCTGCGCCAGCGGCGGACGCTCGAGTCAGGCCGTGGAGTTCCTGCGCAAGGAGGGCTTCGACGCAGTCAACGTCGAAGGCGGCATGAAGGCTTGGGCCGACGCGGGAAAGCGGATGGTCTCCGAGAACGACGAGGATCCCCGAGTCGTCTGACCACCTGACCACTCCTTCGCCACCCCCAGCCCCTAGGTGGCACCTCCAGCGCCGAGTTCGGGGCTGGAGGACACGTAGGGCGCTGGGGGTCAGTGGTTTCGGCGAGGAGGAGCAGGCGGTACGGGCTTGCCTGCGACCACGTTGTCCAGCGGTATGTCGACCGGCCCGTCGCTGGTCAGCACGGTCAGGACGTCGCCGGTCCGGTCGGTCAGTACGCCGAGCACATCGGTCGCTCTTTCGCCGTCCTCGATGAGGTAGCGCACGACCACTCTGCTACCCAGGTCAGTGTTGGCCAGTCTGTCTCGGGTCACGGGCCCGACCCTAGGCCACGGCCACGTGGCCGGTGTTCGTGCGAGACGGACTGTGTTGATGAGCACCCCGACTCGTGATCGAATGCTGAGCGCCTAATTCGGCGCATGTTGAGTTCAGTCTGTCGACGAGACTAGATTGAGTTGCAGCACCCGCAGTCAGCCCGTCGAGACCAGGAGGCTGGGTGAGCAGCACACCCAAGCGGCGCCCGGGCCGACCGTCCGGCTCCGACGGTGTCGCTCGCGACGCCATTGCCACCGCCGCTCGTCGCCAGTTCTCCCTGCAGGGTTTTGACGGCCCAAGCCTGAGACGGATCGCGGCCGAGGCGGGCGTGGACCCTTCGCTGGTCAAGCACTACTTCGGCGACAAGCAGCGGCTCTTCCTGAGCGTCGTCGACCTCCCCGTCGACGACGAGACGCTGTTGCCCAGGCTCATGGATGGCTCCGAGTCGGGCATCGGGGACCGTCTGGCCAGCATCGTCGCCGAGCAGCTGAACGACCCGGACTCACGAAGTCGCCTGCTGGGGCTGCTGCGCGCGGCGTCCTCGCACGAAAAGGCCGCGGCCGTGCTCCGGGAGCGCCTGACTGAAGCGCTGCTCGAGCCGTTGGCAGCCTCACTCGGTCGAGACGAGCCGAGGCTGCGAGCGGCCATGGTCATGTCACAGGTGGTCGGCCTCGTGGTGGCTCGGCACATCGTCCAGCTAGAACCGCTGGCCAGAGCGGACCTCGAGCGGCTCGCGCGGCTCTTGGCACCAGTGCTGCAGCACTACCTGACCGCTGATCTCTTCGGCCCACCGCACGAGGTCGGCGACGCTGGAGGAACGACACGCTGACCGTCTCTGTCGAGGTATGCCGACAACGCTAGAGAGCGGAATACAGTGCTGGTATGGACCCTGTGAGCAACCCCTACGCGCCCGGCGCCGGGCAGCGCCCCCCCGAGCTGGCCGGCCGCGACGAGCAGCTCGAGGCGTTCGGGGTCGTGCTGGAACGCATCGCTCGTGGACGCCCCGAACGCTCGATGGTCCTGACCGGCCTGCGCGGGGTGGGCAAGACGGTGCTGTTGAACGCGCTGCGCTCGGCGGCCGTGCGCGCCAAGTGGGGCACCGGCAAGTTCGAGGCGCGTCCCGAGCAACGGTTGCGTCGACCGATGGCGGCCGCGCTGCACATGGCTGTCCGCGAGCTGGGCCACCCTCGTGGTGAGGAGCTCGACCACGTGCTCGGGGTGATTAAGGCGTTCGCTCAGCGCGAGGCGCCCGGTGCCAAGCTGCGCGACCGGTGGAACCCCGGCATCGACGCCCCTGCGGTCTCCGGGCGAGCCGACTCCGGAGACATCGAGATCGACCTGGTGGAGCTGCTCACGGACGTGGCGGGCCTCGCCGCGGACCTGGGCAAAGGAGTGGCTGTCTTCATCGACGAGATGCAGGACCTCGGCGCCGAGGACGTGTCCGCGCTCTGCGCCGCGTGTCACGAGCTGAGCCAGTCGTCGCTGCCGCTGATCGTCGTCGGCGCCGGGCTGCCCCACGTGCCGGCGGTCCTCTCGGCGAGCAAGTCCTACTCCGAGCGACTGTTCCGCTACTCGCGCATCGACCGACTGGACCGGTCGCAGGCCGAACGTGCCCTGCGGGCCCCCGCACAGGACGAAGGTGCAGACTTCGAGCCGGGCGCCCTGGAGGCGATGTACGGGGCGACGGGGGGCTACCCGTTCTTCATCCAGGCCTACGGCAAGTCCGTCTGGGACCTCGCACCGCGGTCGCCGATCACCGCGCAGGATGTCCGCGTGGGCGCGCCCGAGGCCGAGGTCGAGCTGGCGGTGGGTTTCTTCGGCTCGCGTTTCGAGCGGGCGACTCCGGGAGAGCGCGAGTACCTGCGGGCAATGGCCGACCTCGGGGCCCAGACCGCCGACACCGGCGCAGCGGAACAGCTCGCGACCTCAGCCGGGGCGGCAGACGGGCCGATGGACGGAGAGTCGGTGACGACGGCGGATGTCGCTGCGCACCTGGAACGGACGCCCCAGTCCCTCTCGCCTGCGCGGGACTCCTTACTCAAGAAGGGTCTGATCTACTCGGCCGAACGGGGCAGGATCGCCTTCACCGTCCCTCACTTCGGTCGGTACCTGCGCGCCCAACCGGGGTGAGCCCACGCCGATAGCGGCCCAGGCGAATAATTATGACACTCGCGCATAAGTCACATCCATCGAATTCATTTGAAGCATACGTCGAGTTCTCGGATACTGGATGAATGACCAACACGCAGCCCCAGAAACTCACGACGAGCCACCTCGACCCCATGACTCGCATGGGCCGAGCGGTGCGCCACCACGGCTCCATTCTCAAGACACTCGATGCGGTCATCGTGCGTGCACAGAGCCTGGGTCCGGCGGTGTCCGCAGCCAACCACAAGGGCCTGCGGCGCCCCTGGACAGGGACGAACGGGCGCTGAGGCCACCCCTGCCGGCCAGTCCGCTCCTCCCAACCAGACCCGTCAGCACGCACTGGCGGGTCTGACTGCGCTACACCACCTCACGTCATCTCTTGACAGGTCGGCAGGGGAGGACCACAGTGGTCTCAGCGCTCACATGGTTTGCGAGGTGCTCATCTGAGCGTGAGCGGTGGGGCTCTCTTCGCCCCGCCGTGCAGGAGGAGACGGTGTGGTCTGGCCCTGTGTCGCGCTCTGGGCGCGCAGGTGGCATGGCCTCGTCGCCGTCTTTCACGGGAGACAGGCGGGAGTTGGGTCGATGCACACCGTACGTCGCGTGGTCGCCGCAGGATCGGCGGTCGCCGTTCTGGTGGTGACCGCCTCTTGCGGCAGTGAGGACAGCTCGGGGCAGGGTGGTGAGACCTTGACCATCGCGGCGGTCAACAACAGTGACCTGGACCGGTTGCGAGACCTCAACCAGGAGTTCCTCGACCAGCACTCGGGAGTCGACATCGAGTGGGTGCGCCAGACCGAGAACGAGCTGCGGGAGACCGTCTCCACGGACGTGGGGACCGAGGGTGGGCGGTTCGACGTGGTCACGGTCGGGACGTTCGAGGCCCAGATCTGGTCCGATGAGAGTCTGCTGCAGCCGCTCACGGACATGCCCGACAACTTCGACTCCTCCGCCTTCGTCCCCACCATCCGGGAAGCCTTGACGCCGGGCGAGGAGATGCTTGCGGCGCCCTTCTACGGCGAGTCCTCCTTCACCATGTACCGCACCGACCTCTTCGAGGAGGCCGGCCTGGAGATGCCGGAGCAGCCGACCTGGGGCTTCATCATCGATGCCGCGCAGAAGATCTCGGAAGAGACCAGCGCAGACGGCATCTGCCTGCGCGGCAAGCCCGGCTGGGGGGAGAACATGGGCTTTCTCACGGCCATGGCGCACTCCTACGGCGCCCGCTGGTTCGACGAGGACTGGAGGGCGCAGCTGGACAGCGACGCATGGCTGGAGGCCACCGCTGACTACCTGGAGCTGGCGGAGTACGCCCCGTCCACCGTGACCCGCAACGGCTACCAGGAGAATCTCGAGCTTTTCCGGGACGGGGAGTGCGGCATCTGGGTGGACGCCACGATCGCGGCCTCTTCGGTCACGGACTCCCAGGAGTCCAGCGTGGCAGACAACGTGGACTTCGCTCCGGCACCCGGGACCGGTCAGGACAGCTCAAGCAACTGGCTGTGGGCATGGTCGTTGGCGATCCCCTCGGGGTCAGAGCACAAAGAGCTCGCCAAGGAGTACGTCGCCTGGGCCACGTCTGCGGACTACATCGAGCTGGCCGCGTCCGAGTACGGGTGGGCCAACGTTCCTGCAGGAGCCCGCGCCGACCTCTACGAGAACTCCAGCTACACGGATGCCGCTCCGTTCGCAGACCTGGTGCTGACGTCGATCGAGAGCGCCGACCCGACGGAGCCGACCTCGCAGCCCGTGCCTTATCACGGCATCCAGTACGTGGACGTTCCGGCCTTCCAGAGCATCGGCAACGCGGTCGGGGCGCAGATGACCGACGCCATCTCCGGGGAGATCTCGGGTGAGGAAGCGCTAGAGAACTCGCAATGGGTCGCCGACCGCGTGATCGAGCGTGTCAGGTTGCTCGAGGACCAGCAGGGAAGCAACTGAAGGGACGACCATGGCCAGATCGGTAGAAGAGATCGACCAGGAGATCGCGAACACGGACTCCGAGCTGCTTCCCGTGGGCGATCATGAGCGCCACGGCCCCAAGCACTTCTTGGGGCTCTACTCCGCCGAGCACGTCGCGGGTACCGAGTTCGTCTTCGGTGCCACGTTCGTCATCCTGGGTGCCGGGATCTACGACATCCTCTTCGGCCTCCTGATCGGCAACGCCCTTGCGGTGCTGAGCTTCTGGCTGCTCACCACCCCCATCGCCCGGCAGGCCCGACTGAGCCTGTACACCTACCTGCACCTAATCGGTGGGGATGCGATCTCCAAGCTGTACAACGCCGCCAACGCGGTGATCTTCGCCGCCATCTCTGCCGCCATGATCACGGTCTCAGCCACCGCGGTTCGGCGAGTCATCGGCTTTCCGGCGCAGACCGAGGGCTATCCGACCCACCTCGGCTTCATCATCATGGTCATCCTGTTCGCTGCCGTGACGGTGCTCGTGGCCGCCTTCGGGTTCAACGCACTCGCCGAGTTCGCCACCATCTGCGGGCCCTGGCTGATGGTCATGTTCACCGCCGGAGGGCTCGTGCTGCTGCCCGGCCTCGCGGAGTCGGTCACCGGCGTCACCACCATCGACAGCTGGGATGAGTTCGTCGACATCGCGGGGGCGACGGTGTTCACCGGGATCACCCCCGAAGGTGAGCCCGGGATCGGCATGTGGGAGGTCGCCGGCTTCGCCTGGGCAGCAAACACCTTGTCCCACTTCGCCCTCATCGACATGGCCTTGCTGCGCTACGCAAAGAAGAACATCTACGGTCTGTGCACGGCCACCGGGATGATGTTCGGACACTACGTCGCCTGGATCTCAGCCGGATTCATGGGGGCCGCGACCGCCGCGATCACCCTGCAGAGCATCACCGTCCTGGCCCCTGGCGACGTGGCCTGGTACGCGCTCGGATGGGCGGGCTACGTCACGGTCATCGTGGGTGGGTGGACGACGGCGAACGCCAACCTGTACCGCGCGGGCCTAGCCGCACAGGGGGTCTTCCCGCGGTTGTCCCGCACGCGCGTGACCCTCATCGTCGGGGCTGCGGTCATCGTCGCCGCGTGCTTCCCCTTCGTGTACCGCAACTTCCTGCCCCTGGTGACCTACGCTGGGGTGCTTCTGGTCCCGATGGGTGGCGTGATCGTCGCGGAGCACCACCTGTTCCGCCGCATGGGGCTCACCAAGTTCTGGTCACGGTTCAAGGGAGTCGTCAACTACCCCGCCATCATCACCTGGGCGGCCTCGCTGGCGTTCGCCGTCGGCATCAGTGCCCTGGGCTTCCCCTACTACTACCTGTTCCTGCCAACCTGGGCGTTCTCGATCGGCCTGTACATCGTGCTCGCCCGTAGGGCCGGCGCCGCAGAGGACTTCTCCGAGCAGCAGAAGGAGGAGGAACGGTGGAACGAGCGTGCTCTGGCCAGGAAGGAGCGCGAAGCCGAGGAACGTCCACCGGTCGAGGTGAAGGACACCACGACGTTGAGCCGGGCGCTGCGAGCCATCTGGATCGTCACCTGCCTCGGGATGCTCACCTACTCCCTCCTCGTCCTCTTCGACAGCCCGGACATCTTCACCTACCTGCAGCGGCGTGAGACGTGGTACACCATCGCCATCACGGGCACGGTCATCTACTTCGTCACCGCCTACTGGGAGCTGCAGCGAGGCAAGCAGATCGCAAAGAAGGCTGAGAAGCAGCGCGAGAAGGACGAACCGCGGCAGGACCAAGAGGCCACGGTCAACGCCTAGGCAGGTGGGGCACCGTCTTGACGGCGCCCCACCCCTTCGGCTCGTCGACGGGCCTCGTCAACACCTCTCGTCAACGGCGGCTCAGGTCCTCGAGAATCTGGACGGCTTCGACCGCCCTGGAGAGCGGGACGAACAGATGATCGTGGTGCCGGGCTGCCACCACGTTGGCACTGATATCCGCGGCCGTGAGCTGAGCGGAGACGGCAGCGGTCAGGCCCACCGCATCCAGGGCGGAATGGACAGTCAGGCTGATCCACGCTGCGACCAGGTCGTAGGGCAGGTGGTGGGCGTCGGCACTCTCCCGGCGGATCACCGCAGACAGGCCCTCGGTCTCGCGAAAGGTCGCTAGCGCCTCGACGTCGTCTGGAACGTCATCCACCGTCACGAAGACCCACTCGCCTGACTCCAGGCGTGGCTGCATAGTGCGTAGCAACGTCTTCAGGTCGTGCTCACCGGCGCCGGGCGAGGTCACCACGGTCTGGGCGGCCTGAAGAGCTGCGTGTACGGGGTCGCGGTGGCGGGTCCTCGCCGGTGCGCCTCAGCGCCCGTCAGAGGGTCGAGGGTCGTCCTCGTCCTTCTGCTCCTCGTCTGCGTCCTGCACCAGCACCGAGCTGTCCTGTTCCTGCAGCTCCTCCCCGCTCACCTCGCCCTTCATGTGCGCGGCGGTCAGCTTGGTGTGCCCGGGGTAGCGCACGTCCTCGATGAGCTGTTGCATGACGGGAGAGGGCTTGGTGGTGAACTGCGAGACCACGATGGTGACCGCGAAGTTGATGAGCATGCCCACCGTGCCGAACCCGGTCTCGGGGATGCCGAAGATGCCGTCGCTGTTGCCGTAGATGTCGATCGTCCAGATCTGGTATGCCAACGTGGTTCCCAGCCCGGCCACCATGCCGGCGGTGGCCCCGGCGGCGGTGCAGTTCTTCCAGAAGATGCCGAGCACCAGGATCGGGAAGAAGCTGGCTGCGGCGAGCCCGAAGGCCAGAGCAACCACCTGTGCCACGAACCCGGGTGGGTTGATACCCAGGTACCCGGCCAGCAGGATCGCGCCGCCCATGGCGATGCGCCCGACGAGAAGCTGCTGCTTGTCCGAGGCCCGCGGGTTGATCTTCTTGTAGTAGACGTCGTTGGCGACCGAGGAGGAGATGACCAGCAGCAGCCCCGAGGCTGTGGACAACGCGGCCGCCAGGCCGCCCGCGGCGACCAGACCCACGATGGGAGCCGGCAGGCCGGCGATCTCCGGCGCGGCGAGGACCACGATGTCGTTGTTGATGATCAGCTCGTTGGCGGCGCTTTCCGCGCTGGCGATGTTGATGATGCCGTCGCCGTTGGCGTCGATGAACTCGATGAGCCCCACGTCGCGCCAGGTGGTGTACCAGCCCGGAGCCTGCGCCTCCGGCGTACCCGAGAGCTGGTTCAGCACGTTGAACTTGCTGAACGCCCCGATGGCGGGGGCCGTGGTGTAGAGCAGCGAGATGAAGAACAGTGCCCAGAGCGCCGAGTAACGAGCGGCGCGCACCGACTTCGCGGTGTAGAACCGGACGATCACGTGCGGCAGCCCGGCAGTCCCGAACATCAGGGCCCCGGTGATCAGCACCATGTTCAGCCGGCTGGTCTGGGTGAAGGCCTCGGTGTAGGCCGCGATGCCGAGGTCACGCTGGAGGCCGTCGAGCTGGTCCAGGATCTCCCCGAAGCCGATCTGGGGGAAGGGGTTTCCGGTGAGCTGGTTGGAGATCGCCACCGCGGGGATGATGTAGGCGATGATCAGCACGGTGTACTGCGCGACCTGCGTCCAGGTGATCCCCTTCATCCCGCCGAGCACCGCGTAGAAGAACACGATGGTCATGCCGATGATGATGCCGACGGTGGCGTTGACCTCCAGGAAGCGCTGGAAGACCACGCCGGCGCCGGCCATCTGGCCGGCGACGTAGACGAACGAGACCACGATCGCGCACACGACCGCCACCATCCGGGCGCTTTCGGAGTACCGGTCACCGACGAAGTCGGGGACCGTGTACTTGCCGAACTTGCGCAGGTAGGGCGCGAGCAGCAACGCCAACAGCACGTAACCGCCGGTCCACCCCATGAGGTAGACCGACCCGGCATACCCGTTCTGAGAGAAGGCGACGATGCCGGCGAGGGAGATGAACGAAGCCGCGCTCATCCAGTCGGCAGCGACGGCCGCCCCGTTCGCCGGAGCCGGGATGCCGCCGCTGGCCACGTAGAAGCCGGCGGTGTCGGAGACCCGGCTGGCGTAGGCGATGTAGATGTAGAGAGCGAAGGTGATGACCACGAACACGGTCGTCCAGAGCTGGATGTCACTCATCAGTGGTGCACCTCGCTCTCGTACTCCTCGATGCCGTACTCCTTGTCGAGCTTGTCCATCCGCCATACGTAGACGGCGATGAGCACGACGAAGGTCACGATCGAGCCCTGCTGGGCGAACCAGAACCCCAGCGGCACGCCGAGGAAGGAAACCTGGTTCAGCACGTCGACGAGCAGGATGCCGCAGCCGAACGAGACGAACGCCCAGATCGCGAGCAGAACCGCCATGAGGCGAAGGTTGCGGCGCCAGTACTCCTGGCGTTGGTGGCTGTCCATGGGGGACACCTTCCTGAGCATCCGGGTCCGACATCGTCGTCGAATCTGAGTGAAACCTGAATATGCCAGAACCGGCGGCCGCGTCAAAGGGTAAGGTCGCGTTTCGTGCAGAAGCGGCTGAGTGGCCAGCGCCGGTTGCTGCTGGCCTCGCTGCTGTTGATCTTCGGCGGTTGGCTGCCCTGGCTCTACACCGGAGTGGGCACGATCAGCGGGGCACGGGGAGCCGGGTTGTGGGTGTTCTATGCCGGCTTACTGGCGCTTGCCGGTGGTCTGTTGGGGCCACGCTGGGCGACGTTGTCACTGGTCCAAGGAGCGGTCGTGGCGGTGGTCGCGATGGTGCTCCCGGCCTGGCAGGTGGTGCGGATCGTGTCGCTGGTGGGGTTGCAGGGATGGTTGCCCGGCCCTGGGCTGGTGATGAGCTTCTTCGGTGGTGTGCTGTGCGCGCTCGCCGCCCGGGACCTGTTCGCCGCCCGCGCGGCTGGCACCGCGGAACCAAGCTGAGGACAGTTCCGGTTCAGCGGCCTACGATCAGCACGTGCACGAGTCCGCGACCGACGCCCTCGACCGCCCCGCGATCATCGTGGTCTCCGAGCATCGGGCAGACCTTCTGCGCGACGAGTTCGACCGCTACTCCCGCGACTACTACCTGCGCACGGCTCGCACCTGCGCGGAGGCCACCGAGGTGCTGCGGGACCTTCTCGACGCCGGCCGCCCGGTGGCGCTGTGTGTGACCGAGAGCCGGATACCGGACGCCGAGATCCTGGAGGCGTTGGACACCTGGCGGCAGATCGTGCCGACCGCGCGCCGGATGATCGCTGCTCACCCCGAGCACTTCCTGCTCGACGCTGCAGACCTGCGACAGGGGATGGCACTAGGCACCTACGACGCCTATCTGCTCATGCCGCGAGGGGTGCGTGACGAGGAGTTCCACACGGCCGTCGCCGAGCTGTTGTCGGACTGGGGATCCACCGTCGCCGCTCCGGTGGTCGAGAGCGTGCGCATCGTCACCCCCGAACCGGACGGCCTCGTGCTGGCGATTCGCGACTTCTTGGACCGGATGGGACTGCCCAACGGGGTGTACTCGCCGGACAGCGACATCGGCGCCGAGATCGTGGCTCGATCCTCCCACTCCGGCCGGTGGCCCGTCGTCGAGCCGGTGCGCGGCGACCCGTTCGTGCCGGCGAGCGTGCACGAGACCGCAGCCGCGGTCTTCGGTACTCCGGACGTCGTCACCCTCGACCAGGTCTTCGACGTAGCGGTGGTCGGGGCAGGGCCTGCGGGCCTCGCGACGGCGGTCTACGCCGCATCCGAGGGCCTGAGCACCGTCGTGGTGGAGTCTGAGGCCGTGGGTGGTCAAGCCGGCACCAGCTCGATGATCCGCAACTACCTGGGCTTTCCTCGCGGAGTGTCCGGTATGCGGCTCGCCCAGCGGGCCAGGAACCAGTCTCTGCGTTTCGGCACCGAGTTCGTCACCGGGTGGGAGGTGATGGCTCTGGACATCGGCGACCAGGGCGCCGCGCACGTGGTGCACACGAATGGCGGCACGCTGCGTGCCCGCGCCGTCGTCATCGCCACGGGCGTGGTCTACCGGCGGCTAGGAGTTCCCGCGCTGGAGTCCTTGATCGGCAACGGGGTGTTCTACGGGGCGGCCATGACCGCGGCCCGCGAGATGGAGGGCGGTGAGGTCTACGTCGTCGGTGGTGGCAACTCTGCCGGTCAGGCGGCGGTGCACGTGGCCCGGTTCGCCGAGTCGGTGACGATCGTCGTGCGCCGTGACGGCCTGGCGGAGACCATGTCGCAGTACTTGGTCGACGAGATCGAGGCCAACTCCCGCATCACGGTGCTCCCGCAGACGGTGGTGGCCGACGGTGGAGGCGAGGGCCGACTGGAATGGCTCGAGCTGCGAAGCCGCAGCGATGGCGCCTCATCGCGGGTGCGGGCCCGTGGCTTGTTCCTGCTGCTCGGGGCGGAGCCGCATTGCGAGTGGCTGCCCTCGGAGGTCCGTATCGACAGTCGAGGGTTCGTGCTGACCGGACGTGACGTGCCGCGTGAGGACTGGGTCGGGGACCTGCCCCCGACCAACCTGGAGACGACCGCGCCTGGGGTGTTCGCGGCGGGCGACATCCGCTCGGGGTCGATGAAGCGCGTCGCGGCCGCGACCGGTGAAGGAGCCTCGGTCGTGCCCCTCGTCCACACCTACCTGGCGGGGCTGACCACTAGCCGGTGACCGAGCCCGCGACCCTGCGCACCACGGCCTCAGGCGTGGGTGGCCGGCTCGTGCTCGGCGTGCGCCGGCGTCTCGAGCTGGAAGGTGCAGTGCTCCACGTCGAAGTGGCCGCCCAGGCAGGCACGAAGGCGGTCGAGCGTGGTGCACTCCACCTCCCAGTCGATCCGGTCGGTTTCGAGCACGATGTGCGCCGACAGCACCGGCACGCCGCTGGTGATGGTCCAGGCGTGCAGGTCATGCACGCCGATCACACCGGGAACGGCGAGGATGTGCTGTCGAACGGTGGGAAGGTCGACCCCCTGAGGCACGCTCTCCAGCAGCACGTGCACCACGTCGCGCAGCAGTGAGACAGCCCTGGGCAGGATCATCAGGCCGATGGCCAGGGAGGCCAGCGCGTCTGCGCGGGACCACCCTGTCGTGAGCACGACGACCGCGGCGACGATGACGGCCAATGAACCGAGCAGGTCCCCGAGCACCTCAAGGTAGGCACCGCGCATGTTCAGGCTCTCTTTGCTCGCGCCCAGGAGGATGACCAGCGACACGGCGTTGGCCACCGCTCCGATGACCGCGACCCACAGCATGAGGCCCGCGTCGATCTCGGGCTCACCGTTCCAGCGCAGCACGGCCTCGCGGATCACCAGCACCCCGACGCTGGTCAGGATGACGGCGTTCACGAGGGCCGCCAGCACCTCGGCGCGCTGCCATCCGAAGGTGCGTTCGTCGGTGCTCGGGCGCATCGCCAGACCGGCGGCGAGAAGGGCGATGAGCAGTCCGGCGGCGTCGGTCAGCATGTGACCGGCGTCGGCGAGCAGGGCCAGCGATCCGGAAACCCAAGCGCCGACGGCCTGGAAGATCATGACGGTGGCCGTGATCAGCAGGACGATGATCAGCCGGCGTCGGTGGCGCCCGGTGGCCGTCTGTTGCTGACCGTGGCCGTGGCCACCTCCTCGGCCGGGGTCCCCGGAGCGGCGACGTCCCCCCGACGGGGTGCCCGGCAGCCGCTCGTGAGGCTCGTCGGCGTCCCCGTCGCCGCTCGCATGCGTGCTCATCGCTCCACCGTATGCCGACCTCCCCGGCGGCTTCCATCCTGTGCTCTCCCGGGCCAGGTCGGCCCAGACTTACGGGTGCGGGGGAGTTGCGTACTAGGTTGCCTTGTACACCAGTATCGACGGGAGGCACCCATGCCGCTGACGCCCGGCCCGGAGCACAAGTTCTCCTTCGGCCTCTGGACGGTGGGTTGGACGGGCCAGGACCCTTTCGGATCACCGAGTCGGTCGGTGCGAGAGCCTGCCGAGTACGTGCAGGGGCTCGCGGACGCCGGCGCGTGGGGCCTGACCTTCCACGACGACGACGTCGTCCCGTTCGGCGCCACCGAGAAGGACCGCACTGAGCAGGTGCGCCGGTTGAGCGAGGCGGTGCAGCAGACCGGGATGGTGGTGGAGATGGTCACCACCAACACCTTCTCCCACCCCGTGTTCAAGGAGGGCGCGCTGACGGCGAACGATCGCTCGGTGCGCCGCTTCGCCCTGCGCAAGGTACTGCGCAACGTCGACCTCGCCGCGGAGCTCGGGGCGCAGATCTTCGTGATGTGGGGTGGGCGTGAGGGCACCGAGCTGGACGGGTCCAAGGACGTCTACGCCGCGCTGAGCAGGTACGCCGAGGGCATCGACACGGTGGCTGCCCACATCAAGGAGCAGGCCTACCCGATGCGGATCGCCCTCGAGCCCAAGCCGAACGAGCCGCGCGGTGACATCTTCCTGCCCACCGTGGGTCATGCGTTGGGTTTCATCGCCCAGCTCGAGCACGGGGACATCGTGGGGCTCAATCCGGAAACCGGACACGAGCAGATGGCCGGGCTGAACTTCACCCACGCCTTGGGGCAGGCACTGTGGTCGGGGAAGCTGTTCCACATCGACCTCAACGGGCAGCGATCCATCAAGTACGACCAGGACCTGGTGTTCGGGCACGGTGACCTCACCTCCGCCTTCTTCACCGTGGACCTGTTGGAGCACGGGTTCCCCGGGGGCGGCCCGAGGTATGAGGGGGCGCGGCACTTCGACTTCAAGCCGGCGCGAACCGAGACCATGCGGGGGGTGTGGGAGTCCGCCCGGGCCAACATGGAGACATACCTGATGCTGGCCGAGGCCAGTGCCTCCTACCGTCGTGACCCCGAGGTCGTCGAGACGTTCGCGCGTGCCGGCGTGCTCGAGCTGAGCGAGCCCACGCTCGCCCCCGGGGAGCGCGTGACCGACCTGCTGGGCGACCACTCGTCCTTCGAGGACTTCGACGTCGACACCGCAGCAGAGCGAGACCTCGGTCTCGTACATCTCAACCAGCTGGCGCTACGCCACCTGATCGGAGGACGGACATGAGCAGCCTCGTCGCGGGAATCGACTCCTCGACCCAGTCCTGCAAGGTCGTGATCCGCGAGGCCGAGACCGGCGCGCTGGTCCGGTCCGGGCAGGCCTCGCATCCCCACGGCACCGAGGTTCATCCGGACCACTGGTGGGACGCTCTGCTGGAGGCGGCCGACAAGGCCGGCGGGTTGGGCGACGTGGAGGCGGTGGCCGTCGGTGGGCAGCAGCACGGGCTGGTGGCGCTTGACTCAGCGGGCGAAGTGATCCGCCCGGCGCTGCTGTGGAACGACACGCGCAGCGCGAAGGCGGCCGCGCAGCTCACCGAAGAGCTGCAGGGTTCCGACGAGGGCGCGGCGCTGTCGTGGGCATCGGAGACCGGATCGTTGCTGGTGCCCTCGATAACCGTCACCAAGCTGCGCTGGCTCGTCGACAACGAGCCCGACCACGCCTCCGCGATCGCAGGTGTCTGCCTTCCCCACGACTGGCTCACCTGGCGTCTGCTCGGTGCCCCCGGCCTTGATGCCTTGGTGACCGACCGGTCGGACGCATCGGGGACCGGCTACTTCGACCCGGGCGGCAACCGGTATCGCCGCGACCTGCTGGCCATGGCCCTGCGCCGTGACGATGTCGAGGACATCGTGCTCCCTCGGGTCCTGGGGCCTCGTGAGTCGGCTGGTCAGGCCAAGGAGGCCGGGCTGCCGTCGAGCGCGGTCGTGGGCCCCGGGGCCGGGGACAACGCCGCCGCTGCGCTCGGTCTGGGGATGGGCGCCGGCGACCTCACGATCTCGATCGGGACCTCGGCGGTCGTCTCGGCGGTGGCGGCCGAGCCGGTGCAGGACTCAGGCGGGACGATCAACGGGTTCGCCGACGCGACCGGGCAGTTCCTGCCGTTGGTGGTGATGCTCAACGGCTCGCGAGTCCTGGATGCCACCGCGGCGGCACTCGGTGTCGACCACGAGGAACTGGCCGACCTGGCCCTGGAGGCGGACGCGGGGGCCGGAGGGCTGACGCTGGTGCCTTATCTGGACGGCGAACGCGTGCCCGACATGCCCGAGGCCACCGGCTCGCTGCTGGGCATCACCCGCGACAACCTCACCCCGGAAAACCTGGCACGGGCGGCTGTCGAGGGGATCCTGTGCGGGCTGTCGCGGGGGATGGACGCCCTGTCCGAGCACGGGGTGCCGGTGGAGACCGTGCACCTGATCGGAGGGGGTGCCCGCTCGCGTGCGGTGCAGGAGGTCGCCCCGGTCGTCTTCGGGCGGTCGGTGCTCGTGCCGCCGGCCGGCGAGTATGTGGCCGACGGGATGGCGCGTCAGTCTGCCTGGGTCCTCGCCGGAACGGATGATCTCCCCTCATGGTCCGAGCAGGAACAGGGCCGCCAGGTCTCGGGAGACCACCGCGAGCACATCCGCGAGACCTACGATGCGCGTGCCGACCTTGTCGCGCCCCGACCATGACCCACGGTCTGCCGCGGCTGTCACAGCACACGACTCGGGTGACCCGACCCCGCAGGTGATGTGACCTATCTTGAGCTGCACCACGGCCGGTACACCTCCCTCGTGTCACCGAGCGGGGCCGCTTTGGCCTCGCTGACCTACGACGGGCAGGACATCGTGCTTCCGGTGCCTGACGGCGAGGTCGCGACCGGCTTCCAGGGCAAGACACTTGCTCCGTGGCCGAACCGCATCCGGGGCGCGACCTACCGGGTGCACGGCCACCGTGAGCGCCTGGCGGTGACCGAGCCCGAGACCGGCGACGCCCTGCACGGGCTGGTGTGTTGGCAGGAGTTCACGGTCATCGCCCACGAGCCGTCACAGGTGCGTCTGGTCACCCGTATCCTTCCCCAGCCGGGCTACCCGTTCACCATTCGGCTGCTGGTGAGCTACACCCTCAACGACCGGGGTCTGCACGCAACGGCATCGGTGATCAACCAGGGGGACAGGAACACCCCGTACGGCATCGGTGCCCACCCATACCTGCGGTGCGGTGGAGCGGCTCCGGACCGCTGCGAGCTGACGGTCCCGGAGACGAGCCGGGTACGGCTCGGCGCGGTGCAGGACGAGCTCGACGTGGCCTCCATCCTCGGCGCGCACGGCAAGCCGGTGCTGCTCGGGCGCAGCCGCGTGGACCACGCGTTCACCGGCCTGCCGCAGCATTGGAACGTGACGCTGCGTGATCCGCGCACCGGTCTGTGGGCGCGACTGTCGTCAAGCACGCGGTGGATGCAGATCTACACCGGGGAACGGCTGGGCCGCGCCGGGGTCGCGGTGGAGCCGATGACCTGCCCACCCAACGCCTTCAACTCCGGCATCGACCTGATCTGGCTGCGTCCGTCGGGTTCGCACGTCTTCACCTGGAAGATCGACGCCGGATACGGCAGGGGCGTCGGGGCCCCGGAAGCGAGGTGGTGATGGACTTTGCCCGACTGCTGGTGCGCGATGCTGACCAGGCGTCCGATGCCGCGGCCTGCGCCGCCGTGTATGCCCCCTACGTACTTGACACCACGATCACCTTCGAGGAGGAGGTGCCGGAAGCCGATGACTTCGCGGCGCGCATCGCCGCCGCGCGACGTCAGCACGCCTGGTTGGTCGGTGAGGTGTCCGGCGTGGTCGTCGGCTACGCCTACGCCGGCCCCTACCGCCCCCGGGCCGCCTACCGATGGTCGTGCGAGACCAGCGTCTACCTGGATCGCGGGGCCCGCGGGCACGGGTGGGGCCGCGCGCTCTACCAAGCTCTGCTGGACCGGCTGGGGGCGATGGGCTATCGCACCGCGGTCGCGGGAGCCACTTTGCCCAACGATGCCAGCGAGCGGTTGCACGCCGCACTCGGCTTCGAGCCGGTCGGGGTGTTCCGCCGTGTCGGCTTCAAGCTCGACCAGTGGTGTGACGTCGCCTGGGTGCAGCGCGACCTGGGGTGACCCACCTGCGTGCCGGGGCAGATTCCGGTCCGGACCGGCGGCTCATCGAGGGCACGAAGCGGGCCGATCATCGATGCCCGTCGCGTCTGCCGCTCCGGTCGGCCGGTCACGTTCTGCTGGGGCGGATCGTCAACGGGGCATGCGCGGTGGAGCGTCATAGTGACGGCCTGCCGTGAAGCGCTGGGCGTGAACGGGTCGCAGTGAGGAGGATGCAGTGATGGTGGAGCCGGTGCACAGCTTCGAAGCCGAACGGGCCCGTCTGGCCCGCCTCGCCGCGGGGGTCCTGGGTGACCCGGTCGAAGCGGAGGACGTGGTGCAGCAGACGTGGCTGCGCTTCAGCCGTGCCCTGCCGGAGTCCGAGATCGACAGCGTGCCCGCCTGGCTCACAACCGTGGCCACGCGCTTGTGCCTGGACCGGCTGAAGGCCCGGATCCCCGTGCCGGTCGCAGAGCCCCCGACGCCTCCGGTGACCGAAGGCCCGGCTGACCCGTCACACGAGCTGGCCCTGGCCGAGACCGTCGGGTTCGCGCTCCAGGTCGTCCTGGACCGGCTGAGTCCGCGGGAGCGGGTGGCGTTCGTCCTGCACGACAGCTTCGGCTTCGAGTTCGCCACCGTCGGGGCCGTGCTGCAGTGCTCGCCTCCGGCGGCGCGCAAGCTGGCCTCCCGCGCCCGGGTCAAGGTCGCCGGGTCGGGGCCTTCGGGCGACGGGGTGGGCCAACGGCCCGACTGGGTCGTGGTCGATGCGTTCATGGCGGCCGCACGCAACGCCGACTTCGGCCCGCTGATGGAGCTGCTCGCCCCCGACGCGGTGGTGGCGGCCGATGAGTTCGCGAACGCGGCCGGTACTCCGGAGCGGATCCAGGGAGCGCACGAGATCGCCGCGTTCTTCAACGGCGGGGCGCGAGCGGCCATCCCGGTCTGGTCTCGGGGTCGCCCGGGAGCCGCCTGGTTCCATCGCGGAGCGGCCCGTGTGCTGTTCGACTTCGAGATCGAGGGCCGCCGGGTCAGCCGGATCACGTTCCGCGCAGACCCTGCCGTGCTGGCGGGCGTCGAACGCCGCCGCGACGGCTCGCGGCCCGAGTGGCGAGAACGCCCACGCTCCCCGAGCCGGTCACACCGCGCTGGTCGGGGTCGTCGTACCTCGCGACGACGTAGGACCCACCAAGAGAGAGGACGAACCCATGAAGATCATGACCTGTCGCCAGCTGGGCGGGCCATGTGAGCACCCGCACCGCGGCGAGAGCGCTGACGACGTCATCAATGCGCAGGACCGCCACCTCAAGGCGGCGGAGCAGGCCGGCGACGCCACTCACCAGGAGGCGCGCGAGGTCATGAAGACCCGGTGGCGTCACCCCAAGAGGTCGATGGGCTGGTACCGCGACATGAAGCAGACCTTCGCGGAGCTGCCCGAGGGCTGACCGCGCCGCGCGCCGACGGTGCCCGATGAGTCAACGCAAGGTCTGGGTGATCCGAGCGGAGTCCCCACGTAGCCATACCTCGGCGTGGGCTCCGTTCACCAGCGGCATGAAGGGTGCCACGTGCCCACAGTCGACCCCGGCGACGATCGGGACGCCGAGCGAGCCCAGGGCATCCAGCACCGCCTCGTGCTGGGTCATCCCCTGATCGTCGGGCGCGTTCGTGCGTCCGACGAGGACGGCTTGAGCGCCGTCGAAGAAACCGGCCAGCCTCATGCCGTGAAGCGCGCGGCAGATGGCGAAGGACCCGCTCTCGGCGGCCTCGATGTAGACCAGCGTCTCCTCACCGGCATGCTCTGCGCGGAACCCGGACATGTCCGCCAGGGGGCCCCCGGTCAACGGGCTGATGGTCTCGATACACCCCCCGACCAGGCGCCCGCGCACGTGTACATCGCCGGTGTCGTCCAGCCTCCACCAACCGCCGACCGCGTCCAGATCCAGCTCCGAGGCGGCGGCGTCTTGGGCGTAGTCCACGTGGGCATCGCGGCGGTAGCGCCCGGTCGGGGTCTGCGCGAAGGTGCTACCGGTGGGCATCTCCGCGATGTCGAGCCACGACACCATCCCGCTGGGGACCCGGTAGGGGGTGTCCATGAGGTTGCCTCCATGCACGGTGGCCATGCCGGCCACCATGGTCAGGGGCGTGATCAGCGTGGCCACGTCGGAGTAGCCGACCACCCAGGTGGGCTCCACCGTGCGCAGGGCGTCCCAGTCCAGCAAGGAGAGCATGTCGATGCCCGTCTCGCCACCCCAGGGAGGCACGACGGCCTTGATCGAGGGGTCCTGCATCATCGCCATGAACTCCGCTGCGCGGGCCTGCGCCGGAGCGCTCACGTGGCCCGTGCCGTAGAGGCATTCTCCGAGCTCCACGGCATAGCCGCGTCGCCGCACCGCCGCCAGTGCGACCTCGAGCCTCTCCCGCATCGGTGGCGGGACGCCCGAGGAGGTGGCGGTGACCCCGATCCGGTCTCCCTCCCGCAAGGGAGCTGCATACCTGACCATGACGCCAACCTAGGGGTGGTGAGCGGCCGAGGCGAGAAGAGCGGGCGAGTGTGATGGACTACCCAGCGTGAGGGCCCCGGGAGAGTATGACGTGCGGCCCTCGGCGGTCCCCCGCCACATCGTCCAGGCCGTCGACGAGGTGTTGGCCGACCTGCCCGCGCATCGGCGGCAGACCTTCTGGCTGCGCGTCCAGAGGCGGTGGCAGGAGCTGGTCGAAGCACTGATGGTCTACTCCGACGCCGAGGAGGTGGCGGGCCGGGCTCTGCGCCTCGCCGCCACCGCCTACGCGCAGCGGCCCGACGACCTGCACCTGTTGGACGAACGTCGCACCCTGGAGCCGGACTGGCTCCAGCGCCCGTCGATGATGGGGTACGCCGCCTACGCCGAGCGGTACGCGGCACCCGGGACGGGCCTCGCGGGGGTCGCCGACCGGGTCGGGCACCTGCGCGACCTCGGCGTGACCTACCTGCACCTCATGCCTCTTCTGCAGCCGCGACCCGCGCCCAACGACGGGGGGTATGCGGTGGCCGACTACCGCACCGTCCGCCCCGACCTCGGCACCACCGACGACCTGCACGCGCTGGCCACTGTGCTGCGCGACAACGGCATCAGCCTCTGCCTCGACCTGGTGCTGAACCATGTGGCCCGTGAGCATCCCTGGGCCAGCGCCGCGCGCTCCGGGGACGCGCACTACCGGGACTACTTCTACGTCTTCGACGACCGCAGTGAGCCGGACGCCTACGAGCAGACCCTGCCCGAGGTGTTCCCCGACTTCGCGCCCGGCAACTTCACCTACGACGAGGAGACGGCGGGCTGGGTCTGGACGACCTTCAACGCCTGGCAGTGGGATCTCAACTGGTCCAACCCGGACGTGTTCTGCGAGATGGCGGATGTCGTCCTGTACCTGGCCAACCTCGGAGTGGAGATCCTGCGCCTGGACGCGATCGCCTTCACCTGGAAGCGGCTGGGCACCAACTGTCAGAACCAGCCCGAGGTGCACTCCCTCACCCAGGCCCTGCGCGCAGTGGCCCGGATCGCGGCGCCGGCGCTGGCCTTCAAGGCGGAGGCAATCGTCGGGCCGGATGACCTGGTGGCCTACCTCGGCCGCGGGGTGCATCACGGCAAGGTCAGCGACCTCGCGTACCACAACGGGCTCATGGTGCAGATCTGGTCGATGCTGGCCAGCCGCGACGTCGGGCTCGCGGCGCATGCGCTGTCGCGCATCCCGGCCATCCCGAGGTCGACGGCGTGGATCACCTACCTGCGCTGTCATGACGACATCGGCTGGGCGATCGACGACCGCGACGCCGCCGCGGTGCAGCTCAACGGCTTCGAGCACCGCAACTTCCTGTCCCGGTTCTACGCCGGGCAGTTCGCCGGCTCGTTCGCCGACGGGCTGGTCTTCCAGTACAACCCCGAGACCGGGGACCGGCGGATCAGCGGGTCGGCGGCCAGTCTGGCGGGGGTGGGCGACGCCGAGACCTCGGGGGAGCCCGTGCGGCTGAACGACGCTATCGGCCGCCTCCTGGTCGGGTACGCGCTCGTCCTGGGATGGGGTGGCATCCCGGTGATCTGGTCCGGCGACGAGATCGCCGCACTCAACGACCCCGACTGGCAGACCGTCCCCGACCATGCCGACGACAACCGCTGGGTCCATCGGCCGGCGTTGGACTGGGATGTGGTCGCCTCATTGGGGGGCGCACCCTCATCCGCGGCGGCCCGGGTCTACCGGCGCCTGCGGTCGATGGTCCGGGTGCGCGCCACCCTTCCTCACCTGCACGCCGGGGTCTCCGCCCAGCCGTTGCCCACCTCGGCCCCCAGCGTGCTCGGCGTGGTGCGGCGTCACCCGGTCGGCCCTCTGGTCGGGTTGTACAACATGAGTGAGCACGAGCGTCACGTGCCCGGATGGTGGCTTCGCGAGCAGGGTTTGGACCCGCATCAGGTCCACGATCACCTCAGCGAGCATGCGGTGGTCGTCACGGACGGCGAGGAGATCCGGCTCACGGCCTACCAGGCGGCCTGGCTGACCGCCCGCTGAACGATCCGTCGGATGGGGCCGCACTAGCCTGCCGGTATGCCGAAGCACCTGTTCTCCCAAGTCGACGTCTTCTGCGGTTCACCCTTCCGGGGCAACCCGGTGGCGGTGGTGCACGATGCGGTCGACGACCAGGGCGAGGACTTGGACCCCGGGCTCATGCGGGCCTTCTCGCGCTGGACCAACCTGTCCGAGACCACCTTCCTGCTGCCGCCCACCGACCCCCGCGCGGACTACCGGCTGCGGATCCTCACCCCCCACGGTGAGCTGCCCTTCGCTGGTCACCCCACGTTGGGCAGCTGCCGGGCGTGGCTGGCGGTCGGGGGCAAGCCCGCCAGCGAGGGGAGGGTGGTGCAGCAGTGTGAGGCCGGTGTGGTCACCGTGCGCCACCGAGGCGAGGAGCTTGCCTTCGCGGCACCGCCGCTGTCCCGTAGCGGGCCGCCGGAGGCGCCGTTGCGGGAGGCGGTCCTGTCTGCGCTCGGGCTGAGCGAGGACCACGTGCTCGACATGGAATGGGTGGTCAACGGCCCGCAGTGGCTCGGCGTGCTGCTCCCTGACGCGGAGGCCGTGCTCGCGGCCAGGCCGGACGCCATGGCTCTGCAGGCTCTGGGCGGAGCGAAGATCGGGCTCATCGGCCGGCACCGCGCGGGCGCCGAGGCCGATTTCGAGGTGCGGGCGTTCAGCCCGGGGTCGAGCCTGCCCGAGGACCCCGCCACCGGCAGCCTGCAGGCCGGCCTGGCGCAGTGGCTGATCGGGGCCGGCATCGCGCCCCCGTCCTACCGTGCCGCCCAGGGAACGGTGATCGACCGCACCGGCCGTGTGTGGATCGAGCAGGAGAGGACGGGCGACGACAATGTCGTCTGGGTCGGCGGACAGACCGCGCTGAGGGTGGCCGGAGCCGTGGACCTGACGTAGCGGCGTTCGGGCCGTGCCTGCTCAAGTGCCCTCGCGCAGCGCCTCGATGAGGTCGTCCTTGTTCATCGACGAGCGCCCCTCGATCTCCAGCTCGGCGGCGCGCCGGCGTAGCTCGTCGACGGTCCAGTCCTCGTAGGAACCGGCCCGGCCGCCGCGCTTGCCGACGCTCTCGCGCGAGTCCCGAGCCGAGGCGTTGGCGATGGCCGCCGCCTTGGCCTTGCTCGCGCCCTCGTCGCGCACCGCCTGGTAGACCTCGCGGTCCTTGATCGAGTCGCCCTGCCCATCGCCGTTGCTCGCCGTCATGACCTCAATCTGCCAAGGCCTGGTCATGGCGCCGCCCTGGGGACTACCAGGACGATATGAGACGGTCGCTGTCATGGACTCCTCGGCCTGGGACGAGAGGTACTCCGCCAGCGATGCCGTCTGGCCGCACGGGCCCAACCGGTGGGTCGAGCAGCTCGTCGGGCCCATGGAGCCGGGGTCCGCGCTGGACATCGCCGCCGGCGAGGGGCGGCACGCGGTATGGCTGGTCGAGCGCGGGTGGACGGTGCGTGCCACCGACTTCTCACCGGTGGCGATCACGCGCCTGCGGCAGCGGGCGGAGGCGCTGACGGCCGAGCAGCAGCGTGCTTTGCGCTGGGACGTGGCCGATGCCACCGGGTGGTTGATGCGCTCGGAGCGAGACGCCTACGACCTGGTGCTGCTCGCCTACCTCCACCTGCCCCCGGTCGGGTGGGCCAAGGCCTTGCGGGGAGCGGTCGCGCGGACCCGACCCGGTGGTCATACGCTCGTCGTAGGGCATGCGGGCATGAACCTCTCCGTCGGAGTCGGCGGCCCTGCGCAGCGGGACCTGCTCTACGACCCCAGCGAGGTGCTGGCCATCGTGGACGACCTGCCGGTGCGCGCTGTGGTCGCCGACATCTGGAAGCGGGACGTGCCCGGGGAGATCCGCTCCGCCCTGGACACCGTCGCGCTGCTTCAGCGCCTGCCACCCAAGGGGTCGGCGGGGCGCCGCTGGGGCCGTCGCTGAGCTAGGGTCCGGGCCGGGTCAGCTGCAGCTGGTGTACCCCGATGTAGTCCGCGCGGAACCCTGCCTCGCAGTAGCCCAGGTAGAACTCCCACATGGTGCGGAACTGGGCGTCGAACCCGTGGGGCACGATGTCCTCCCAGTTGGCACAGAACTCTTGTCGCCATCGCTTCAGGGTCTCGGCGTAGTGCTGCCCGAAGGACAGGTCGTGGGTGATGCGCAGCTGCGTGTGGTCGTGCAGCACCTCCTCGATGCCGCGCAGGCTGGGCAGGATGCCGCCGGGGAAGATGTACTTCACGATCCAGGAGGGGGAACGCCTCGTGCGCAGCATCTGCTCATGGCCCATCGTGATCGCCTGGATGGCGGCCACCCCACCGGGGGCGAGCAGCCGGTCGATGGTCTGGAAGTAGGTGGGCCAGTACTCCACCCCGACCGCCTCGACCATCTCGACGCTGACCACGGCGTCGAACTGGCCCTGCACCTCGCGGTAGTCCGCCAGCCGCAGATCGACGCTGTCGGCGTACCCGGCATCCTCGACGCTGCGCTGTGCCAGTGCCAGCTGTTCCTGCGACAGCGTGATGCTGGTGACATGGGCACCACGCCGAGCAGCCCGGAGCGCCAGCGAACCCCACCCCGAGCCGATCTCGAGGACGCGCGATCCCTCGCTGACCCGGGCCACGTCAAGGATCGCGTCGAGCTTGCGGTGCTGCGCCTGCTCCAGGTCGCCGGTGAACGCAGGATCCTCAGTCGCGAACAGCGCCGAGCTGTAGGTCATCGAGGGATCGAGGAACCGCTGGAACAGCTCGTTCGACAGGTCGTAGTGCGCGGCGACGTTGGACTTCGCACCGTCCGGGGTGTTGGCGCGCTCCCGAGGGGCGCGCAGGTCGGCCAGCGCACGGAACCTCTGCAACGGCTCGGGTACCAGCCGAGTCAGCCTGGCCGCGAAGGGGGTCAGCACGTCGGCCAGGTCGTGGCCGTCCGCGGGTCGCCAGTCTCCGGCCATGTAGGCCTCTCCGAAGCCGATGTTGAAGTCCCGGCCAAGACGAGCGAAGAACTGCTGCGGGCGCACGACCTCGATCACGGGGGAGGCTTCGTCGCACCGGCCGGTCAGCTGGCCGCCGGGCCAGAGGACGCGGACTCCGGCGATACCTGCGGCGTAGCGGAACAGCCGTGCGGCCAGGGCTGCCCGCACCGGGGCCCCCGGTGCGGGCAGCACGATGGACTGGGGGCCGGAGTCACCTTCATCGGTGCGACGTTCGACGTGGCTCGGTAGCTGGGTCATGACGATCCCTCGTGGTGCTTGGTGAACGGGGCGGGTTTGCACCGAGAGTCCGCGGGCCCAGAGATATATTCCGTGAACGCGAATCCACAGGCTCACCTGCCCCGACATGAATGGGTGCCGAATGGCGTGGGTCAGCACATTGCGATAGGTGACTGGCTGCGGTGTCCCCCCAAAGGTGGCAGTGAAGTCGGGCTTGGCGGACGTGTCACCGCTGCGGTGCAGACTCACGGTCACGGCGACCTGCTCGGGTGCCAAGGAGAAATGTAGTCGATATCGCCCGGAAAGATCATAGAAGGGTGAGACGTAAAAGGCCTTGTCGGCTTCGGCGGAGCCGTGGTGGTCCGGGTTCAACAGGTAGGCATGTCGCTCGGCGTACGTGTTGTGCACCTCGGCCACGACGCACAGCACCGAGGAGGTCTCGGCGTCCAGACACCAGAAGACGCTCAGCGGGTCGAAGACGTACCCGAACATCCGGGCGTTCGCCAGCATCACGACCCGACAGCGGGCCGGGAGCGCCACGCC
Source organism: Ornithinimicrobium sp. (assembly GCA_049683875.1). Classification (GTDB taxonomy): domain Bacteria; phylum Actinomycetota; class Actinomycetes; order Actinomycetales; family Dermatophilaceae; genus Ornithinicoccus. Next base: position 46,122 of record JBAUJO010000094.1, read on the forward strand.
GTGGCTACGGGCGAAGCAGAGCACGTTGTCCTTGATGCTGCGCTCGGGATGGCCCAGATGGTCCCGAGCGGCGAAGCCAGCCAGGCTGCCGAGCGGTGGCGCCATCCTCGGCAGATGGTCAAGGTCGACCAGCCACTGGTAGACCCTGTGGCGGAGCCGATGGTCGACCGGCCCCCAGCGGCGATGCGTGACGATCCCGGGCACCAGCGCCGGGAGGGTGGGCAACGAGACCGTCGTCATGGCCGGGACCCGAACCAGTCCGCGGCTGCGTAGCCCGAGCGGCATCCGTCCTCGTGGAAACCCCATCCGAAATGAGCTCCGGCATAGGCGGTGGTCGCCGAGAACAACGAGGTCAGCTGCCGTTGAGCGGCCACCGAGCGGCTGGTGTACGACGGGTGGGTGTAGTGCATGGTCGCCAGCCGAGCCTCCGGCCGGATCCGCTGTGTCCCGTTCAAGGTCACCAGGTAGTCCCGGCTGGAGCGGTGCCCCTGCAGGCGGTTCATCCAGTAGGTCACCTGCGTGGTTCCGGCTCGCTGGGTGCAGCCACTCATGGTGTAGTTCCACGACGCCCGTGCCTGACGGGCGCGGGGGAGCAGCGAGGCGTCGGTGTGCAGGACGGTCTCGTTAGCGCAGTACTCGAAGGCCCCGAGGATCTGCTTCTCCGGGGGCGTCGGGTCGGCCAGCAGGCCCAGGGCCTGGTCGGCGTGAGTAGCGATGACCACCTGGTCGAACGAGTCCACCGCTCCGTTGCTCGTGCGGACCTCCACCCCGGCTCCGACGGGGCGTGCGACGGACACGACGGGTTGGCCACGCCGGATGTCGGGCAGCTGCGCGGCGATGGCGCAGACATAGGTGGCCGAACCACCGTCCACGGTGAACCACTGGGGGCTCTTGGTCACCGACAGCATCCCGTGATGGCGCAGGAAGGTGAACAGATAGCGAGCCGGATACTGCAGGGCCTGCGCCTGCCCGGAGCTCCAGACACACGACACCAGCGGAATGGCGTAGTGGCCGATGAAATAGTCGTCGAAGTCGTGGAGGCGGAGCCAGTCGCCGAAGGAGAGCAGACCATGGTCACTATCGTGGTCGAGAAAGGCCAAAGCGGCCCGGTGAAAGGCTCGGACCGACCAGAGAAGCGAGACGAAACGTCGGTTGGTGAGCTGCCGTGGGGAAGCGAGAATGCCTTTCACACCACGACCCCCGGCATACTCCAGGCCGCAGCCCTCGCAGTGGATGCTCATGCTCATCTCGGTGGGTCGTGTGTGCACCCCGAGCTCGGTGAACAGTGCCCGCAGCCGCGGGTAGGTCCGGTCGTTGTGCACGATGAAGCCGGTGTCGACCGCGTAGCGTCGCCCGTCCGGGTCGTCGATGTGGTGCGTATGCGTGTGCCCCCCGAGCCGGGGCTCGGCTTCGAAGACGGTCACCCGGCACGTATCGCGCAGCGCGTACGCCGCCGTCAGGCCGGACACCCCCGCACCGATCACCGCAACGGTGGACCGACTCACGCTGCACTCCTCGGCTTCGCTAACCTGGCGTCAGACGTTCATGCGGCATGACGAGACTACAAGGCCCAACGTGACTGAGACGACGCAGGTTCCCGGCGACGGTTCTGCTGAGGTTGCACCGTCGAGAGAGGTTCTGCGCTCGCTACGCGCTTTGGTCCTGGCCATGCAGATGTATGCCGACAGCGTCGGACATGATCTCGGGCTGCACCGCAGTGACCTCATGGCGATGAACCTGATGTCGCAGGCCGCCACCCGGGGCAGCTCGTTGACGCCCTCGCAGGTCGCCAAGAGCATGAGCCTGTCCGCGGCGGCCGTCACGGCCCTGGTCGATCGGCTCGAGCGCGTCGGGCATCTGGAGCGCCACCCCGACCCGGTCGACCGGCGACGAGTCCGCCTCGACGTCAGCCAGCAGGCCGAGGACGTGAGCCGGGTCATGTTCCGCCCCATGAACGATGAGCTCACCGAGATCATGGACGGCTACACCGAAGAAGAGCTGAGGCTCATAGGCCGCATACTGCAGGACTTCACCGGGGCGGTGCAGCGAGCCGGTACGCCCGACCCGGCGTCGCAGGAAGGCGAAGGTGAGGCGATCCCGTCCTCATCTGCCCCTACGCTGGGCGACCATGCGACTGGCTGAGCTGACCGCCGAACTTGCCGCCGAGACCACCACCTCGGCTGAAGACCCCGACGTCGCGTTCGTGACCCACCAAGCGGACTGGGTGCAGCCCGGTGATGTCTTCGTGGCCATCGCAGGCGCCCGTTTCGACGGTCACGACTTCATCGCAGCCGCGGTCGAGCGGGGCGCGGTCGCGGTGCTGGGCGAAGGGCTTGCACCACACGTGCGGTGCCCCGTCCCCTACCTGCGGGTCCGCAACGCGCGCGCAGCCCTCGCCGATGCCGCCGCCGCCCTGGTGGGCCACCCGAGCCGCGCGATGCAGGTCATCGGCATCACCGGCACCGACGGCAAGACCACGGTGTCCTGCCTCGCGCGCCATCTGCTGCGCCAAACGGGACGGGCAGTCGGGCTGTTGTCGACGATCGGCTACGAGCTCAGCGACGGCGTGTTGCGGCAGCCGCCAGCACACTTCACGACTCCCGAAGCCCCACAGGTCCAGCAGATCCTCGCCGACATGCGCAACGACGGCGTCGAGGTGGTGGTGGTCGAGACCTCCAGCCATGCTCTGGCACTAGACCGGGTTCGCGGCGTCGACTTCGACATTGCGGTGTGGACCCAGCTCACCGCCGAGCATCTGGACTTCCACGGCTCGATGCAGGGCTACTTCGAGCACAAGTCGCGGTTGGTGGCGCAGGCCCCCGCCGCTGTGCTCAACGCCCAGGACCCGTGGACGGAGCAGCTCCTGTCTCTGTCCTCCGCCCCGGTCCTCTATGCGGCCGAGGAGAGTGAGCAGGTGCTCCCCGGCACCACCCCCCAGTGGCGGGCCACCGATGTCCACGAGGGCCCGGAAGACCTCCGCTTCGTCGTGCACACGCCGGCTGGCCACACTGAGGTCGTCCTGCCGATGATCGGGCGGTTCAACGTGGCCAATGCGCTGGCGGCGCTGGCGGCCTGTGTCGAGGCCGGTGCTCGAGTGGAGGACCTCGTGCCTGCCCTGGCGTGTTTCACCGGGGTGCCAGGACGAATGGAGATGGTCCCGCGGGAGGCGTCTTCGCCGAGGGTCATCGTCGACTTCGCCCATACCCCACCCAGCCTGGCCAAAGCCCTCCAGACGGTGCGAGTGACCACGTCGGGGCGGCTGTGGGTGGTGCTCGGTTCGGCCGGCGGCCCCCGGGACCCGGGCAAGCGCGCGCCTCTGGGTGAAGTGGCCTCCGCGGGCGCCGACCAGGTGGTGTTCACCGAGGAGGATCACCGGGACACGCCGCTGCCCGACATCTTGGCCGAGATGGAGCGGGGCGCCCGCGGGACAGGAAAGGACAACGTGATCTCGGTCCCCGACCGCAGGGAAGCCATCCGGTACGCGATCGCGTGTGCCGGGGAGCACGACACCGTGGTGCTGGCGGGCAAGGGCCCCGAGGACACGCTGGAGCGCGATGACGGGATCATTGCGTGGAATGAGATGGCTGAGGCCGTGGCTGCGCTGGCAGTCGGCCATCCGGGCCTACAGGAGGCCTCGCCAGGGCGGTGAAAGGGCCTGCGAGGAAGCGGGGCCACAGCCTTGCCGGGTCTGCTCCCTACGGCTTCCCCGCAGGCCTGGGCCGGGTGTCGGCGGTCACGGTCGCTCGACTCCTTTACCAAAACGTGACCTTAGCGTGACCAAACCGTGATGACAAAACGCACACGTCCTCACGCGAAGGCGGACAGCACCTCACGGCGCGTGACCTGCGAGACGTGGTCCCACGACCACCGTGGGGCGCGGTCCTTGTCAACCAGCTGAGCTCGCACGCCTTCGTCGAAGTCCGGGTGAGCGATGACGGACCGGGCCAGGGTCAGGTCCTGCGCGAGTACCTCCTCGACCGACATCGCTCTGGCTCGACGCAACGCTTCGAGGGTGAGGGCGACGGAGTGAGGTGAACGCGCCTCGATCGCGTCCGCCGCCGCCGACCCTGCCGGATCGGAGCAACGGCGCAGCCTGCCCAGAATGGTCGTGATGTCCGATCCCGCGTAGCACTCGTCGATCCAGCCGCGCTGATGGGCCAGCTCGGGCTCCGAGGGGTCCAAGCGGTGCCGCGGGCCAGGCGTCCACGAGGCCAGCCCCGCACCGTCGCGATCGGCCGCGCGCAGCAGGTCGGAGTACACCTCGTCTCGCGAGCCGGATGACACCACGATGTCGGCGAGCCCGAGGAAGACTGCGTCGGCGCCGCCCACGGTCGCACCGCTCAGGGCGAGATGAGTGCCCGTCTCGCCGGGCGCCCGGGAGAGCAGCCACAGGGCTCCCACGTCGGGGAAGAACCCGATGATGGTCTCGGGCATGGCGATGCGGGTGCGCTCGGTGACCAGCCGGTGCGACCCGTGGCCCGAGATCCCGACCCCTCCGCCCATCACGACGCCGTCCATCCAGACCACGTAGGGCTTGGGGTAGTGCGCCACCAGGGCGTTCAACGCATACTCCTGCCCGAAGAAGGTCATCGCCGAGTCCGCCCGCCCATCACGGACAGCCTCGCGCACAGCACGGATGTCGCCGCCGGCGCACAACCCTTTCTCTCCGGCTGCACAGACCCAGATGCCGTTCACCGCGTCGTCGACTCTCCACGAGTCCAGGGCCCGGTGCATCCCCGTGATCATCCGGTCGTCCAAGGCGTTGAGCGCGCGCGGACGGTTGAGCACGACGACACCCACCCCGCTCTCGGTTCGCGTCTGCAGGGTGGGCTCGGGCGAAGTCGACTCGTCCACGGCGGTCCTGGTGGTCATGGCGGCGAGGCTAGCGGCCTGACCGCCAGGACACCCGCACGTAGACTGCGGCGCCATGGGCAAGGCATCCCGGCGCAAGCGTCACGACGGCCGTTCGCGGTCCCGCACCGACCCGAGCCAGGCGCGTGCTCCGCACGTGGCTCGACCCTTCGAAGGCCTGCTCGGCGAGACCGAGTGGGTGGCCATGCGCGAGATCGTGCCCAGCGCCACAGCCACGGTCACCGCCGTGCTGGGCGACGGTCAGCCCCGCTCCGTGACGATGGCGACCGTCCTGCCCGGGGCCATGCCGGCCCTGCACCGATCGGACGGTGAGCTGCTCGTGGCGCTGCAGTCCCGGACGTCGAGCGGGGACGCCAGCCGCGACCTGGCCCAGGCGATGCTCGCCGCGGCCGCGCTCGATCCCGGGTCGCCGCTGACCAGTGTGCGCCCCGCCACCGCGACGACTCCGCGGATTCAAGAGCTGCTGGTGGACCAGAGCCTGGACGTCCAGGTGCACGAGGACTTCTCCTTCTGGATGGGCCCGGACGAGGCGAGCGCCGAGGTGGCCGCGGCGGTGGAGCAGACCAACGAGGCAGCAGCGCCGACGGTCAAGCTCGAGGGGCTGCCCTCGGCCTACTGGTGCCAGATGGGTGAGCGTGCCTACATCCGCTGGGTTCTGGGCGAGAACGAGGATGAGGCGACCGTGGCGCTGGCGCGCCTCCAGGCGGCCGGTCAGCACACGCTGGGCCAGAGCAGCTCGCTGCTGGGCGCCTTCCGAGCTGCCGGGCTCCTGGTCCCGGTGTTCGAGGTCGACCCGGGCACCGAGCCCGCCGAGCATGCCCCCGCACTGACGGCGCTGGCCCGGCGGTATGGCGACGCGCTCACGGTCGACGCCCCGCTCAGTGCCGATGAGCGCCGGGCCAGGGACGGGATGATCAGCCGGCAGGTGACTCTGCGCTGACTCGTGCTCGACCCCGGGCGACGACGCACAGCACGACCCCCGCCATGAGGGTCAGTCCGGTGGCGACGACGGGCAGGCCTGGGCGGTTCACGACCGCGCCGATCAACCACAGCGCGAGCAACGCGGTCGCGCCGGCGTGCATGAGCGAGTAGTCCCACAGGGGCCGCAGGCTGGCGTGCAGCATCGAACTTCGGGACAGCACCGCGATCGACCAGAGCGTAGCGAGGGCCAGCACCGTCCAGGCCGCGGGCGTGCTCGTCACCACCTCGACGGCGCCGCCGACACGGGTGGTCAAAGCCTCCCACGCCTGACCGTCCAGGCCGCGTTGCAACAACCGGCCCGCTGTCGTCCGCTCGGCGGCCGGACGCATCCAGTCTGCGACCATGACCACTCCCATGACTGCACCCCCGATGAGCAGACACAGGAACACCGACGAGGCGGCGAGGCGACGTCCAGCGGTCGCGGTCGCCAGCAGGAACGTGGCGACGACAAGGGCTGGCACCCCGCCTAGGTCGGCGCCGGCGTCGGGCCAGCCGACGACCGACGTCACCGCGAGTCCGACGGCGATGACCGCGATGACGGGCAGCGCCCGCGGGCGCCGGGGGCGGACCAGCATGGATGCCAGACAGGCGGCGAGGATCACCGTGGCCGAGGCCAGGAAGCCGAACGTGAGCGTGCTCAGCCCGTAGAAGCGGCCGGTCGCAAGTGGCTGCAGGCCGAACACCGCGCGCAGACCCCAGGGGGAGCCGCGCAACACGTCGGACGCCATCACGACGACGGTCAGCGACATCACGACCGCCACAGGCGCGAGCCGGTGCCGGACCCACCACACCCAGACCGCCCAGGCGGCCCCGACCACCCCTGCCCCGACCAGCAAGGTCGACATCACCAGGGCCAACAGCGGCAGCGCGAGCCCCGCGGTGTCGGGGTCGGTGGATGGGGTGGTGCCTGCGCGCCACCACGGCAACCAGGACGAGGCGTAGCCGCATACGCCCACGGCGGCCACCGCGGAGCCGGCCACGGCGGCCACCAGGCGAGCGCGCGCGGCACCGGATACCTCGTTGCTGAGCCAGCCCCATGCGGCGACACCCATCAGCACCGCACCCGTGATGATCGCCAGGGCCCACAGATAGGGCCCTTGGATACGCGTGGCCAGCGTGGTCGCCATGGCCAGGTCACGGTTCGTGGCTGCTCTGTCGGTGGCCGGGCTCGCCATGCTGCTCACGACCGCGCCGCCCAGGGTGGGCGGCGCGGGTACCCCGGCGACGGCCAGAGCGGTGGCGGTCAGGTCGGCCGGGCGCACGAGACCGCTCTGCCGTGTCGCGGACGATCCGAGCTGCGTCCCCTCGAGGTGCTCGAGGCCGTCCAGACCCTTCGTCGCGGTCATGAGCAGCGGGTGCACGGTGGCGTTCGTCCCGGGGCGAGAGGAGCCGGTCACCACGAGCAGCGTTCGTGGCGGCAGCGTGGCGATGAGGTCGGCCAGCTCGGCGTCCAGGGCGGCTCGCGCCGCCATCGACCCCTGCAGCACCTGTACCGGGCAGGCCTTCCGTGCGGCCGGCCGCGCACCCTCGTCGAGGCGGCCACCCTCGACGAGGCAGGCGTCCTGACGCTCCAACGAGCGCCTGAGCACGTCCAGCTGGGCGACCACCGACCCCTGTCCAGCGTCGGCGGCACTGCCTGGTGCGGAGGAAGTCTCGACCACGGAGCCCGCCGCGCCCGAGCGCTCCAGTGACCTCAGGGCAGGCGTCGAGTCGTCGATGCCCGACCAGGTCAGTCCGGGCACGTCGACGATGACCACCCGGTCGGCCGGGACGGCCCCCGCGGTTCCGGCGACGGGAGCGGCAGACCGGTCCGGGGGCAGGGTGAAGGCGGTCGAGGCCAGCAGCCCCACCGTCAACACGAGCAGCAGGTTCGCCAGGATGCCTGCCCGGTCCGCCCTCATCCGGCACACCCTAGAGGGCGCGGTGACGATCGGGCCCTGTGGCACGCAATAGGCTCAAGGGGTGAACCCGACCGAGGTCTGGAGTCTGGTCGCCGTCGCTGCCGCAGGCATCGCCGTCGTGGCGTTGGGGTTGGCGGTGTGGGCCCAGCGCGGAGTCTCCGCGATGAACCGGCGGTATCGGTCGCTGTCCCTGGAGGACGATGCCGACGGAGCGGCGCTGCTCGTGCAGGTCAGCGAGTCCCTCCACGCCGAGCAGGCGCGCCTCTCCGCTCTGGAGGAGGCTCTGTCGACGGTGCGAGGGGGAGTGGAGCAGAGCCTTCAGCACGTGGCCGTGGTTCGCTACGACGCCTTCGGGGACATGGGAGGGCGGATGTCCTTCAGCGCGGCGATCGTCGACGACCGGGGCGACGGCCTGGTCTTCAGCTCCATCCACGCTCGCAGTGAGAGCCGCACGTACGCCAAGGGGGTCGTCGGCGGCACGAGCGACGTCACGCTCAGCCCCGAGGAGCGCCACGCGCTCGACGCCGCCCGTTCGGGGCGACCCGGGTGAGCGCTAGCGCTCGGCGCCGGAGGGCTCGGGCAGCCGCACGACCAGACTGCCGGGGTTGACGCGGACGTCCATGATCATCGCGGCACCGACCGGGTCGCCGTCGATCTGCACCTCGACCGGCTTCGAGGCGTGGACCAGGAATCGGCTCGAGGACAGGTGCTTCAACCGAGGCTTCGGCCCGGGGAAGTCACGCTTGGTCACCAGGCGCCGAGCGATCGAGGCCCATCCGAACAGGCCCCGGGGATACAGCAGCAAGGCGGTGACCAGGCCGTCGTCGGAGCGGGCCTCCGGCAGCAGCTCGAACCCGCCCTGGAGCTTGCCGACGTTGCCGCAGATCACCGACCGCACCCGCCGGTGCTCCTGGTGACCGTCCGCCAAGGTGACGTCGGCGTCGAACTGAGGGCCCTGCAGGTGCTGCGCCCCCGCCAGCACGTAGGCCCCCCAGCCGATCTGCGCCTTGAGGTCCTCCGGGGCGGTAGCCATCACCTCGGCGTCGAAGCCGAGCCCGGCCATGACCAGGAAGATGTGTTCCTCGACGTCGGGGTTGTCGCCCGTGTCGGCCGCGTCGGCGAGGTCGACGTTGCGGGCCCGGTCCTCGGGGTCCTCACGCCGGCTCTCGAGCTCGGCTTGTCGAGGACGGGTGAGTCTCAGGGTGCACGTGTCGATGGCAGCGTCGCGGCCGGTCAGCACCACCGCCATCGAGCGGCGCAGCGAGTCCACCGGAAGCTCGAGGTTGCGCGCGAGGAGGTTCCCGGTCCCTCCGGGGAGGAGGCCGATCGGCATCCCCGTCTCGACGAGCGCCGAGGCGACCGAACGCACCGTACCGTCCCCGCCGAGGGGGCAGACGACGTCGACGCACGCGTCCAGGGCTTGGCGCGCCTGGCCTTCGCCGGGGTCCTCGACCGTGGTCTCCAACCACAGCGGGTCGGCCCACTCCTGCGTGGCGCACATCCGGCGCAGCATGGCCCGGACCCCGTTGATGTCGTCGAACTTGGTGGGGTTGACGATGATCGCGGCGCGCGGCTGGTGTGGCTCGTCGTGGTGGGGCTGAGGGTGTGGGTGTGGCCCGGGCTCACCCTTCGACCGCGCCTTCACCTGCTTGCGTCCCAACCCGCTGGCTTCCACGGCTGCCGCTTCGGTGCGTGCGAGGAAGCCCACCAGGGCTATCAGCAGGGCCACCACGAGGGCCGCCAGGGCCAGGGCAGGCCAGCTGGGATCGGTTGGCATGACCACACGGTAGGGGATCAGGGTGGCTGCGGCGCGTCACCACCGCGGCGCATCACCGCCCGGGCTACTCGTGGTCGCCGGAGGACTGCTTTAGCGTGACCTCGGCGAGGTCCGCCGGCACGCGGGTGAAGCGCAGGACCTCACCGTTCGACGCGCGCACGGCCGAGAGGAAGCGGCCGGCCCAGGTGTTCTCGAAGGCGATGACCAGTGCCGAGCTCTGTGCCGGGAGGTCGTCGCTGATCTCCGTGGTGTCCTCGATCCCCAACGCGCCCGGCTGCAGGACCTGCAGTGCGGGGAAGCCCGAGGATCCGAGCTCTTCGGAGGTCAGGGAGGTCACGCTGCCGTCGGCGTCTTTGCGCACGAACACGAGGTCGACCACGCGGACCGTGCCGGCCTCGGCCAGGCGCACGATCTCGGGCGCGATCTCTCCGGAGAACTCGTTGCCCTCGAAGCCGATGACGATGATGTCCAGCGGAGAGGAAGCGTCGGCTGAGTCGTCCATGACGCAACGGTAGCAAGACCCCGCCGCCCCGGGGGGTCCTCGGCTGCGACGAAACGGGAGCGCTGCCCCCTGCAGCGCCACCCCATAGGCTGGTCCGATGATCGACCTACGACTGCTCCGTGAGGATCCTGAGCGGGTGCGCGCTTCGCAGCGAGCTCGTGGCGAGGACGTCACGATGGTGGATGCTGCCCTGGCGGCCGACGGTCACCACCGGTCGTCCCTGTCTGAGTTCGAGCGGCTGCGCGCCGAGCAGAAGGCGATGGGTCGCCAGGTCGCCGCGGCAAGCGGGCCCGAGAAGGCAGACCTGCTGAGCCAGGTCAAGGACACCGCCACCAAGGTCAAGGAGCTCGATCGGCAGGCAGCGCAGGCAGAGGCGGAGCGGGACCGGCTGGTGCGCGCCATCGGCAACGTCATCATCGAGGGGGTGCCAGCCGGCGGTGAGGACGACTACGCCCTGCTGGAACAGGTGGGCAGGCCTCGGGACTTCGCCGCAGAGGGCTTCGAGCCCCGCGACCACCTTGACCTCGCCTCCGCCCTGGGTGCGGTGGACATGAGCCGAGGAGCCAAGGTCAGCGGCGCCCGCTTCTACTACCTCAGCGGGCCAGGCGCTCGCCTGGAGATGGGGCTGCTGCTGCTCGCCCTGGACCGCGCCCGTGAGGCCGGCTTCACGCAGCTCAAGGTGCCGACGCTCGTGATGCCCCAGATCATGGCCGGAGCGGGTTTCCTGGACGCGCATGCGGACGAGGTCTACCGGCTGGAGGCCGACGACCTCTACCTCACGGGCACCTCGGAAGTCGCCCTGGCCGGTTACCACGCAGACGAGATCATCGACCTCAGCGGGGGCGCCAAACGCTACACGGCGCTGTCGACCTGCTTCCGCCGCGAGGCCGGGAGCCACGGCAAGGACACGCGCGGCATCATCCGGGTGCACGAGTTCCAGAAGGTCGAGATGTTCGCCTACTGCCGGGTCGAGGACGCCGAGGCCGAGCACGAACGGATGCTGGGTCTGGAGCGAGCGATGCTGGACAGCATGCAGATCCCCTATCGCATCATCGACACGGCGGCCGGGGACCTGGGGAATCCAGCCGCTCGCAAGTACGACTGCGAAGCCTGGATCCCGACCCAGGGTCGCTACCGGGAGCTGACCTCGACGTCGAACTGCACGACCTACCAGGCTCGTCGACTGCAGACGCGCGAGCGCGAGCCCGAGGGTGCGGGCACTCGCGCCGTGGCCACGCTGAACGGCACCATGGCCACGACCCGGTGGCTGGTCGCGATCCTGGAGAACCACCAGCAGGCCGACGGGTCGGTGGTCGTGCCGCAGGCGTTGCGCGAATACGTGGGCGAGTCGGTCCTCCGACCGACCTGAGCGTCGTCAGCCGACTGGTCACAGCCGCGGCGCGCACACTGAACGGGTGGGTGAGCCCGAACCGCGCAACTACGGCAGCCGTGCCCTGACAGAGCTCGCCCTCTACGCTTTGTCGGCCCTGGTCCTGCTCTATGTGCTCGCCGCCGGCTGGTTGCTGACCGCGTTGTTGACCGGACAGGTCTCCTCGATCCAGGGCGTCTGCGCGATCATCGCCCTCGGTCTCGCGGCCCCGGTCGGCCCGTGGGCCCTACGACAGGCGCTGCGGCTGCAAGCCAAGCAGTCCACACGCACCACACCTGGCGCCTTCGACTCCCTCGCCCGGCAGCTGCGGCCCACACTGCGGCGTGCTGGTCAGTGGCTCTGCGCCCGGTGGGGCGGCGGGGGAGGTCGCATCTCGCCGGAGCGGGCGTACGACGTGGGCATCGCGGTGCTGAGCATCAGCGCGTTCTGGGCGTTCTATGCCGGCTCACTCGTGGCTGCGGTGTTCGTGCCCGTCGCCGTGCACTGGCTGCGCCGCTACCGGGAGTGACGGGCGGCCGTTCACCCGACCCACCCCCGAGCGAGGACGTCGATGAGATTCGAGACGTTGTCGCGACCGCTGACGCCTCACCGAACTCATCCGGACGGCGGAGGCGCAGGAGGGTGGGGCGGCATAGCCTGGCTCTCGTGCTAGTGCTGGCCCGTCTGGAACAGCTGCTCGGCGCCGATGAGGAGTGGGAGCGCCCCGGTCCCTCGCGGGCCGAGCGCCTGGCCGATGTCACCATCGCGGCGGCGTTCTTCGCCTTGGCCGCGCTGGGCAGCGAGCTGTTGCGCTCCGTCGGTGCCTTCGCGGACGTCACGGTCAGCATCAGCGAGCAGTATGCCGCGGTCGGCAGCGCGGCGCTGATCCTCATCTGGCGACGCTCCCATCCGGTGGCAGTGGCTCTGGCCGCCACCGCGCACCTGCTCGTGGTCGGGTCCCTGGTGCCCCCGGTGGTGTCCAGCCTGCCGATGCAGATCATCTACTTCTTCGCGATCTACAGCGGAGTGGCGTGGGCCAAGGACCGGCGCATCGCCGCCTACGTGGTGATGGGCGTGGCCGTGGCGCTGTTCGCCTGGTTGACCTGGTTCTTCGCGCTCAGCTCAGGGATCTCCGAGCTCACCGGCGAGGCAGCCAACGATGGTGAGGGGCCGATACCCCCGGTCCTGGGCGTTGCCGGGTGGGTCATCGTGAACAACCTGCTCTACTTCGGAGGTGCGGTCCTGCTCGGTCAGGTCGCGTGGCGCGCCGCCCGGCGCACGGCCGAGGTGGTGGACCAGGCGCGGACCATCTCGGCGCAGACGCTGCGTCTTCGCGACCAGGCCATCGTCGCCGAGCGGCTCCGGATCGCCCGTGAACTGCACGACGTGGTCGCCCACCACATCTCGGTGATGGGGGTGCAGGCCACCGCGGCTCGACGGGTCCTCGACACCGACTACGAGTCGGCGGCCGGCGCCCTTCAGGCGATCGAGCGGTCTTCTCGCGATGCGGTGGCGCAGATGCGTGACCTGCTCGGAACGCTGCGCAGCGGCGAAGCCGAGGCGGACGGACCCGAGCTGCTGCTGGGCGCGGAGCCGGAGGACTCCACCCGAGCGGGCCTCGCGGCCCGCGTGGACCGCTCGCCGCAGCCGGGCCTGCAGGACCTGCCCGAGCTGGTGGACCAGGCGAGCAGCTCCACGTGCACCGCGACCGTGCGGATGGTGCCTGACGACGAGGAGGTCGTGCGGGGCGTCGCCGACCCGGTGCAGCTGTCGGCATACCGCATCGTGCAGGAGGCACTGGCCAACGTCCGTCGCCACTCGACCGCCAACACCGCACGGGTGGTCGTGCGCATCCAGCCCGACGCCAACCGCATCGAGGTCGAGGTCGTCGACTCCGGCTCACCCCGCCACGGCACGAGCGGCACCGGGCTGGGCCAGGTCGGCATGGCCGAGCGGGTGAGGCATCTCGGCGGGGGCCTGGAGGTGGGCGTGCGCCGCGGTGGCGGCTACCGGGTGCGGGCGTGGTTCCCCATGGACGGGGTTCCGCACCGTCAGGCGGTCCACTCGTGAGCCCCTCGAAGTCCACCGTCGGTGCCGTGACCGTCGTACTCGTCGACGACCAGCCGTTGCTGCGGTCGGGCTTCTCGATGATCTTGTCCACCGAGCCCGACATCGAGGTGATCGGCACGGCGGCCGACGGCGCCGAAGGGCTCGCCGTGGTGCGACGACGACGCCCCGATGTGGTGCTGATGGACGTGCAGATGCCGGTGCTGGACGGCATCGAGGCTACTCGGTCGATCCTTCGCCAGGCCGCTGACGACGGGGTCGCACCCCCGCACGTGGTGATGTTGACCACCTTCGACCGCGACGACTACCTCTTCGACGCCCTCGCGGCCGGCGCCAGTGGCTTCCTGTTGAAGAACGCCGACGCCGAGGAGCTGGTGCAGGCCATTCGCACCGTGCGTGACGGGCACGCGTTGCTCGCCCCCGAGGTGACCAGAAGGGTCATCGGGATGGCGACGAGGCAGGCTCCGGAGGCGGACCGGGGACAGCCCGGTCAGATGACGCATGGAGTGGCCGACCTCACCGGTCGCGAGCGGGAGGTGCTGGCGCATCTTGCCGGCGGACAGTCGAACGCCGAGATCGCCACGACACTGTTCCTGTCCGAGGCCACCGTGAAGACGCACGTGTCCAACGTGCTGTCCAAGCTCGGGGTCCGCGACCGCGTCCAGGCGGTCATCGCGGCCTACCGCAGCGGTCTCGTTCCTCCGCATGGATGAGCCCACCCAACGGCGGAAATCCCCCGAGCGACCGATCCCAGACCGACCGCCGCGTTCCTAGTCTGGGGGCAGACGAGCTCGATCCGGCCCGGCACGAGAAAGGTGGCACACCATGCTCGAGGTCGATGCGGTGACCCGCACCTACGGCGACACGAAAGCGGTGGACTCCGTGTCCTTCACGGTGTCTTCCGGCGCGATGGTCGGCTTCGTCGGCGGCAACGGCGCCGGCAAGACCACCACGATGCGGATGATCATGGGCATCCTCGCCCCGGACAGCGGCACAGTCCGTTGGCAAGGACAGGAGCTGAACCGTGCGATCCGCAGCCGCATCGGCTACATGCCCGAGGAGCGTGGCCTCTACCCCAAGCAGCCGATCCTGGAACAGCTGGTGTACCTGGCCCGGTTGCACGGGATGTCGCAGCGTGAGTCCCGGGAGCGCATCGGCGCGCTGCTGGAGCGCTTCGGGCTGGGCGACCGGATGGGGGACAGGGTGGAGACCCTGTCCCTGGGCAACCAACAGCGTGGGCAGATCATCGCCGCCGTGCTCGGCGAACCCGTGGCCCTGGTGCTGGACGAGCCCTTCTCTGGCCTCGACCCGGCCGCCGTCGACCAGATGTCGGAGCTGCTGCGCGAGCACACCGCGGCGGGGGTTCCGGTGCTGTTCAGCTCCCACCAGCTCGACCTCGTCGACCGGCTCTGCGACTCCATCGTGGTGTTGCACCAAGGCAAGGTCGTCGCCCGGGGAACCTCGGACCAGCTCCGGGACACCGGTCACCTTCGCTACCGGCTCTACGTCGAGGGTGACGCCGGCTGGGTCCGCGAGCAGGGAGGCTTGCGCGTGCTGGACCTGGACGGGCCACACGCTCTGGTCGAGATCGAGGGCGGCGACCAGCAGGCCGCGCAGCGACTGCTACGCGAGGCGGTCTCCCGCGGAAAGGTGCACGAGTTCAGCCGGGTCCGGCCCACGCTGAGCGAGATCTACCGGGAGGTGGCGGCATGAGCATGGTCGAACCCCGGACCCGGGACGCCGAGCAGGGCGGGCCCGCCGACATCTCCGCCCTGACACCGGACTCTCGGCCCTGGGCCCTGGTCGCCGCGCGCGAGATCCGGGTCAAGCTGACCGACCGCAACTTCTTGGTGTCCACCGGGATCACGCTGCTGCTCATCCTCGGGCTCCTGGTCCTCCAAGCGTTCATCGCCGCTCGTGGCGGTGCTGCCGAGCACGTGGTCGCAGTGTCCTCGTCGCAGGGCGCGGCGCTCGTCGAGCAGTCCGAGGCCGTGTTGACCGCGCAGGAGGACGGTGCTTCGGTGACCGCCGACAGGGTTTCCGACCCGGGGGCCGGCGAGGCGCTGGTCCGCGATGGTGATGTCGACGCCGCCCTCGTGCAGCGCCAGGGCACCTGGACCCTGATCAGCGAGGGCGGAGCCCCCGGGGACCTGCAGGGGGCGGTGGCGGACGCCGTGCGCACGACCGCGTTGTCGGCCAACGCGGATGCGGCCGGGACCTCCGTCACGGAGCTGATGTCGGGTGCCGAGCTGGAGACCCAGGACGTCTCCGGCGAGGACGACGCCGAGCGCACGGTCCAGATCGTGGCCGGCATCGTGTTCGGCGTGCTGTTCTACATGGCCTCACTGACCTACGGGATCAGCATCGCGAACAGTGTGGTGGAGGAGAAGCAGTCGCGGATCGTGGAGATCCTGGCTGCCGTCATCCCGGTACGTGCGCTGCTGACCGGCAAGGTCCTGGGCAACACGCTGCTGGCCTTCGGGCAGATGGCGCTCATCGTGGGGGTCTCTCTCATCGGTCTGAGCTTCACCGAGTACGACCAGTACCTCCCGATGATGACCGAGCCGCTTCTGTGGTACCTGCCGTTCTTCGTCGCCGGGTTCGTCGCTCTGGCGTGTATGTGGGCCGCGGCCGGTGCCCTGGCCTCGCGCAGCGAGGACCTGCAAAGCACGACTCTGCCGCTGACCCTCACCCTGGTCCTGATCTTCGTGGTTGCGCTCAACCTCGACGGCGTGGCTCGGACGATCGGCTCCTTCGTGCCGGTCATGTCCACGATCCTGATGCCGATGCGACTTCTGGAGGGTGGCGTCGGGTGGTGGGAGCCCGTCGTGGCCTTCGCCGCCACCCTGGCCTTCAGCTACCTCACGATCACGGTCGGAAGCACCCTCTACCGGCGCGCGTTGATGCAGACCCAGGGCAGGGTGACCCTGCGCCAGGCGATGAGGTTGCCAGGGTGAGTGCGGGGGATGCCCCGTAGGCTGGCAGGCGTGCAGCAGACTGTCCGGGCGGGCGAGTACCCCGCCGCGATGCCTCCGGGCTCGCCCTTGGTGGCGCTGGACATCGACGGCACGATCGTGCACCACGACGGCCATCTCAGTCCACGCGTGGCCCGGGCCATCCAGGATTTGGCCGACTCCCAGGCGACCGTGATGATCGCCACCGGACGGTCCGTGCTGGCCACCATGCCCGTGCTGCACGAGCTCGGGCTGGTGCGCAACGGCTGGTATGCCGTGTGTTCCAACGGAGCGGTCACGCTGGCACTCGACCCCGGCACCGACGACGGCTACCGGCTGCACCGGGTGGTCACCTTCGACCCCGCTCCCGCGGTGCGGATCCTGCAGCGGCTGCTGCCCCACGCCATCGTCGCGGTGGAGGACGTCGGGGTGGGGTTCAAGGTCAACCGACTCTTTCCCGAGCCTGACCTGGCCGAGCGCCAGACGGTGGTCACCCTCGACGAGCTGGTGTCCGAGCCGGTGCCCCGGGTGACCTTCCGGGACGTCAGCGAGCGACCCCGGGACTTCTCCACCATGCTCGATGGCATCGGCCTGCACGGCGTCAACTACGCCATCGGCTTCAGCTCCTGGCTGGACCTGGCCCCCGAAGGGGTCTCCAAGGCATCCGGCCTGGAGGCCGTGCGCGAAGCCCTCGGGGTGGACGCCGCACACACGGTGGCGGTCGGTGACCAGCGCAACGACATCGAGATGCTGCAGTGGGCCGCGCGCGGCGTCGCGATGGGTCAAGCGCCACCGGAGGTGATGGCAGTCGCGGACGAGGTGACGGCCGACGTGGTCGGTGACGGGTTGGCGCTGGTGTTGGAGGACCTGCTGACGCGGGTGGGTCGGGTGGCGTGAGCTCAGCCGTCGAACCGCTGGTGATCACCTCGCCGGCGAACCCTCGGTTGAAGGCATTGACCGCGTTGCGCCGCCGACGGACGCGCGAGACGGAGGGGCTCACGCTGATCGAGGGGTTCGAGGAGCTGCAGCTCGCCTGGGGTTCGGGTGTGGTGCTCCGAGCCCTGTACTACTGCCAGCCCCTCATGGCCGGGTCGGCGGCGCGGTCGGGTCTGGTCGCTGAGGCTGCCGCAGCAGGAGCAGAGATCTTCGAGCTCAGTCGGGCCGCCTTCGAACGCGCGGCCTACCGTGAGGGCCCCGACGGCTTCCTCGCCGTGGTCTCGACCACCACCCGTAGGTGCGAGGACCTGGTGGTGCCCGATGATGCCTTGGTGCTGGTCTGTGAAGGGGTGGAGAAGCCTGGCAACCTCGGGGCGATGCTGCGGACGGCGGATGCCGCTGGGGTTCACGCCGTCGTCGCCGCCGACCCCGTCACCGACTGGGGCAACCCCAACGTGGTGCGGTCCTCCAAGGGGACAGTCTTCTCTGTCCCGGTGGCGACCGACACGGCTCAGGCCACGCTGGGATGGCTGGCGGAGCAGGGTATCGCCGTGGTCGCGGCCACGCCGGACACCGACCTGGCGCACACCGACGTGGACTACACCGGCCCGGTGGCCGTCGTCGTCGGCGCGGAGAAGCACGGGCTGACCCCACAGATGACTGCATCCGCCGACCACCGTGTCCGCATCCCGATGGTGGGCCGGGCCAACTCGCTGAACGTCTCGACCTCGGCCGCCATCGTCGTCTACGAGGCCGTGCGCCAGCGGCGCACGGCAGGTATCACCGGAGAAAGCAGGAGACGTGCCCCCTGACCACTGCCTTGTCGCCATGGGTGAGGAGTCGTTCGTCTCTCTCACGACCTTCCGTAGGACGGGTGTGGG
>JBAUJO010000095.1:0-2701 GCA_049683875.1 Ornithinimicrobium sp.
GCCCCAGGCCTGGGCCCGGTGGGTGGTGCCGGTCGCGCTGCTGCTCGGCGGCGCGGGGGGAGCGCTGGTGGCACTCGGGGGCGAGGGCTCCTGGACGGCATACGTCGTGGTCGGGGTGCTGACGGCCGGCGTCAGCCACGCCACGCGGTCGATCTTCTCGGTGCTACCGACCATGGCCCACCGGCGGCCGCGAGCGGTGGTCGCCCTGTGCTCGGTGCTGGTCGTCGGGGTGGTGCCCTACGTTGTGGCCCTGGGTGTCGCCCCCGGTGCCCTGCCGGTCTGAGACCTCGCTCGAGGCGATCGGCGGGCATCCGTGGGCCTCACCCGCCACCTCGACGGCCCTACGATGGTCGTCATGCCCTTCGAGCTCGACCCCACCATGCACGCCGACCTCGCCCCGCTCGCGTGGCTGATCGGCCGGTGGGAGGGAGCGGGGGTCGTGGGCTACCCCACCATCGAGTCGGCCAACTTCGGCCAGTCCATCGAGATCACCCACGACGGCCGCCCCTTCCTGGACTACCGCAGCCAGAGCTGGGTCCTGGACGAGGCGGGTGAGCGGGTGCGTCCGGCAGCGCGGGAGTCCGGGTACTTCCGGCCACTGGCCGACGGTGAGGTCGAGCTCGTGCTCACCCACCCCACCGGGATCGTGGAGATGTACGTCGGCACGACCAAGCCGGCGCAGCTGGAGCTGCGCACCGACGGGGTGATCCGCAGCCCGGAGGCCAAGGGCTATTCGGCCGGGCACCGGCTCTACGGCCTGGTCAACTCGAACCTGCTGTGGGCGATGGACATGGCCGCGATGGACCAGTCGCTGACCAGCCACGTCTCGGCGGAGCTCAAGCGGGTCGGATGATGGGGCGAGGTCGCCTCCAGCTCAGTTGCTGAAGCCCGTCTTCGGCGAGACGTCGTCGGTGTAGTCCTCCATGGTGTCGTTCTGCAGGTGCTCCTGTAGGTCCACCAGCTGAGCCTCGTCCGGGATCACGATCGACCCGGCCACCTCGTCCGTGCCGACACCGCTCCACGGGGCGGTTTCGAAGCGAATGTCGTCTCCTCGCACCCCGCGCATCGAGAAGGCCAGCGATCGCATCTTCGCCACGTTGAGGTTGTCGTCCACGGTGAGGTTGGTGGTGGCGGCGTCGACCAGCTTGCTCAGGCGTGCCGGGTTGGTCAGCGTGTCGCGGGCGAGGGCCTTCAACATGATCGCCTTGATGAACGCCTGCTGCCGCTGGCCCCGAGAGATGTCTCCCTGGCTGAGCGAGTAGCGCTCGCGCACGAACTCCAGCCCCGTCTCGCCGTCCATGTACATCGTGCCGGTGGAGAAGCCGGGGCTGGCCTCGGCCACGTTGACGTCGACCCCGCCCAGGGCGTTGGTCATCGCCTTGAAGCTTTCGAAGTTCACGATGGCCACCGAGTCGATCGGAACGCCCACCAGTGGCTGGATCGTCTCGACCAGCAGGGGCGCGCCACCGATGGAGTACGCCGCGTTGATCTTGTTCGGCCGGGACGAGCCGGGGATGTCGACGAAGTAGTCGCGGGGGAAGTGGATCAGGTCGACCCGTTCGCGGTCGTCCGAGATGTGCATCAGCACGATGACGTCCGAGCGCCCCCGCTCGACGTCGAGGTCTCGGCTGTCCGAGCCGATGACCAGGTAGTTCAGCGCCTCGCCCGCCGCCTCGGGTCGCTCCACCGGCACCGGGATCATGGTGCCGTCCTGGGTGGTGACGGGGGTTTCCTCCTTGGGCAGCAGCGGCTCGTAGGTGAGGTTCTCGCTGACCGTGTTGTTGAGGAACGCCAGGTACGCCGCGGCTCCGCCGACCAGAAGCAGGCCTAGAAACAGGACGCCCACGATGGCGATGCGCCATCGAAGTCGCTTGTGGGGGCGGCCAGGCCTGGCCCCCTCGGGGTGCTCGAACAACGTGCCGACCCCCCCACCCTGGGCGTCACTCATACGAGAACTGTAAGGGAAGCTTTCTGAGAGTTTGCTGGGCGTTGGCTGGATCGCTTGTGGCGCAACCGGACCCGGATATCTGGGCCATCCTCGGGGTGACTCGCGAGGAGTCGATACCGTGGGCAGATGTCCCGGGACGACGCTCCGGCCGACCCGCCGGCCTCCACCGAGCAGGACTGGACGGCCGCGCTGCGCCACGCGGGCCTACGGATGACCGAGCCCCGTCGTCGCCTGTTGCGGGCGCTGGAGCACTTCGGCCATGCGACTCCGGAGATGCTGGTGGCTCATCTGGCGGAGCAGAGCTCGTCGCTTCCGGCGTCGACCATCTACCGCAACCTGGAGGCTCTGGCCAGGGCAGGGCTGGTCCGCCATTCGCACATGCACGCGGGAGCACCGGCCTACCATCTGCCGACGCACGGAGACCACCTGCACCTGGTCTGTCGCTCCTGCGGGCGGATCATCGAAGCCGACGCGAACCTGGCCGGTGACCTGGCGAGGAATCTTTACCGGGCACACGGCTTTGACGCTGACGTGACCCACATGGCGATCGACGGACGCTGCTGCCGGTGCAGCACGACGGACCCGGCTGCGCAAGCAGCAGGACAGAGCAGGAGGTAAGGCGATGCGCGTTCGGGAAGACCTCGACGTCGAGCCGGTGTCGGCGCCGGCCAGCCCGTTGACCCGCCGGGCCGGCGCGGTGCTCGCGACCGGGCCGGACGCCGGCGTGGCCGCCCACTACGGAGACCCCTCGCG
>JBAUJO010000096.1:0-4354 GCA_049683875.1 Ornithinimicrobium sp.
GCACGCGCGCCGCCACCACCGTGAGCACAAGCACGAGCAGGACCACCGCCCCGACCAGCACCGATGACCCGACCCGGACGCGCGCGCCGCGCAAGGCAGCCGGGAGGGTGAACAAGCCGGGCGCCTGGCGACGGTGTCGAGCTGCCACAGGATCCTGCTCCGCCCGCTCTACGGCCTCGAGCAGCTCAGAGACTCGGTCGGATGACGAAGCGGCAGGCATACGGGCACGCTAGGAATCGTCCGTCCCCGGCGTGAGACACGATGTCCTCCCTGTGCGTCGTCACCGTCACCGGCGCGCGATGTGGACCGAGCGGACTGTCGACGAGGGAGCCCCACCGCACGCGCTCAGCCGGGTGGTGGCTCCGGGCAGACGACCACGGCGACGGTCCCCGGGCCGGTGTGCACGGCGATCACGGCTCCGAGCTCCACGATGTCGATGGGCACCTCACCAGCTGCGCCGGTGTCCTGCTGCAACGCGGCGGCGAAGGCCTCTGCGCGCTCCTGCGCATCGCAGTGGTGCACCCCCACCCGCACGTCGCGGCCGGCGGCGAGGTGAGCGACGATGTCGCTGACGGTATGGGCGCGAAGGCGGGCCAGCGCCTTGGCCCGGGTGCGCACGCGCTCCCACGGCTGAACCTCCCCGTCCGCCACTGCCAGTAGCGGTTTGATGGCCAGAGCGCCACCCACCAGCGCCGAGGCCTTGCCGATACGACCGCCGCGACGAAGGTACTCCAGGGTGTCGACGTAGAAGTAGGCCGAGCAGGCGGCCGCCCGCTCCTCGATGGCGCGAGCCACGGCATCCGCCGGCGCACCAGCCGCGGCGAGGTCGGCTCCCGCGCACACCGGATAGCCCATCGCCAGCCCGAGCGTGCGGGAGTCGACCACGTGGACCTCGACCTCGTCGCTCACCTCTGCGGCCGCCAGACGCGCCGACTCCACTGTGCGACTGATCCGTGCGGACAGATGGACCGAGACGAGGTGGCGTGCCCCGCGCCGTTGCGCGAGGTCGCGGTACACCCGGGCGAGCTCTCCCGGAGCCGGCCCCGAGGTGCTCAGCGGGAACTCGTCCGCACCGAGCAGCGCGGCCACCTCGCGTCCGGTGATCCCCACTCCTTCGCAGTGCGTCTGCCTGCCCACCACCACGTGCAGCGGGACGACCTCGACCCCGTGTTGCTCCGCCCACGGCGCAGGCAGGCTGGCTGTCGAGTCCGTGACGACGACGACCCGCTCGGATCCAGAGCCAACGACCATACCGAGATCTGACCTAGGCAGGGATGATGTTGACGAGCTTGGGAGCGCGCACGACTACGGCCCGCGGCTCGCGGCCGTCCAACAGCTCGCGGATGCGCTCGGTGCCCAGGGCCAGGGACCGCAGCGTCGCCTCGTCGACGTCGGGCGGCACCTCGATGCGGTCACGGACCTTCCCCTTGATCTGCACCACGCAGGTCACCGACTCCTGCACCAGCCAGAAGGGGTCGGCGACGGGGAACGGGGCGAACGCCAGGGACTCCGGGTGGCCGAGGCGAGACCACAGCTCCTCGCCCAGGTGGGGAGCTACCGGCGCCACCATCTGCACCAGCGCCTCGGCCGCCTCGCGGGGCACCCCCTCGAGCTTGGTCAGCGCGTTGTTCAGCTCGATCATCTTGGCGATCGCCGTGTTGAAACGAAGGCCTTCGTAGTCGGCGCGCACTCCCTCGATCGTGCGGTGCAGCGTCCGGCACAGCGTGTCGGACATCGGCGCATCCACCACGGACAGCGCGCCGGTGTCCTCGTCCACCACGTTGCGCCACAGGCGTTGCAGGAAGCGCTGCGAACCGACCACGGCACGGGTCTCCCAGGGCCGGTACTGCTCCAGCGGACCCATCGACATCTCGTAGACCCGGAAGGTGTCGGACCCGTACTGCTCGCACATCTCGTCCGGAGTCACCACATTCTTCAGGGACTTGCCCATCTTCCCGTGCTCCTGCGTGACCGGCTGACCGTCCCAGGTGTGGGTCGGCGCTCCACCCTCGGGGTCGGCGTGCTCGGTGACCTCGGCAGCGGGCACCGGCTGGCCACGCGAGTCCCGGTAGACATAGGCCTCGACCATGCCCTGGTTGATCAGCCGGCGGAAGGGCTCCTCGCTGCTGAGATATCCCAGGTCGTGCAACACCTTGTGCCAGAAGCGCGCGTACAGCAGGTGCAGCACCGCGTGCTCGACGCCGCCGATGTAGAGGTCCACACCACCGGGGTCCCGCGCCCCCTGCGGCGCGCCGGCGACCGGCTGCTCGCGGGGCCCGATCCAGTAGCGCTCGACCTCGGGGTCGACCGGCAGGGTTGTGTTCTCCGGATCCAGGTAGCGCAGGTGGTACCAGCAGGAGCCGGCCCAGTTCGGCATCGTGTTGGTGTCACGACGGTAGGTCTGCACGCCGCGACCGTCGCCCAGGTCCAGCTCCACCTCGACCCAGTCCGCCGCCCGGGCCAGCGGCGCCTCCGGCATCGACTCGGCGTCGCCGGGGTCGAAGGTGCGCGGGCTGTAGTCGGGCACCTCGGGCAGCTCCACCGGCAGCATCTCGTCCGGCACGGCGTGCGCCACCCCGTCGGCGTCCCACAGCACCGGGAACGGCTCGCCCCAGTAGCGCTGCCGGCTAAACAGCCAGTCGCGCAGCCGGTAGGTCACGGTGGGTTCCCCCGATCCCTGCTCGACCAACCAGAGGACCATGGTCTCCTTGGCCTGCTCCACGGCCATGCCGTCCAGGCTGACCGCTTCGTTGGCCGAGTTGACCGCCGGGCCCTCACCGGTGAAGGCCTCGTCGGCGGGGTGGCCGGCCGGTGGCTGCACGGTGCGCACGATCGGCAGCTCGTAGGCGCGCGCGAAGTCCCAGTCGCGCTCGTCCTGGCCCGGTACGGCCATGATCGCTCCGGTGCCGTAGCCCATCAGCACGTAGTCGGCGACAAAGACGGGCACACCGGCGCCCGTTGCCGGGTTGGTGGCGTAGGCGCCAGTGAACACACCGGACTTCGACCGGGTCTCGGCCTGCCGTTCCAGGTCGCTGCGGGTCGAGGCCTTCCGCTGGTAGGCGGTCACCGCCGAGCGAGGGTCGCCGGCACCGCCGGTCCAGTCGGCGGGGGTCCGGGCCGGCCACGCCGCGGGGACGATCTGGTCCAGCAGCGGGTGCTCGGGGGCCAGCACCATGAAGGTGGTCCCGAACAGGGTGTCCGGGCGGGTGGTGAACACCTCGATGTCCGCACCGGGCACGGCCGTGGGAAAGCGCACCCGCGCCCCGGTGGAGCGCCCGATCCAGTTGCGCTGCATGGCCTTGACCCGCTCAGGCCAGTCCAGCCGGTCGAGGTCGTCGACGAGCCGGTCGGCGTACGCGGTGATCCGCATCATCCACTGGCTCAGGTTGCGGCGGAACACGGGGAAGTCACCGCGCTCGGTCAGGCCCTCGTTGGTGACCTCCTCGTTCGACACGACCGTGCCCAGGCCTGGGGCCCAGTTGACGGGGGCCGAAGAGACATAGGCCAGCCGGAACCCTTCCAGCACCCCAGCCTGCTCGACCCCACTGAGCTCCTCCCAGGGTTGGCCACCGGGGACCAGGCGCTCACCGGTCTCGAACTGCTCGATGAGCTCGGCGATCGGCCGGGCCCTCCCACGCTCACCGTCGTCGCGAACCGCGTCAGGGTCGTACCAGGCGTTGTAGATCTGGGTGAAGATCCACTGGGTCCAGCGGTAGTAGCCAGGGTCGATGGTGGAGACACGCCGGCGGGTCTCATGGCCCAGACCCAGCCGGCGCCACTGCCCGAGGTAGGTCTCGATGTTGCGCTCGGTGGTCGCACGGGGGTGCTCGCCGGTCTGCACGGCATACTGCTCGGCCGGCAGGCCGAAGGCGTCGAAGCCCATGGTGTAGAGCACGTTGCTGCCCGTGGTGCGCTTGAAGCGGGTGAAGACGTCGGTGGACACGTACCCCAGGGGGTGTCCGACGTGCATCCCGGTGCCCGAGGGGTAGGGAAACATGTCCATGACCATGAGGTGCCCGCTGCCCGGTGCCAGCCGCGGGTCCTCCGGTGCGGCCCACGGACCCGCCGGGTTGACCGAGCCGAAGGTGCGCTCGGAGTCCCATCGCTGCTGCCACCGCTCCTCGATCTCGTTGGCGACGGCGGCGGTGTAGCGGTGCGGGGGCAGATCCTCACTCATCCGTGTGTTCAGTCCTCGATCGTGGTCGACATCATTCGGGATCGCGTGCACAAAAAAGCCCCTCGATCACGAGGGGTCGGCCGCGCTCGGTGCTTGGTCCGTCAGCGCAGCCCGGTCACGAGGAGCTCGTGCTCGTGCTGGTGGGGGGGTCCGGTCATGGTCTGGTCATGGTAGCGC
>JBAUJO010000097.1:0-1787 GCA_049683875.1 Ornithinimicrobium sp.
CGCATGACCCGCTTGCTGCGCGTGGAGCTGCGGCGCGTCTTCTCGCGGCGGCTCGCCCTGGCCCTGATGCTGCTGCCACTGGTCTTCGTCGCGGTCGGTTTCGTCGGCGTGCACGTCGAGCTGAGCACCGCCGAGGACAACCGCGCTGAGGCGCAGCGTTTCTACGAGCAGGCGCTGGAGGACTGGCAGGACAACGGCGCCGAGATGGTCGCCGAATGTGTCGAGCAGGAAGCCCTGGAACGAGAGCGTTCGGGTGACCCCGGCATCGACTTCGGCTGCGACCAGATGCGAGAGCCGGTCCTGGCTGACTTCCTGTTCGAACCGGAGCCGGTCCAGGAACAGCTGCTGGGCGCCGTCGCTGCGCTGGGGCTGCCGGTGGCGGTCCTCGCCCTGCTCATCGGCGCGACCACGACGGCGGCAGAGTTCACCGCCCGCTCCATCGGCACCTGGCTGACCTTCGAGCCACGTCGGGACCGGGTCTGGGGCACGAAGGTGCTCGCCGCGGCGATCGCCGTCGTGCCGATGGCCCTGGCCTACGTCGGCGCTCTCGCGCTGGGCATCCCCCTGATCTACCGCATCAACGACGCGGCCGGGTCGCTGTCCTCGGGTGCCTGGTCCGATGTCCTGGCCACCGGAGGCCGGGCCGTCACCGTCGTCGCCGTCGCGGGGGCGGTCGGGGCCGCACTCGGCATGCTGCTCCGCAACACCGGTGCCGTCCTCGGCGTGCTCGTGGCCTACACGATCGTGGTCGAGGGCCTGCTGCGCGGCTTCGTCGGCCGGCTCGAGCCCTACCTGCTCACCCGCAACGTCGAGGCCTGGCTGCGAGCCGGGGTGGAGTGGACCACCTTCGACTGCACCCCCTCCCCCGAGGGCGGCGAGGAGTGCGTCGAGGTCGTCCGCACCATCGGCCTGGTGGACGCCTCGCTTCTGCTCGGCGGTATCGCCGCCGGCCTTCTGGTGCTGTCCTGGCTCCTCTTCCGGCGCAGCGACATCGACTGACCGACAGGCGCGCCCGCATACCGGATGTGGGCGGTTGTGCTGCAGGGCATAGTCTGAAGGGACGGCGTGTTGACGCTCGCGCACCCCTGAGCACCGCCGACAAGGAGCCCTTTGTGACCGTCGCACCCGAGGGACGTCGCATGCTGCGGGTCGAGGCCCGCAACAGCGAGACCCCGATCGAGCGCAAGCCGTCCTGGATCCGCACCACCGCCAAGATGGGCCCGGAGTACACGGCGCTCAACGGCCTGGTGAAGGGTCAAGGTCTGCACACGGTGTGCCAGGAGGCCGGCTGTCCCAACATCTTCGAGTGCTGGAAGGACCGCGAGGCCACCTTCCTGATCGGTGGCGAGCAGTGCACCCGGCGCTGCGACTTCTGCCAGATCGACACCGGCCGTCCGGCCGACTTCGACGCCGACGAGCCCCGCCGGGTCGCCGAGTCCGTGCGCGAGATGGAGCTGCGCTACGCCACCGTCACCGGTGTCGCCCGCGACGACCTCGCCGACGGTGGGGCGTGGCTGTATGCCGAGACGATCCGACAGGTGCACGCGCTCAGTGAGGGCACCGGCGTGGAGATCCTGATCCCCGACTTCAACGGGGTGCCCGAGCTCGTCGGACAGGTCATCGACGCCCAGCCGGAGGTCTTCGCGCACAACGTGGAGACGGTGCCGCGCATCTTCAAGCGCATCCGGCCCGCCTTCCGCTACGACCGCTCGCTCGCGGTCATCACGATGGGTCGCGACGCGGGCCTGGTGACCAAGTCCAACCTCATCCTGGGCATGGGCGAGGAG
>JBAUJO010000098.1:0-3618 GCA_049683875.1 Ornithinimicrobium sp.
GGCCGGTGACCTGACGTGCGCGCGGTGCTGCAGCGGGTGGACCGCGCGCGAGTGCGCGTCGAGGACGAGGTGGTCGGGCAGATCGGACACGGCGTGCTGGCTCTGGTCGCTGCCACCCATGCCGACACGGCCGCCGAGGCCGAAGCCATGGCCCGCAAGATCGTCGAGCTGCGGATCCTCAGCGACGACACCTCTCTGAGCGACCATGTTGGTGGGCCGGCCCACGACCCGCACCGCACGGGCAGCGAGCAGCAGGCGACGCCCGGGGCGTCGCAGGCCACGAGGGCTCCAGCGGTCCTGCTGGTCAGCCAGTTCACCCTGTACGGCACCACGAAGAAGGGCAGGCGTCCTTCCTGGAGCGCGGCCGCCCCCGGCCCGGCCGCCGAGCCACTCGTGGACGCCGTCGCCGACGAGATGCGGCGGCGGGGAGTCGAGGTGGCGACCGGCGTCTTCGGGGCCCAGATGGAGGTCGAGCTCGTCAACAGCGGCCCGTTTACGCTGATCGTGGACACCTAGTCCCGTGATCTTCGACCCGTAAGGTGAACCTATGGACATCATCGCCTCGGCCCAGAGCGGCGTATCCCTGCTGCTCGGTGTGCTGGCGGCCGGCCTGCAGGCCTGGGCGCTGGTCGACGCCGCTGTGACGCGGCCTGACGCCTTCGTCGCCGCCGGCAAGCGCACCAAGGGGTTCTGGGTCGCCATCACCGGCATCGCGGCCCTGATCGGGTTCGTGTTCGTGCTCAACCCCTTCAACATCTTCAGCCTGCTGGCCATCGTGGCTGCGGCGGTCTACCTCACCGACGTGCGTCCGGCCGTGCGCTCCCTGCGCGGGCGCAACAACCGAGGCACGCAGATGGGCCCCTACGGCCCGTGGTAGGTCTGGGCCCACCACGCACCGAGGTCGTCGCAGGGCCTCATGGCCCCCTGGAGGTGCTCTCCCGTGGAACGGGGGAGCCGTCCACCCTGTTCGTGCACGGACTGTCCGGCTCCATCACGAGCACCCGGCCCTACGCCGGCGGCGTGTCGGGACGACGCACGTTCGTGCACATCGCGGGTCACGGTGCCTCGCAACCGCCGCCGTCGGTGACCTACGCGGCGCTGTCCCGCGAGGTGTGGGCTGCGGCCGACCACGTCCGAGCCACCGGGGTGCTGGGCATCAGCATGGGGGCCGGCGCGGTGCTCAGCGGCCTGGCGCGCGACCCCTCTCGGTTCCGTGCGGTCGTGCTCGTGCTGCCGGCCGCTCTGGACCGGCCGCGTGCGGATGCGGCCATGGGCCATTTCCACACGCTGGCGAGCCTGGTGCGCACGGGTGACGTGGGCGCGGTCGCCGACTACCTGTACGCCCAGGAGCCGCCCGAGGTGTCGAGCATCCCGCAGGTGCGCTGCTGGTGCCGGGAACGGGCCGAGGCTCTGGTCGCCGGTGGCCCGGAGGCCGCGCTGCGGCAGATCCCTGGTCAGGCTCCGCTCGCGGACGCGGCCAGCCTGCAGTCGGTGAGCGCACCGGTGCTGGTGCTGGCACAGGAGGACGACGCGGTACACCCGGTCGGTGTTGCGCGCGACGTGGCCCGCAGTCTGCCGAACACGCAGCTGGAGGTCTTCGGTCCCGGCGGCCTCATCTGGGCCCACCGTGAGCGGGTCCGGGCGATCGTGGGGGAGTTCGTTGACCAACACGGAGCCTGACGATCCGCGTCACCACGTGACCACCACCGAACGTCCCTGGGGCCACTTCGAGCGCTTCGTCACCGAAGAGCCGGTCACGGTCAAGACGATCACGGTGCTACCCGGGCGCCGGCTGTCGCTGCAGCGCCACCAGCGACGCAGTGAGCTGTGGCAGGTCCTGGACGGCCCGATGGACGTCGTGGTCGGCAGCCGAGGGTGGCGGGCCGAGCCCGGGGAGCTCGTGTGGGTGCCGCAGAGCGCGGCGCACCGGATCAGCAACCCCGGGACCACGCCCCGCCGGGTGCTCGAGATCGCCTTCGGCGAGTTTGTCGAAGACGATGTCGAGCGTCTCGAGGACGACTACTCCCGCGACTGATGCTGGACCGTCTCGCGCCGGGAGTGAGCACCATCGCCGTGGTGGGGTTCTTCGTGCTGGCCATGGCCGTGCCCTTCATCGCCGTCCAGGCCACGCCGACCCGGCAGGCCGTCCGGCGGGCCGCGCTCGTGGCCGCCGTCGCGTCGTACACGGCCGCCCTGCTGGCGTACACCCTGCTGCCGCTGCCGGACCCCGGCGAGCTGACCCGTGCCTGTGCCTCCGGCGGCGATGCCGAGGCGAGCCTGACCCCGTTGGGCTTCCTGGCCGACCGAGAAGGGGGTCAGGCGCCGCTGGCGAGTGTCGCCGACCCCGGGTGGTCGCAGGTCCTGCTCAACGTCGCGCTGTTCGTGCCGTTCGGGCTTGCCCTGGGGTGGCGGCTGTCCCTCGGCAGGGTGGCGCTGCTCGCGCTGGCCACCATCGTGCTGATCGAGCTCACCCAGCTCACTGGGCTGTGGTTCGCGTACGACTGTGCCTACCGCACCTTCGACGTCGACGACCTGTGGGCTGGAGTGCTCGGGGCCTGGCTGGGGGCCGTTGCCGTCCACCGGGCCAGGAGGGCAGAACCACCGCAGCGCCCCGTGCGAAACTGAACCGGTGAGTGAGCGGGAGGCGCGGCGACCGCGTCGCGTGGCCATGGTCAGCGTGCACACCTCGCCGCTGGAGCAGCCCGGCACCGGCGACGCCGGCGGTCTGAACGTGTACGTCGTGGAGACGGCGCGACGGCTGGCGGCTCGGGGGACCGCGGTCGAGATCTTCACTCGGGCCACCGACGGCTCGCAGCCCGACGTCGTGCCGCTGGACGCCGACGAGCTGGGCGATCAGGTGCTGGTCCACCATGTGCCCTCCGGCCCGTTCGAGGGATTGAACAAGGAGGACCTGCCGGGTCAGCTCTGCGCCTTCGCCGCGGGCATGATGCGCATCGCCGCCGTGCGCCCGGAGGACTGGTACGACCTGATCCACTCCCACTACTGGCTCTCCGGGCAGGTGGGGTGGCTGGCTTCGGACCGGTGGAACGTCCCGCTGGTGCACACCATGCACACGATGGCCCGGGTCAAGAACCAAGAGCTGTCCGCCGAGGACGTGCCCGAGCCCCGCGGGCGGGAGATCGGCGAGGAGCAGGTCGTGCAGGCAGCGGCGACCCTGATCGCGAACACCGACCAGGAGGCCCGGCAGCTGATCGAGCTCTACGACGCCGAGCCGGGCAAGGTGTGCGTGGTCAGCCCCGGCGTGGACCTGTCGGTGTTCCGCCCGGGGGACTCGGCGCAGGCTCGTGCCTCGCTCGGGCTGGAGCCCGATGCCGTCGTGCTCCTCTTCGTCGGACGTATCCAGCGGCTCAAGGGCCCCGACATCCTGCTCAAGGCCGCTGCAGCCTTGCTGGAGCAGGACCCCTCGTTGCGCTCACGGCTGGTCATCGCTGTCCTGGGAGGGTTGTCGGGGTCGGCGGTGGCGGCGCCGTCGTGGCTCGCGGACACCGCCGCCGAGCTGGGCGTCGAGGACTGTGTGCGCATGGTGGCCCCGGTCTCGCGCGCCACGCTGGCGCAGTGGTACCGCAGCGCCGACGTGGTGACCGTGCCGTCCTACAG
>JBAUJO010000099.1:0-5997 GCA_049683875.1 Ornithinimicrobium sp.
ACCTACTGACCTCTCCGTCACCGGATTAATGAGAGCGGACACAAAAAGGTGCGCGTCGCCGCAAAGTATTGACCGGTTGAACGGCTATCCAATCATTGACGTGTCGCACCGCCCACGACAGTTCACGGCGATTGATCCGGATGGTCAGCTCGATCTGGTCATCGTCGTGATCCACGTCACGATTCTGCACCGGTGTGGGCATGAGGGGCCCGTTTGAACAGACGATGGAAGTGCAACTGGTGACAGTGGTGCTTTTAAGTCAGGGTAACTCGGTCGGCCATGCCACCACCTCATGACGCGTCTTTAGCGGTCGGTCGTGGGCAGCCACGAGGAGCCGAGTACCGAGTGGGCAGCCTGACGCCCGGTGGGGTCCGTCTTTCCCCGAGGGCGAGCCTACTGTCCGATCTTCCGTGCGATCTCACCCAATTCCCCGAGGACTACGTCGGGCGGACGCGTAAGGTCCAGGTGGTGGATACGCAGAGTGACAAGTAGGTTGCGGACGACGTGGTCGGTGAGGTCGGGAGGGCCGTCGGCGTAGACAAGTGTCGCTTGAGATAGGCCTGTGGCCACGGCATAAGCTAGCACCTGGTAGAGGTCGGAATCCTTTCCTTGACCTGTATCGATCTTGTATTTGACGTCGCCGACGAAACGCCACATGCCGTCGACTCGGACGCCGAGGTCGGGCTTGAGTTTCATGGTTCCGCCGGTGCCAAGGGTGAGGCCCCCGCCAGCCCAGTTGTCGGGGAACTCGGTGACGCTGTGCCCGGTGGCGGCCCGCAGACCCCGACGAACAAACCGTTCGAACACCTCGTGGAGAACGAGAGTGAAGCCGCCTACAGGTACCTTTCCAGCGGTCAGTTCGATCATCGAGCCAGCCAGGATCACGCGGGCTAGGTCAAGGATCGGGCGGTAGTGCTCGTTGTGACGAGTCCACTGCAACCGGTCGAGGGCGGCGAGGGGTTGGTGCAGGGGCGTGACGTGTTCGAGCAAGCGCCACAAGTGCCCGATCCCGCTCGGGGCGTCGGCGCGAAAGCCAGCTTGCAGAACGACGCGGACCGCGGCGCGCAGGATTTGGTTCTCGGTGATGTCGTCGTCGTGGATGTGGTGGCTGATCGCAAGCGGCACGGGGGTGATCCGGCGAGCCTGCCGCCCCCAGCAAATCCGACCCTTGACGTAAGGCGCGTCTCGGTCAATTCGGCGATACGACCGCATTAGCCCTTGCGCTAGTAGCGGATCGCATGCGCGCATGAGCAAGGCGGCCACTCCTTCGAGCAGGCCGTCGGCCTCACCAAGGACGGCACAGGAGTCCTTCCAGCGGTAGGGGTCGGCAGCATAGGCGACCATAAACAGCACGCGATCAATTTTGACCTTCGGCTCGACGAGGACTTGCTCTTCGCCGACCCGAACCGAGCCAACGACACCTCCGGGTCTGATGCGGAAGCGGCCGTCGGCTACCGACGTTGTGCTCGCGTCGAACGATGTTTCAAGGACCTGACGAACCGCCGGCGAGAGGTCGACCGGGTCGGACAGGCGCCACTCAGTCAGTCGGATCGTCAACGGAGTTCACCACTGCGGTCTTGAGCACATCGAAATCGAGCTCATCCACGCGGTCGGGTTGTGAGTAGAACAACTCGCGCGCCGTCGGCACCACCGAGTTCTCCCACGATCGGCGGGCCCTGAGCTCGCTTAGCCCCGGGCCCATGAAATGGCTAGGGCCTATGGCTTGGTCAGGGTCCTCGATTCGCGTGTTGGCAAGGTCGAGAAGCTGACTTAGCCAAGATAAGTCGGGCGCGTGCTGCTCGAGAAAGCGACCCAAGACGCCATCTAGCGGTGCCTGCCCAGGTCGCAACTCGCGCACGAAAAAGCGGCGGCGCAGCGCTGTGTCAAGCGAGGTGATCGACCGATCGGCGGTGTTCATGGTGCCGAGGATCAGCACATTCTCGGGCATCGAGAACCGTGCCCCGCCATAACTCATCGCGATCGCGACGTTACGGTACTCGAGCAGGAAGTAGAGTTCGCCGAATACAGCCGGGATATTGCCGCGGTTGATCTCGTCGATAACAAGCACGAACGTCTCGTTCTTCTCGGCGCGCGCCCGCTCGCATAGCGCCAAGAAGGGGCCCTTCACCACGCTGAACGTCATAGGGTTGTCAGGGTCGGGACGGAGCCCCGCAACGAAGTCCTCGTAGGCGTACGACGGGTGGAATTGCACCGTCTCGACACGCGAGGGGCTTCCGGCAATGAACTCGGCCACGGCCCGGCCGATGTATGTCTTGCCGGTGCCAGGCGGTCCCTGCAGGATCAACTGGCGTCTAACGGTCAGCAGGTCGATGGTCTCCTGCAGCCATTGAACGTCATCCGCGGCGAAGAACAGGCTCTCGGCCAGCGCCTCCACGCTCGCGGGCCCACTCGAATCGTCCTCTACCACCTCGACCGACCCCTCTGCCGACTTCGTCGCAACTTGGGAGGCCGCAACCGGCGAAGCCGTACGCTTGGCGAGCGGCTTGCCGTCGCGCCAGGCCAGGAACTCCTCGCGCTCTGCGTCAGGCCAATTTTCGTCAGGCAACCATCTCGTGATGGTCCAGGCCAGGCCCTGAGCGTCGAGTCGATCGGTGATCTCGGTGGCGGCACCTAGGGCCTCCAGGATCACGTCGAGCCGCTCGAGAAACAGCAGGTAGACCTCACCGGCCGTGGCCGCCTCTTGCGGCTGGTAGCCGCCGGTGAGCCGCACCGTCTGCTGATACTGCGTGTCGCGCCACGGCGGTAGCCCGCCAGGGTCGAGGCCCATCAGCAGTGTGGAGGCGAGGCTGATTCGCGCTCCGCGCCCCGACAGGTGGTGCTCGCGTGGAACCAGCGCGAGGAACCGGTCCATCGATGCGGGACCTGGCTCGCGCGCGAGTTCGCGAATCGCGCCGCTGCACGTCTTCGGGTGCTCCGTCGACCAAGTCAAGAAACTGTCGACGACACGGTAATCGACAAGATTGAGTCCCACGAGGGCGTCGCGCAAGGCGGAAGAAGGGTCAGTGTCGCCGTCGGCGGCTGCGAACGCCGCCTGTAGCAGCGGAACCCGGTCTATTTTGTAGTCGCGCTCACGCTCGGCGAGGTCGACCGAGGCCACGACTCGCCTCGCCCAGGCTGCGTAGTTTGCAAGCTCGGGGCTAGGCTGCTGCCACTGCTCGCGGTATGGCGTGCGGTATAGGTTCACCGCGGATTGCTCCCCGTAGGTAACATTGGTCTCGAGTCGTCTCACGACGTCGGCCACCGAATCCCCAGGCCGGCCAAGCCGCTCGACGATCAGCGCACGGTCTCTGCGCGATAGTACGGGCGGGCAGTCGTCAGGGAAGAGCAGGTGCTCAAGGGCATAGCGTTGTGACCAGACTGACTGCTCGTCAATGTCGGCCACCAGGTCGGCGAAAGAGGCCGGATTAGCCAGCGCGGCGGCACGAGCCTCCGGAGCCAGCCTCTTAACCGCCTCGAACACCCGCACTAGGTAGCGGAACATCTTCCATCGGTAGTTGTGGTAGGCCTGTCCTGGTCTGGCAACGCCAGCGTTGAGGGCGTCGCGCAGGTCGTCGGTCAGGCCGCTAGTGCCAGACGGGCGGAACTTCAAGACCGCCTCGACAAGCGTCGCCTTGCTCTTCCCTTTCATCGCCTCAGTGGAGGTGATCAGGCAGTGAACGTACAGGAGTTCCGCGGCGGCTTGGACGGTTTCGGTCGGTGCCTCGCTAAGCTGTGCGCGCAGTTTGCTGACAAAGGTGCCTTCGCCCTCGTCGAGGTTGTCGACGTAGTGCGTCAACAGGCCTTGGGCCGCCGCACGCCCGTCGATATTCCGCCCATCAAACAAACTACGGTCGTTGACAAGCGATTCGTCGCGCCATCGACGGGCAGCTGCGTACATCGGCTGCGCCGAAGGGAGGATGACGCGGGCGTGACCTGTCGAGTCCGTAGGCATGAGTCATGCCTACACCATCCGGCGGGCTAAGGTAGAGGACTCGTGTGCAACTGCTGTTGCCTCAATCGCACGCTGAGCGCCTGACCAGCAGCGAGAGGTGACACCTCTTGTGGTTCAGGCTATCGCTCGCCGACGCCCGGCCCTCGGTGCGCATCAATCGGATCAACTTCCTCATCGCTCGCCGCAGCGTTGAGCAACTCTGGTTGAGTCGGCAACCGGGGCGCAGTGCAGTCTAGGTATGCGTCCTCCAGATGATCTTGCAAGATCCGGATTGCCTGATCGCCATGCCTTCGCAGTGCTTCGCGGTACTCATCCACGACTGCCTAGCACGAATGTAGTTGAGCCGGTGTCTCGGCTGTATCGCGCGTCGCGCGCACCATTCACGCCATGACAGCGCTGCTCGGTAGAGCTATGAGCCACTTCATAGCTTGGGTACTTTCCAAGGACCACATGCGTGGTGAATAGAGCGTGGGCGCTTCAGGGTGAACTCTGCTGGCCACACGAACTAGTGAGCTCCGTGGCCCGGCCTGTTGAACGAGCCGGATCCAGCGACGTCGCTGACGGTTGGGTCATGACCTCGGCCCTGTGGGTGAGCGTCGTCGGCCACCTGGGGCGCGGGGGTCACCATCGAGCTGCAGGGATGCGGCTTAGGGCGGCTTCGAGTTCGTCGAGGCGGATGCGGATGGGTCGCTTGCCGCATTGGTAGGCGGGGATGGTGCCGTCGCTGATCCGGCGCCGGATGGTGCGGGTGGACAGAGACATGATGTGGGCGGCTTCTTCGAGGCTGACGTAGACCGGGAGTTCCTTGCTCCTACTCATGGGACGTCCCCGGTACGGATCGCCTCTCCATGCCGCCCCGCAGGCCGCGACCAGTAGTCGGTTGCCGGGTGTCCGCCACGGCGCTGGTCCGCATCCGTGGCTGCGGCGTCGATCTGTCCATGTCCTCGACTATCGGGCGGTAACGTTACGCATCCGGCCACCAGCCAGATTTCCAAGTAGGGGAACGTTGGTGTTCGTGCAGGTCAGACCACGTTCCCCCGAAAGTCCGCAGGGCCTCCTTTTGGTCGGGTCTCACGGTGTTCCGAGACAAGATGTCGTGCGCCGACGACTGCCCCTGGCCACGTGCTCGCGGACCTCATCGCGTCTACTCAGCCTCACCGTGGTCCAGGCGTCGCGTCACGGCTTCCTCAGCCAAGTCGGGTTGGCATTGGGCGAGCCGCTCTTGCCTCGGGCATGCGGGGTTGCGTGCCGGTCCATTCGGGATCGGCGGTCATGCCACCCGACGCAGATGCGCGGGCCCCAAGCTCACTGCGTCAAGCCAAAGACCGTCCTATTAACGCGCTCTCCGGCGGTGCAGCTTGTCACTTCGGTACCTGTAGGCCGTGAGCACCCTAGTTAGAGATGGTTCGATCTCGGCGAGGTCGTCTAGGTCCATGCGGTTGGTGCCCAGCGCCCACTCTAGGCGGTTCAGCAACCCCACCCACTCGCGAGCGGATCGGGGTGACTGCACGACCGGCACTCCCACCCGATGCTCCTCGACAACCTTCTCGACCCGCACCACCTCGACCTCGCGGTCGACGACCTCGACGGCTGCGAGACCGGCGGCGGCAGCGCGACGCTGCTCCCAGGCTCGGTGCCGGCATGAGCTCGAACACCACTTCGGGATGCGTCCTCGCGCAGGTATCCGCACTAGAGTCTGGCACCATCCGCAAGCCACATTCTGACCTGCCGAGCGGCCCGGGGTGGGCACCTTCTTGTCATGGGGAACGTCGCTCGATGCGTCCTCCATGGTCGCCTCCTCGTGCTCGAAACCGTGGTCATAATTCGTGCCAACGATATTACCGAACCGACAATGCAAGAGGTGTGTAGCGCTTCGATGTTGTGAATCCGTTCGATCCGTCTGCCTGGGGCGGTATGCCGGGGGACTGTCGCGGCAACGGTGTAAGAGGCGGTTTCATTTTCAGTGGTTCTCTGCCGCTGGCATGCGGTCGGCGAAGGTGATGGCGAACGCGTTCAGTGCTGGTTTCCACCGTACGGCCCATTTG
>JBAUJO010000100.1:0-3387 GCA_049683875.1 Ornithinimicrobium sp.
CGTGCAGGGGGCTCCCGCTGCCTTCGGCGCGCTTGCCTTGATGGCGTTCAACGTGGCGATGATGCTCGGTCGCCTGCTCGGCAGCCCCGCCATCGACCGGTTCGGGCGCGAGAGCGTCATCCGCGGCGGTGGGCTTCTCGCGATCGTCGGCATCCTGCTGGTCTCGCAGGTGCCCTCACTGCCGGTGGCCCTGTTCGGCGGGCTGGTCTGGGGGTTGGGGACGGCGACGATCTTCCCCGCCGCGATCTCCGCGGCGGGCGAGCTGCCCGGGAGAGGCAACCGCGCGATCACGGTGGTGAGCACGATCGCATACGGCGCCTTCCTGTTCGGAGCACCCACGATCGGTCTCCTCGCCGA
Source organism: Ornithinimicrobium sp. (assembly GCA_049683875.1). Lineage (GTDB taxonomy): Bacteria > Actinomycetota > Actinomycetes > Actinomycetales > Dermatophilaceae > Ornithinicoccus. The sequence goes on from JBAUJO010000100.1 coordinate 358, forward strand.
GGTGGTCGGTCTGGACCGCGCGCTGTTCGTGGTGATCGGCTTCGTGCTGCTCATGGTGGCACTCGCGCGTACGCTCAACCCGGTCGTGATCTCCCGCTCGCGTGCTCATCACGACCGGATCCAGTAGCGCCGCTTGCCCGGCACCCCGTCGGCCACCGCGCGGACGTCCTGCAGCCGCCCCCCGCAGCGCTCGATCACCCTCGCCGACCCGGGATTGTCCTCGTCGCAGGTCACCAGCACCTCTGGCACACCTACGCGGGCCAGCCGGCGCAGCGACAGGCGCAGCATCTGCGTGGCGTAACCGCGGCGGCGATAGGCCGGACGCACCGCGTACCCGATGTGCCCCCCGAGCTCGAGCAACAGCGGGCTGAGCGTATGCCGGATCGAGACCCGCCCCACGATGGTGCCGCCGACGTCGGCGACGAGCAGATCGGCCGGCACCTGCCCTGCCGAGAGCTCCAGTCCTCGTGCCTCGAGGCCCGCTCGGTGCAGCTGACCGCTCCAGGAGAGCTCGGGGTACGGCAGGAACGGGAACCCTTGCGCGCTCAGCTCGGCGTGCGCGTCGCGCATCGCCGACTCGTCGGCCACCCGCGGGGGGCGTAGCCGCAGCCCCGAGGCGTGACTGCCTGCCTTCTCATCCGCCGAGCGCGTAGCGCATCGCCGCCAGCTTGATCTCGGTCTCGGCCAGCTCCGCCTCGGGGTCGCTGGCGGCTACGATCCCGCCTCCGGCGAAGAGGCGCATCTGTCGAGGGTCGGAGCACAGCTCACCGCAGCGCAGCGCGATGCCCCAGTCGCCGTCACCGTCGGCGTCCATCCAGCCCACTGGGCCGGCGTACCGGCCACGGTCCATCGCCTCCAGCTCGGCGATGAGGGCCGCGGCCGGCCCGGCCGGGGTTCCACACACCGCCGCGGAGGGATGCAGGGCGGCGGCCAGCCGCAGCGACGTCGCGTGGTCGGCGTGCGTGCCGCTGATGTCGCTGGCCAGGTGGTAGACGTCGGGAAGCTTGAGCACGAACGGCTCCGCCGGCACCTCCAGGTCAGCGCAGTGCGGAGCCAACGCCTCGGCGACCGAGCGGACCGCGTAGGCGTGCTCCTCCAGGTCCTTCCCGCTCGAGATCAGCCGCAGCTGAGGGTCGACGTGGTGCTCGGCCCGGAAGTCGGGGTGGTCTTCGGCGACCAGCGGCGAGGGGCTCTGGTCGCGGCGCACGGTGCCGGCCAGCACGCGGGACCGGACCTTGCCGTCGAGCAGTCGCACGAGCATCTCCGGAGTGGCCCCGACCAGCCCATCGACCGCGAAGGTCCATGTGGCGTCGTAGCGTTGCACGAGGCGCTGCAGCACACGGCGCACGTCGATCGGCGTGGGCGAGGTGGCGAGCTCGTCGCGAGCCAGCACCACCTTCTCGACCTCGCCACCGGCGATCCGCGCGATGGCCCGGGAGATGACGTCGGGCCACTGCTGCGCCGAGACCGAACCCTGCTCGATGACGGTAGGACCGTTCGGGCCCGTCGACGGCGCGACCCCGTGGGGTGCATCGCCGCCGTCGGCGACCATGGCGCTGCCCTCATGCTCGATGGTGGTCCGCCATACCCGTCCTGCGCGCCGCCCCACCACGACCTCGGGCACCACGAGGCGACTGCGGTGTGCGGAGTCGGGGGCGAAGGAGAAGGAGCCGAAGGCGACCAGGCCACTACCAGGGGCGTCGACGGCGTCGGCGACGTCGGCGACCGCGCAGACCTGCTTCCACCACGACTCGGCTTCGGCGAACCTCCGCGGCCCGGATGTCGCGCAGCGGGCCGCTCGCCCCCAGCCGATCAGCCCGTCGCCCTCGCGCAGCCATGAGCACAGGGTGCTCGGCGCAGCCAGGTCGGGCAGCAGGGACACCAGGTCGACCCCGGGGGTGACCTTCGAGGTGATGTCGAGCGTCGTCACGCGCAGTCGAGGCGGAGCGAGCACGGTCACAACGGACCACTGTATGGGGCGGTGCGAGGATGACTGCATGCACCGTGCCGGACTCGACAAGGATCCGCGGGAGGTGGCCGAGATGTTCGACGCGGTCGCGCCCCGCTACGACCTCACGAACGACGTCTTGTCGGCTGGGCAGACCTGGGTATGGCGTCGCGCCGTCCGACAGGCGAGCGCGGCCGAGCGCGGCGAGCGCGTGTTGGATGTGGCGGCGGGCACGGGCACCAGCAGTGAGCCCTTCGCCGACGCCGAGATCCAGGTCGTCCCGGCCGACTTCTCCCTCGGCATGGTGCGTCAGGGACGCCGCCGGCGGCCGGACATGCCGTTCACGGCCGCTAACGCCCTGGCCCTGCCGTTCGCCGACGCCTCCTTCGACGTGGTGACCATGTCGTTCGGGCTGCGCAACGTGTCCGACCCCGCAGCGGCGCTCGAGGAGTTCGCGCGGGTGGCGCGGCCCGGGGCCCGGCTGGTGATCTGTGAGTTCAGCCAGCCGGTCTGGGGCCCGCTGCGCACGGTGTACTCCGGTTACCTGATGCGAGCGCTGCCCCGGATCGCCCGCCGGATCAGCAGCAACCCCGACTCCTACGTCTACCTGGCCGAGTCGATCCGCGCCTGGCCCGCCCAGGCTCAGCTCGCGCGGACGATCTCCGGCGCGGGATGGACCAGCGTGACGTGGCGCAACCTCACCGGGGGGATCGTCGCCGTGCACCACGCCGTCCGGCGGTAGACTGTTCGTGAAGAGTTTCACAAGACAGGGCAAACGACGAGGTCGACGCTGACCCGAGGACGGACACGACGACGAAAGCGGCCAGAGCGCGGGCCCAGGGGAGCCAGGCAAGCCGATCACCCCTAGGATTGGCTGCGCGGCACGGCGCTCACGGCGTCGGCACCGAAAGGAGCGTGGAACAGCGATGACGGATCCGTACCTGCCCGTGTTGTCCATGTTGTCGTTGGGCCTGCTCTTCGCCGGAGGCTCGATGCTCGGCGGTGCCCTGATCGGTCGCAAGAGCTACAACCGAGCCAAGCTGGAGGCCTACGAGTGCGGCATCCAGCCCACCCCCCACGCC
>JBAUJO010000101.1:0-6051 GCA_049683875.1 Ornithinimicrobium sp.
AAATACAGAAAATGCCTTCGCTAGTTTAGGAATAATAGGAAGCGTAGGCTTTTTAGGATTATTGGCAATACCTCTGTTTAGAATGATTAATCCAAATTCTTCTTCAAAAATTCTAAATCATGTAGCAACACTCAATTTATCTGCTGTTTTATTAGCTAATATAGGTGGTTTTGGCTCTTTATTTAATCTGTTCGTTTCTCCTCAAATAAGAGCATACAATCGTATAAGTATATTTATTGCGTTTTTTTCTCTGATAACGGTTGCCATATTTATTCAAAAGAATATTAAACAAAGTAGTTTAAGAAAAAAACGTGCAATTCGTCTACTACTTGTTTTTATTCTAGCTGTAGGAATTATTGATCAAATACCAGAAAATTTTAAACCTTCTTATAAAGATGTAAAGGAAAAGTTTAGCAGCGATAAAATATTTGTTAAAAAAATAGAGAGTCAGTTGCCTTTAAATTCAATGATCTTGCAGTTGCCATATGTAAACTTTCCTGAAGCTGAGGCTCCGTCTCCTACTCAACCTGATAGCTATACTTTCTTTCGAGGATATCTTCAATCGAAAAAATTAAAGTGGAGTTTTGGTGCAATGAATGGAAGGAATGGGAATTGGCAAGAATGGGTATCAAGAAAACCTCTTGATGAATTGTTAACTATAGTATCGGCAGTTGGGTTTAGAGGGATTCATATAGATAGGAATGCTTATCTTGACAAAGGCAAGCAAATAGAAGCTGAACTCAAAAAAACGTTGGGTGTTGATCCAATTGTTAGTCCGATGAGAGATTTTATATTCTTCAATATGGAAAAGTTTAATGCTTTATACAGAAAGAAATATTCTGAGCAAGAAATAAAAATTCATAGAGAATCAGCATTGAAACCTCCAGTAGTAAAAGTCAACTGGGATAAGGGATTTTATAATATTGGAAGCAGCCCATCTAATGAGTGGAGGTGGGCTGCCAACCAAGCTAATTTGAAAGTTGTTAATCCTATAAGCATTTCTAGAGATGTAACGATTGATATGTTATTAACAACTGGAAATGTAGGTAAATCTGAACTTATAATTAAAAGCGATTTGCTCAATGAGAAACTTAAAATTAGTGAACAACCATTGAGATTTACAAAAACTATCTCTGTTCCTCCGGGTAAACACATTATAAGATTTATATCTGATGCTAAAGCCGTGGATTCCCCTGGTGATGATAGAAGTTTAGTTTTTACAGTTACAAATTTCCGACTAACTGAAAAGCACATTATAAACTGGTCAGAAGTTGGTAAAAATCTAGCAAATGCAATGATCAATAAGTGAAAACTAAAATGGAAAAATCAAATAAAATATGTGATGTAACTTTTGGCAAAAACGTAAAATTTTATAACTTTGTCAATCTTTACGGTTGCTCAATTGATGATGATACTTCCATAGGAACCTTTGTTGAAATCCAAAAAAATGCAACAATTGGCAAGAGATGCAAGATTTCTTCCCATAGTTTTATTTGTGAAGGAGTTACTCTTGGTGATGATATTTTTATTGGTCACAGTGTAGTTTTTATCAATGATCGTTACCCTCGTGCTACTGCCAATGGTAAATTGCAAACAGAAGAAGACTGGAAGGTAATTCCTACAGTTGTTAAGGATGGCGCGTCCATCGGTTCTGGTGCAACCATCCTCTGTGGAGTAACTGTAGGCAAGGGAGCTTTGGTGGGAGCGGGAGCAGTCGTCACTAAAGATGTTCCAGATTACACTGTAGTATACGGTAATCCTGCCCGTCCCTATGGTCAGGTGATTGAGAGTTCAGCCGTAACTTCCCCCAGCGAAGCTGTGCCATTTAGTGATATGGCTGCATTAACCCGCACCGTTAAAAGTGAATTTCGTTCTCGCCTGGATCGGATTTTAGCGACTAGTGGATTCATCCAAGGTCAGAATGTTCGAGAATTTGAGCAAGGTTTCGCCAAACAATCTGGTGTCCCTCATGTCATCGGTTGCAATTCTGGCACAAGCGCCTTGCATCTTGCTCTGCGAATTATTGGCATTGCTCCCGGCGATGAAGTAATAGTACCTACTGCCAGCTTTATTGCCACAGCTTGGCCCGTGGTCTACGCTGGGGCAATACCGATTTTCTGCGATATCGACTCAGATACCTACACTCTTGATCCAGTTGATGTTGAACGCAAGATTACTCCTCGGACTAAGGCAATTATCCCCGTTCATTTATACGGGCAAGCGGCTGATTTAGATCCTTTGCTAGAGATTGCTAACCGTCATCATATTCCCCTAATTGAAGATGCGGCTCAGGCACATCTAGCTGACTATAAAGGCAGACCAGCAGGTAGTGTAGGTCGGATTGGCTGTTTTTCTTTCTACCCCGGCAAGAACTTGGGAGCAGCAGGCGAAGCAGGAGCTTTAGTATGTCACAACGAGGAAGATGCGACCTTGGCGCGAATGCTACGGGATCATGGACAACGGCAGCGATATGTCCATGAAGAAATTGGCTACAACTACCGCATGGATGAAATCCAAGGTGCGTTCCTTGCCTCCAAGTTACCCTATTTACCCCAATGGACTCTCCAAAGGCAGACTGCTGCTCGTGTTTACCATGACCTACTAGCAGAATTACCGCTAGTTTTACCCAAAATAGCTCCTGACCGCAATCATGTCTTTCATCTTTATGTCGTTCGCACAGAGCGACGAGATCAGTTGCAGTCGTTTCTGGAGCAGCGTAAGATAATCTGTGGGCTGCACTACCCAATTTCCCTGCATAAGCAACCCTGCTTTGCTGGGTACAGTCAAGGGAAAGAAGTAAGTTTAGTTCATGCGGAAACGCTGGCACAAACTTGTCTATCTCTGCCAATTTACCCTGGCATTACCTTGTCACAGCAACGTCAAGTAGCCTCAGCGATTCAAGAGTTTTTTGTGGGTGAGGAGTGAATGTGAAACTGTCTGTTGGTTTAATTGGTTTTGGTTACTGGGGACCAAACTTAGCTAGGAATATCCAGAATAACCCGGAGTTAAGTTTAGCGGCAATTTGCGATCGCGATTTGACACGCTTGACTCAAGCCGCCACGATGTATCCGCAAGCTCAAACCGTCGTTGATGCCGAGACTGTTTTTGCTGACCAAAATATTCAAGCTGTAGTAATTGCTGTTCCCCTACGCTTTCATTACCCCCTGGCAATGCAAGCGATCGCATCGGGCAAACACGTCTTGATTGAAAAACCGATGACAACAACGGTTGCTGAAGCTGAGGGACTGCTCTTAGCCGCAAAAGCAGCCGGGGTCGTGCTGATGGTCGATCACACGTTTCTATTTAGTGGAGCTGTAGAGCGGATTCGTCAGTTAATTGATACGGGGGAATTAGGCAACCTTACTTACTATGATGCTACCCGCATTAATTTAGGATTGTTTCAATCTGATACAGATGTCGTTTGGGATTTAGGCACTCATGACTTATCCATTCTTGATTATTTATTCGATAATCAAGAACCCGTCCACATTGTAGCTACAGGTCACTGTCATGTGAATCAGGGTTTTGCGGACATGACGTTTATCACGCTACATTATCCTGACAACCGTATTGCCCACTTGCGTTTATCTTGGATTTCCCCTGTCAAAATTCGGCAAACTCTAATTGCAGGAGACCGCAAGATGGTAGTCTGGAACGATCTAGACCCGGATGAAAAAGTTCGGGTTTATGACACAGGCATCAGCATCACAGGCAAAAACAGTGATGGACGCCAATTAATTCTTCCAGAGTACCGGATTGGTGATGTTTGGACGCCAAGAATTCCGAGAACGGAACCTTTATCAGCCTTGATGAGTCACTTTGCCCACAGTTGTGCTGGTAACTCAGCTGCACCAGTAGATGGGGAAGCGGGACTAAGAAATGTCCGATTACTAGAACGCATATCATCAGCATTGAAAGCTAACTTAGAAACTGTATCGGAGATGAAAAGCCCGTGCGTCGCATATTAGTTACTGGATCTGCTGGATTTATTGGCTCCCATCTGTGTGATGCGCTACTAGCAAAAGGCGATGAAGTAATTGGGTTGGATAACTTTGCCTCTGGAGTGCGAGAAAATTTAACCTCAGCGTTGGCTCATCCCCGCTTTAAGCTGGTAGAAGGCAGCATTCTTGATGCGGAGTTACTCGCCCGACTCTGCCAGGGAGTAGATGTAGTATTCCACATGGCGGTTGAGTGTGTGCGCTTGTCCATTGGGCGTCCATTGCCAAACCATGCAGTGAATGCCACGGGAACCCTTTTGACTTTAGAAGCAGCACGACGTTGTGGTGTGCCGAAATTTATCTATTGCTCGTCTTCAGAAGTAAACGGGAATGGTCGCGATCGCATTCTCTCAGAAGAAACCACTATTCCCGAACCTGTAACGGTTTATGGTGGGGCGAAACTAGCTGGAGAACACTACACCAAAGCCTATTATCGTACCTACGGGATGCATACGACAATTGTCCGTCCCTTCAACACCTATGGACCTAGAGAACACTACGAAGGTGTGCTAGCGGAAGTCATTCCTAAATTCATCATTCGCGCCCTCAACGGCAAACCTCCATTAATCTATGGGGATGGAAGTAATGCCCGTGACTTCACCTATGTTACGGATACAGTTAGGGGCATCATTGCCGCATCTGAAGCTGATGCATTAATTGGTAGAGTTGTCAATATTGCTTACGGCAAAGCTGTGAGTGTAGCTGAAATTGCCTCAGCTATTTTAAAAGCAGTGGGTCGGGATGATATTATACCTGACTACATTGATCCTAGACCAGGAGACGTTTTGCATCTCCAAGCAGACATACAAATTGCCACAGAACTATTAAACTATCAAGCAGAAATTGATTTAGAAACAGGTCTGAATCAAACAGTCGAATGGTTCCGCACCGCTTTTCCTGATCCATCTGTTTTGCTAGCGCATGACTTAGAACGAGCTTGGGCAGAGGTGGAAGCATGAATCATCCCATTGCATTTAGTAAACCCTATATGTTCGCTGAAGAAGCGGATGCCGCTGCGGCAACAATTAATAGTGGTTGGATTGTTGGAGGACCAAAATTAGCGGAATTAGAACAGCTATTTGCTCAAGCAACTGGGGTAAAGCATGGGATTGGAGTTTCATCTTGGACAACTGGGGCATTCTTAGTTCTCCATGCTTGGGGCATTAGTCCAGGAGATGAAGTGATTGTTCCCTCTTACTCCTTTATTGCCACGGCGAATGTTGTGCGTCATGTGGGTGCAACTCCGGTATTTTGTGACATTGACCCGCATACTCACAACATTGATGTTGCCCATGCAGAGAGCTTGGTGACACCCCGCACCCGTGGAATTATCCCCGTCGATCAGTTGGGAATGCCTTGTGATATGGATGCAGTTAACCAACTGGCTGCCAAACATAAGCTGCACGTTTTGCAGGATGCTGCCTGTGCAATTGGGAGTCAATATCGTGGTCGCCCAATTGGAAAAGATGCAGAGGTGGCGATTTTTAGTCTTCATGCTCGCAAGATTGTAACTTGTGGTGAAGGTGGCATGATCGTTACAAATGATGAGCACTTAGCAGCACAGTTGAGGCTACTGCGCCATCAGGGGATGAATTTGAGCGATTTTCAGCGCCACAATGCCAACACGCCTTTGATTGAATCTTACCCAGTTGTGGGCTACAACGTCAGAATTACAGATATTCAGGCAGCGGTTGGCGTAGTCCAGATGGGGCGTTTGCCAGAAATGCTACGTCTGCGTCGTCAAGTAGCAAAGGCTTATCAGCAACGTTTGAGCCAATGTTCCCAAATTGTGCTACCGCGTGAACCAGAAAATTGCCAGGGAAATTGGCAGTCTTATATGTTGTCATTGCAACCAGAAGCAGGGATGACACCTCTGGAAGTGATGACAAAACTTCATTGTCAGGGCATTCCCACACGTAGGGGAGTAATGGCGGCTCATCATGAACCCTGCTACCAGGATACCAAAATAGCTCGGATTCCACCTCTTCCTAACACAGACTATGCCGTTGCCCATAATTTACAACTACCCATTCACCCAGCTCTGACAGACGAG
>JBAUJO010000102.1:0-2767 GCA_049683875.1 Ornithinimicrobium sp.
GGTCACCAGCTTGAAGTGGTGGATCAACGACTCCATGGACTCGCCCATGATCTTGCGGATGTGGTCCAGCGAGTTGCCCTGACCGTCCGCACCGACCGACAGCTGAGCCGGCCAGGCGATCTTCTTGTCCTCGACCATGTAGGGCGAACCTTCCGAGGCTCGCAGCCGGGCGATGGCCTGCTGCACGATCTTCAGCGACTCCCACATCTCGTCGATGCGGATGCACAGTCGTCCGTAGGCGTCCTCGGTGTCACGAGTCACCACGTCGAAGTCGTAGGTCTCGTATCCGCAGTAGGGGTCCGCCTTGCGCAGGTCGTGCGGCAGACCGGTGGATCGCAGGATCGGGCCGGTGATGCCCAGCGCCATGCATCCGGTCAGGCTGAGGTGGCCCACGTCCACGGTGCGAGCGCGCAGCACCGGGTTGGCCAGCAACAGCGACTCCAGCTCGCGCAGCCCTCGGCGGAAGTCGACCAGCTCGTCCTCCAGCAGGTCCAGCGAGCCCGCGGGCACGTCCTGGGCGACTCCCCCGGGGCGGACGTAGGCGTGGTTCATCCGCAGCCCGGTGACCGCCTCGAAGAAGCGCAGCAGCCGTTCGCGCTCACGGAAACACACCGTCATCACCGTGGTGGCTCCGAGCTCCATCCCACCGGTGCCCAGCGCGATCATGTGCGACCCGATCCGGTTCAGCTCCATCATCAGGATACGGATGTCGCTGGCCCGCTGCGGGATCTGGTCGGTGATCCCGAGCAGCTTCTCGACCCCCAAGCAGAAGGCCGTTTCGTTGAAGATCGGGGTGAGGTAGTCCATCCGCGTGCAGAACGTGGTGCCCTGCGTCCAGGTGCGGTACTCCATGTTCTTCTCGATGCCGGTATGCAGGTACCCGATGCCGGCCCGGGCCTCGCGGACGGTCTCACCGTCGAGCTCGAGGATGAGGCGGAGCACCCCGTGGGTCGAGGGGTGCTGCGGGCCCATGTTGACCACGATGCGTTCTTCGCCGACGGCCGCGATGTCCTCCACGACCTGGTCCCAGTCACCCCCGGAGGCGGTGAAGACGGCCTCGCCGTCGTCGCCGGACCCGTACAGGTCCTGGGTCTCGGTGCTGTCGCTGCGCTCGGTGTGCGTTGCCATCAGGTGTAGCTCCTGCGCTCGTCCGGGGCTGGAACGGTGGCCCCCTTGTATTCGACCGGGATACCGCCCAGCGGGTAGTCCTTGCGTTGCGGGTGGCCGGGCCAGTCGTCGGGCATCAGGATGCGGGTCAGCGCGGGGTGGCCGGTGAAGACGATGCCGAACATGTCGAAGGTCTCGCGCTCGTGCCAGTCCGCCGCCGGGTAGACCGACACGATGGACGGGATGTGCGGGTCGTCATCGCTGCAGGTGACCTCCACCCGCAGCCGCCGGCTGCCGTGCGTGATCGAGGTGAAGTGGTAGACCGCGTGCAGCTCGCGCCCGAGGTCGTCGGGGAAGTGGACGCCCGAGACCCCGCTGCACATCTCGAAGCGCAGACCCGCGTCGTCACGCAGCGCCTGGGCCACCAGGCGGAGGTGCTGGGCCGGCACATCGAGGGTCATCTCCCCGCGGTCGATGACCACGCGGGTGACGGCCTGGCCGTACTTCGTCCCGAGAACCTCCCCGAGCCGGTCGGCGATCTCGTCGAAGAACCCGCCGTAGGGCCGCTGGGCCGCCCCCGGGTAGTAGATGGGCTGCACCAGCTTTCCGTAGCCGCTGGTGTCCGACCCCAGTGAGCCGCCGAACATCCCGTGCCGCTCGCCGACCTTGACCGGGGCGGACTGCTCGGGGTCCATCGTGCTCACCGAGCCGGCCCCGGTCTCGTGCGCCTGGGTCGAGCTCACCTTCTGCTCGTCGTTGGCCTTGGGGGCGTTCACCCGGTCGATGGTGTTCTTGCCGTCGGCGGCCGCGTTCTCGTCGCCGTGCGACGTGGCGGTCTCGACCTCGGCGACGGCGTCCTTCTTGGCCTTGTCCTCACTCACGCGAGCAAGCCTTTCATCTCGTGCGTGGGCGTCGCCTCCAGTGCGGCGGCCTCCGCGGCCCGGGCGGCCGCGACCCGGTCCACCCCGAACTTCGAGGACCGAATCTGGTTGTGCAGCTCCAGCAGCGCGTTGATCAGCATCTGTGGCCGCGGCGGACAACCGGGCAGGTAGATGTCGACGGGCACGATGTGGTCGACGCCTTGCACGATGGCGTAGTTGTTGAACATGCCACCGGAGCTGGCGCAGACACCCATCGAGAGCACCCACCGCGGGTTGGGCATCTGGTCGTGCACCTGGCGCACGACCGGGGCCATCTTCTGGCTCACCCGGCCCGCCACGATCATCAGGTCAGCCTGGCGTGGGGTAGCCGCGAACCGCTCCATCCCGAACCGGGCGATGTCGTAGTCCGGTGTGCCGACCGCCATCATCTCGATCGCACAGCAGGCCAGCCCGAAGGTCGCCGGCCAGACCGAGCGAGACTGCATCTCCCCGACCACCGCCTCGACGGAGGTCAGCACGATGCCCGAAGGCAGTTTCTCTTCTAAGCCCATGACGCAGGCCCTCCTTGTGTGCTCAGTCCCATTCGAGACCGCCCCGGCTCCATTCGTAGATGAACGGAACCGAGACCACGAACAGGAACAACATCATCGCCATCACGCTGAACAGCCCGACCTGGTCGAACGCCACGGCGAACGGGTAGAGGAACAAGACCTCGACATCGAAGACGATGAAGAGCATCGCCGTCATGTAGTACTTCACCGGGACTCGCCCGCCGTCGA
>JBAUJO010000103.1:0-2248 GCA_049683875.1 Ornithinimicrobium sp.
CCCGAGGACTGGTCGACCTTCCGCGTGGGCCTCTTCGGACTCGACAAGTTGTCCGATGTCGACGGCACATGCACACGGCTGTGCGAGGGTCTGGAGCGCGCCCTGTCGCAATAGCGGGCGATCCAGCAACCCAGTTGACCAAATCCTTACGCGACCTGTGCCGCGTCAGGGTTGCGAGCACCGGCATCGTGCTCGAAAACTCAATCTGTGACGCCTTATTGCAACGACCTCGGGTTCGCCGATGTGCTCACCGAGTGCGCCCTCCCAGGCTGGGGTGATCTGCGGTTGCCGATCCTCGAAGTTGCCATCGCTGGTACAACATTTGAACCGGTGACCCGGCTAGGTCAAGAGCAAGGGCCACCGACCTCGCGGTGAAGAGCTCCCCAAACAACTCGACAGCCGACACCGCGTCGGAGTGGCTCAACGTGCCTTCCGAGTACATCTAACTACCGACTGAAGGAGGAACTTAGATCCTGTTGTCCAACTTCCGGGGGACCACTCCACGTGCCCACCAGCACTTTCGAAACTGCCAAAGTTGTCGCACGACAGAGGAGCGCGGCACGCGGGCCTAAATCGCGGTCTGACCTTCGGCCAGCCCGAGGACCGGTGGTCGGTCGGCCTAGCCAACGATCTGCAGGTCGACCAACTGGCGGGCCCGGTCGACGAGCACCCGAGCGTGGCCCTGGCGCACCAGTAGATCAAGGTGGGCGTGGGTCTCGCGCTGCCACCGCACGAGCACGTTTCGGTCGCCCAACGTCGGGTCGGGAGCCGACAGCCTTGGCCAACCGATGGGCAAGCGATGGGCTACTTCGACCAAGCACTTGGCGACCAGTGTCTGGTCCTCCGGTTTATAGCCCTCGAACCGTCCGCGGGCCTGGAACCGGGTGGTCGCCACGACAGTGGCAGTCCCGTCGGCGACTGTCACGACCACCTCAGTATCGACCGGCTCACCCGTCCGGGAGGTGAGCATCAAGTCATCACCAGATTTGATCTCCCAGTCCACCTGGGCGGGGGTCGGTGTTGATGGCACCGTCACGGTGCCGGAGGCACCGATCAGTGGGGTCCCGCCGACGGTCCACGTGGCAGTGGGGGACGGCACGGTTGGTCCCCCGGCGCCACCGAAGCCGCTCGTACGCACGTCAACGAAGCGCTTGGTTCGGGTGCGCCAGCGACCTTGCGTGACCTGGTCTCCGCAGGGGGTGGTGATAGTGGCCAGTTCCTGTCCGTCGACGATCTCCTCGTGGGTCCACCCGGCCAGCCAGGCGCTCTGGGCCGAGGGCCCTACGCGATACGTCACGTCGGCCCACGCCCCACCAGGGTCATTCAGGTCATAGTCGCCGAGCGTGATCACCAACGGTTGACCTTCGACCTGCAGATCCGTGTCGGTTGAAGTCACTGGAATCGTGCCGCGATACCAGAGGCGTTTCCCTTCTGCCGGAACGTCCTCGACCGTGTAGACGACCAGACCTACTCGGGATAGGGACGGACCCGTTGCGTCCAGTCCGCTGTCCCACCCCTGGGCCGCCCGCAGTTCCACATAGGTTCGAGCAAGGGCACCGAGCCAGAACACCGGGAGATCCAGTCGCAGCAGGTTTGGGCCCATTGTGGCGCCGGCCGCCCGAATACGCACGCTGTGCGCAGCCGCACCCCAGCTCACTGTGCGGTCGACGACCCGACCCTCAAGAAGATCCGGTCGGATCAGGTCTACATGAGCGCCCGACATGTGCGGTCCCGCACTGTTGCCGGCGCTTGCATTAGGCCAGCCCGCAAACGCTGCGATGGCGTGCGTCGGATCCGCCCACCACGTGGGTGGTCCCGACAGGCTCGACTTACTGCCGAACGACCCAGCAGACATGAGGTCGTGCGGGGCCCCGTAGAGGTTGCTCGTTGCCCCGGTTGCTTCCCAGTCGACACCGCTGTTCTCCACTCCCCAGCTGTCCGCGAAACCGAACACGTGGCCTAGCTCGTGACACATGAAGGTGTGTCCGCTCCAACGTACCGGTAGGGCAGCGCCGGGCAGCTTTTCAACCCAGGTGGCTCCGCCGGGGAACGGGTCGTCCGCGGGGCCCCCAGGCAGAGACAGCACGACGATGCCATCCGTGTCAGCGGTAGGGTCTATGGCTGGCTCGGTGGCCCTGACCGCCGCGAGCGCACGTGACAACTGTTCCTCGCGCGTAGCCTCCGGACGCGGCAGGTTGATGTCCACCCAGGGGTACATCCGGACGTCGACATCGAGATTCCCGTAGGT
>JBAUJO010000104.1:0-4202 GCA_049683875.1 Ornithinimicrobium sp.
CTCATACCCACCAGTGTCGCCTCGTGATCCAACATGTCGACCTCCCGCCCCTGTCGGGGCAATCAGGCCTCTTACACCGTTAATGCGATAGTCCCCTGGGCGACGCCACGGGGACGTGGGACGTCGACTGTCCCGGATGGGTGTGGGGTTCGGGACAGCAGGCGCCTAGGGACGGCGGTTAACACGGGGTCGTTGCCGCAAGGCCGGCCTTGGCCTCGACTCGTTGCCTATCGATAGCTCGGTAGACAGTGGAACGCCCGACACCGAACAGTTCGGCCACCTCTGCTGTGCTGTACTCACCGGAATGAACGAGCGAGACGAGGTGGGCTTCCTGGCGACGGTTCAGCTTCGGCTGCTTACCACGCAACCGACCCTTGGCCTTGGCAACCTTCATGCCCTCTCGAGTGCGCAATCGGATCAGGTCTGACTCAAACTCCGCGACCATCGCGAGCACGTTGAACAGCAACCGGCCAACGGCGTCCGTCGGGTCATACACCGACCCACCCAGACTCGAAGCGACCTGACGAGCCGTGAGTTCGTCGGCAAATCGCACGCGCGTCCGGCAAAGACCTGGCCAACCGGTCGAGCTTTGTCACGACCAATGTGTCGCCGGCGCGGCAGGCAGCCAGTGCTTCCCGAAGACCTGGCCGCTGACGGTTGGTACCCGTCAGACCGTGGTCTACGTACCTCCGCTCAGGCTCAACGCCCGATGCGGACAACGCCTCGCGTTGAGCAGTGAGGTCTTGCTGGTCAGCTGAGCATCGGGCGTATCCAATAAGTAGCGCGCTCATCGCGCACCTCCAAACAGTGGCCCGGTCAGCCCGGAGGATCGAGCCGCTCGAGCATCGGGCAACACCCGACCCCAACAGCAAGACGCACCTCACCGACCATTTCAACGCTAGACAGACGCCCCAAAAGGGATCGATCACCGGGTCGGCTTGCGGAGTGTTTCGGTCGCCACAACTGTCACAGTCGTGAGTTGTAGGATTGGGGGGCGCGGTCTGCGGCTAGCTGCGGACGTCTGTGCCGAGCTCGGCGAATGCCTTGAAGTCCTCCATGTGCTGTCGTGACTGCTTGATGAAGGACACACGCATGAGTGGAGCCATCAACCGCATCAGGCCGGTGAACCGGTACTCGTTCTCGCTCACCCAGAGCGTGCTCTCGGGACCCGCCTCAGTCAGATGCTCGCGCGCGGCATTCCACATGTCCTCCGCGAGGATCTCGCGCTCGTAGTGGATGCCGCGATCCGACGGAACGTCGTGCGGGTTCGCCGGTTCCCGGCCCGTGATGGTCTCGGTGCACTCCATCGTCTGCTTCCCCGATTGGAAGACGATCCTCGACTCCGCGCCAACCTGCCCATCCACGCCGTGCACTAGCTCGTGCGACACCAGACCTCGAAGCCACTTCGGTCGGTGCGCGGGGTCTTCGAGTAGTTCAATGACTCTTTGGCGGGGCAACGCAATCTCGATCGGGATGGTGTACTTCATGTCGTCTTCTCCGGGTTCTTCGAGCCGAGGGCTACGCGGGACGGGTCAGTGCTGGTCGGCGTCGATGTCGCGGACATGGATGCGAACGAGATCTTCGATCAAGTCGCCGGGGATCGGGTTCTCCAGCGTGAACTGGATGCCGTGCGCGGTGGTCTTGTAGCCCGCCAGCCGATCCCGTAGCTCGTCAATGGCCCACGATGAGGGGTAGAAGGTCATGTGCTTCTTTGATGCGGTGAAGTAGACCAGCGCGCGATCCTTGTACTTCAACGTGGGCATGCGGTAGCTGATGGTTTCTTCGACGCACGGCACGAGCTGGGTCACGAGAGCGCGAATCCGTTCGAGCTCGGGTCGGAACGCAGGTTCGATGCGATCGAGGTACTCGTCGATACTCGTTGGCTTCTCACCCATCGTTCTCGTCCCTTTCATTCGTTCTCCGATAGAACGCCGCTGTCCTCAGTGCTCGGGCCTGCGCAGTGCTCGCGGGTGTTCCCGCTTCTTGGTCGACACGGCCCCACGCGTCGGCTGCCCGGCGGGTCAGTTCCTGGCCCTCGAGTGTGCTCGTCAACCTCGCCATCTCGTCGGGCTCGCACCGAGGGTCACCCGCGAGATAGAGCGATAGGGCACGAAGCGACTCTTCCCACCCGACCCCGGTCGCCGCGGGGCCGTAGGTCTCCCAATGGTCATCGGGCGGACAGCGGTGGATCAGGCGGAGCACAGTCCGATTGTTTGCCGGGATGAGGTCGACATCGACGTGGCTGATGTGCCTCTGGTACTCCCAGGTGATCGTCAGGTGTCGGGGTGGTTCGCATCGCAGAATGTCGCCTTCCGTGCCGCTCTTGGTGAGCGTGTACCTTCCGCCGAGTGCGAGGTCGCCGCGTACCGGCTCGAACCATCGCGAGAGCCGCTCGTCACTCGTGCACGCGTTCCATAGGTCGGCGGCCTCGGTGTCGAACACCCGCTCCAAGATGACCCGGTGCGTCTCGCCGCTGGTCGTGATCTTGCGAATCACGTTGTTGATCTCCTCGGCGATACTCATGTGGTTCCGTTTCTCGCCACTGATTTTCCTCGTTGCACTTCGGCGTCGAGAGCGGACAGGGCGCTGCTCCATAGCCCCCGGAACTGGTCAAGCCACACGTCGATGTCCCGTAGAGCATCGAGGTCGAGTGAGTAGAGGCGTCGCGTACCGTCGGGGCGCGAATGCACCAGGCCCACTTCACGTAGTCGCCGCAGGTGACGCGAGGTGGCCGGCTGGACAAGTCCGAACTCCGCGCCCATCACCCCGACAAGCTCACCAGCGGACACCTCGCCATCGGCGAGGCACTCCACGATCCGGCGACGAGCCGGATCGGCCAACACGGCGAGAGCATCCACGTAAGCAGTCTATAGCAGTATTTGTTATATAGACAGCGCTGCGTAGCACGCCCGACTGGGGTGAGCCGACTCGCAACTGCTGGAATCACCACCACCGGCCCCGAGTTTCAGGAGACCAACAGCGAGAATGCGACGAGTCGACCCCGCACTCATCTCGGCTGTTTGCGTGTACTTCCTGAGGGAGCGCCCCAGTAGTCGATCCGTCTCCGGTTCGTTGGTGGCGTCTCAGCGAGCGAGAAGCACAGCGCTGCTGCGACTGCGGTGGCTCGAGCGGCTGGCCACGCCGCAGCCGTCCCCCAAATGGGTGCCCATCCCTGGGTGCTGCTGCCTGCGCCGCGAAGGCCGCGGGTCTGGCCGCCGTTGACCCAGCGGAGGCGGTGAGTAAAGAGATCCACTGGCAGTTCGATCACATGGTCCCTGAGGTCAGGTCCGCGATCCGGATGCTGCCACCTGTCGGTGAGAATGCATCCGGCTCCCTCGGACCGGGAACCCTCGCGGCAGGGACCCTCGGCCAGATCGTCGGCGATCTCCAGACGCTCCTCACCGTGTCCGAGGGGCGACCGTAGGCTTGCTTGCGAGTCCGCCGTCGCTGGCCCTTGATGGGCATGAGGCCCCACAGCCCCTCGGCAGACTCGATTGGTCCGGTACCGAAGGACATACTCTTCTGCGCGTAGCGAAAGATCGGAAAGCTGCATGACCGTCCGTGTGAGCAGCACCCTGCCCGTTCCAGCCGAAGTCGTCGGAGAGCTCATGGGCAAGCCGGCGCTGCTCCAACACGTGACGTGGCCGGTACTGGGGATCCAGGGCCTCCCCGCAACTGTCGAGCCCAGTCAGCACTTGGTCGTGCGCTTGAAACTGTTCGGGGTCGTGCCTCTGTGGGAGCACACGATCGTGGTGCTCGAGGGCAGCCCTCTGGAGGCCAGGACCAAAGAGCACGGCGGCCCGCTCCGCTCCTGGCGGCACCACCTGCTCGTCGAACCCATTTCGCCGACCACCTGCCAGTACACCGACGAAGTGGACATCGACGCCGGCCGGTTCACTCCCGTCGCCCACGTCGTGGCCACCCTCTTCTACCACCACCGCCACAGGCGATGGCGCGCCCTCGCGCGGGTCCTAGCCTGACCGTGACCACCTGTCCGCGCGACACCCCGGCGCCGAAGCATCCCAGCGCCACCATGCCCCGGGCCGATCGCTGTGCGGTCACCCGCGTCCTTTCAGGAAGGGGCGCGGTTCAGGCGCGTCTTGATCGCTGTGGTTCCGGCGAGGAGCGGTAGGAAAGCGCGCGTCACTGCCGAACCAGGAGCGGTACTGGTGGCCAGCACCCGGTGGACGGTCTGCATGGAC
>JBAUJO010000105.1:0-13471 GCA_049683875.1 Ornithinimicrobium sp.
GGTCCATGGTGAGCAGGCGGCCGAAGGCCTCGCGTCCGGCCTGAGCCGCGGCCGGGCCCAGCCCGGCACCGGTGCGCGAGTCCGCCGCGATCCGGGTCGCCACCCCACCTGGGTGCACCGTCGTCACGCCCACGCCGTGGTCGACCAGCTCACTGCGCAGCGCCTCGCTGAAGCCGCGCAGGCCGAACTTGCTGGTGGCGTAGGCCGTCTGGCCCGCCGGGGCCACCAGACCGAACAGCGAGGAGATATTGACGACATGACCGCCCCCGTGGGCGGTCAGGCTCGGCAGGAACGCCTTGGTCAGGGCGATCGGTGCGTGCAGGTTGATCCGGAGCAACCAGTCGACGTCGGCGATGCTGAGCTGCTCGAACGTCCCGGCCAGGGCCACTCCGGCGTTGTTGACCAGCACCGTGATGCCGTCGTGGTCATCCAGGACGTCGCCGACCAGACCCTCGACGGCTGACCCGTCGCCGAGGTCGACGGGGTGGGCGCTGATCCGCAGCCTGGGATAGCTGGTGCGCAGCTGGGTGGCCAGGTGCTGGAGCGGCTCGGCTTTGCGGTCGACTAGGGCCAGGTGGCTACCCGAGGCCGCGAGCTGGTGCGCCAGCTGTTCCCCGATGCCGCCGGCCGCTCCGGTGATGACAGCGGTACCGCCGGAGTACTGCAGCGGCGACAGCCTGGGTGGCCTCATCGCGGTTCCTGCCTTGAGGGCACACCGTCGGGAGTGAAGGTGAGGTCGCGTCCGAGGCCGCCGTAGAGCAGCTCGGGTGCTTCCAGCAGGTAGTTCTGCGCGAAGGTCCATGGCCGTCGCGTGCCGAGCTGGGGCAGCTGGTCAAGGGCCCGCTCCACGTATCCTGCCTTCAGGTCGATCAACGGTCGACGATGGCCGGGCGGAGCAGCGGTCGGCATGGCTACGGCATACCCGCGACGGTCCATCCTCTTCAGCAGGCGGCAGAGGTAGCGGGCCACGAGATCCGAGCGCAACGTCCACGATGCGTTGACGTATCCCACGGTGAACGTCAGGTTGGGCACCCGCTCGAGCATCAGGCCCCGGTAGGCGACCCGAGAGGAGGCGTCGACCTCCTCGCCGTCGACACTCAGCGAGATCCCGCCCAGGAGCAGCAGTGACAGACCAGTCGCGGAGACGACGACATCGGCGTCGATGACTCGGCCGTCGTCCAGCCTGATGCCCTCCGGCACGAAGGTGTCGATCGCCGCGGTGACCATCTCGGCTCGGCCTTGTGCGATGGCCCGGGTCAGGTCGCCGTTGGGGACCCGGCAGACGCGCTGGTCCCACGGCGGGTAGTCGGGGTTGAAGTGCGCATCCAGGTAGTCCTCATCGGGCAGGTCGCGTCGCAACGTGGCCCGCAACATGCGCCCGAAGGTCTCCGGACGCCGCCGAGCGAGGGTGTACCTCACCTGGCTGAGAAGAATGTTGGCGGTCCGGGTGGCGCGGTGGGCAGTGGCCGGAGGAAGCCATCGGTTGAACCTCTCCGCCCAGGGGTCGCGATTCGGCATCGAAGCCACCCACGACGGGCTGCGCTGCAGCATCGTGACCTGCGCGGCGGTGTGTGCCAGCGCCGGCACGATCGTCATGGCCGTCGCGCCGGAACCGATCACGACGACGCGGCGGCCGGCCACGTCCAGGTCCTCCGGCCAGGCCTGTGGGTGCACCACGAGGCCGTCGAAGTCCTCCTGTCCGGCGAAGGCCGGCTGGTACCCGCGGGCATAGTCGTAGTACCCGGCGGCAAGGTGGAGGAACCCACAGGTCATCGCCTGTGCTCCGGTCGGGCCGTCGGCATACACCGTCCAGCGCTGCTCCTCGCTCGACCACTGGGCCTTGCTCACACGAGTCCCGAAGCGGATGCGATGGGTGATTCCGGCCTGCGCCGCGGTGCCCTCGACGTAGGCCTTGATCTCTTCGCCTCCGGCCAGCACGTGCTCGCCGGGCCACGGTTGGAACGGGAAGGCGAAGGTGGCGATGTCAGAGTCCGAACGGATGCCCGGGTAGCGGAACAGGTCCCAGGTGCCGCCCATCTCCAGGCGGGCTTCCAGGATCAGGTAGGTGGTGCCGGGCCGGCGCTCCTGCAGCCGCCAGGCCGTGTCGACACCCGACATCCCAGCTCCCACGATGACCACGTCGTAGTGCTCCGGTGAGGAGTCCCCCGGCGCGGTCTGGGTCACCTCGCCAACCTAGTTGGGCGAGGGCGGCGCTCACCTACCGGGGGTGGCCGCGGTATGCACGATCCTGACTCGCGGTCTCATGCTCACAGGGCCCGGCGCGGCTCTCCGGGGTAGCTGCCGAACGACCACTGGTTCCCTTCGGGGTCCCGCACGCCGAACTCACGGCTGTCGTAGTCGCGCTCGTGCGGCGCGTCCGGCACGTCGAGCCCTGCCGACTTCGCCCGGGCCAGGACGGCATCCACGTCAGAGGTGACGACGTAGGCGGAGGTGGTGCCGGGCTGTTGCGTGAAAGGCCCGTCGGGCTGGTGCGCACCGAGCATGACCCCTCCGCCCTCAGGCCAGTTCAGCTGGGCGTGCTGGACGACGCCATCGTCGTCGGTATAGCAGGCGGTCTCCTCGAACCCCAGCGCCACCAGGGTGTCGATGACGGCGCGGGGGTCGTGGGCCTGGAAGGCGGGCCAGACGGTCGGTCGCGGTGCGTTGGTGTCCATCCGCTCAGGATGTCGCATGCGCGGCCGACCCGGCTTGGACGTTTGGGAACTCCTCCCGCAGCCACGACGTCGGGCCCAGCCCGGCGAACTCCGTGAAGTCGCGGACCAGGTGCGCGTGGTCGTAGTAGCCGTGCATCGTCGCGAGGCCAGAGATATGCAACGGCTCGCCTCTGGCCGACCGGAGCGCCAGGGCCCGCTGAGCGGCATCGAAACGGACCAGCCGGGCCGCGGTCTTGGGGCTCAGCCCGGTCTCGGCGTGGAAGAGGTCGGCCAACCGGCGCCGGCTGTACCCAACGTGCCGGGCGAGGTCGGCGATGCGCATCCGACCCTGAGTCCGGGTCAGACAACGCCAGGCCTGCGAGACCTCAGGCTTGACGCGACCGTCGTGGTCGGCCGCGAGCTGCGACATCAGCAGATCCGTGATGACGGCGTACCGGTGCCGCCACGTGGTCACGCGCGCCAACCGTTCGTGAGCTGCTTCCAGCGGGCTGCCGAGTAGATCGTGGGCGTTCCAGGACGTCACCGGCATGGCTGCGGCGGGCAGACCGAAGAGCCGGCGCGCCCCCAAGGGATGCAACGCGACCTGGACGCCGCACCATCGCCCTGGCTGGTCCACGAACGTCGCTGTGGTGTGCAGCCCACCCAGCACCGTCCACTGCGAGCTCCACCGCCCGAGGCGCCAGTCGTGCCATGTGGGTGCGGTACGCAGCGGCTCGTCGAGGCTGAACACCATCGTGAGCGTGTCGGACGGTAGCCCGCGGTGCACGGCAGGGGTCAGACCATCGGCCTCGTACCCCGCCATCCACCGAACGAACGGCCGAAGGACAGCCGGGATCGCTGCGGCGGGCGGGGTGGTGGACGTCGCGGTCGTCGGGCTCAGCCCTCTTCGCTGAAGGCCTCCCGCAGGGCGGCCTCGTCCTCCCGCGACAGGTTGGTGTGGATGAGCTCGGCCCGTGACCCCTCGAAGGCCTCTCGCACCCGGTCCCGCACTCCGTCGGAGGTCATGACGAACAGGGCTGAGGTGCCGGGGGTGACCTGTCGGCGCACGTTGTCGATGAAGTCGTCGTCGATCCCGACATCGGCGAGCATCCCGGACAAGGCCCCGGTGGCCGCGCCGACGGCGGCCCCCAGCAGGGGCACGAAGAAGAGCAGCCCGAACAGCATGCCCCAGAAGGTCCCACTCATCGCGCCGGCGGCGGCGAGGTTGTTCAGCTGTCGCGTCTTCGGCTTCTTCGCGCCCTCCGCCCAGGAGACGGTGGCAGCGTCGTGGACCTTGATCAGGTCCTGCTTGACGAGCTGTTGCAGGGTGCTGACGGCGTCGTCGGCGCCCGACTCGTCAGCGAACTTCCAGACACTCAACGTTGCGGCCATGGCGGTCTCCTCACGGGGGCGGGTCAACACCTGTTTCTACCACTGAAGCACCGCGTAAAGAAGGGTCACTGAAGTGCCGCCGTCAGTCTCATCAGGTTGTCGAGATAGCGGCTGACCGGGCTGCGCTGGCCCCAGTCATGCTCGGTCAGCAGACGTGATCGAGCCCGGTAGCCGTCCTCGACCGCCTTGACGTGGTCGACGACGTCGCGACCGGTGACCATCATGGAGACCTCATAGTTCAACGCGAACGAGCGCATGTCCATGTTCGAGGAGCCGATGACCACCACGTCGTCGTCGACGGAGAAGTGCTTGGAGTGCAGCACCAGCGGCGCCTGGTACAGGTAGATCTTCACACCCGACTCGAGCAGGGCGTGGTAGTAGGACCGTTGCGCGTGCCAGACCATGAACTGATCGCCCACTTCGCCGACGAAAAGCTCGACGTCCACCCCGCGCTGGGCGGCTGTCGTCACGGCGTACAGCAGGGACTCGTCGGGCACGAAGTAGGGGCTGGTCAACGACAGGCGACTT
Organism: Ornithinimicrobium sp.; assembly: GCA_049683875.1. Classification (GTDB taxonomy): domain Bacteria; phylum Actinomycetota; class Actinomycetes; order Actinomycetales; family Dermatophilaceae; genus Ornithinicoccus. The sequence continues at coordinate 4,575 of JBAUJO010000105.1, forward strand.
CGGGCGCCGTAGATGAGCGAGGTGAACAGGCGCAGGTTGTTCTCCGCGCGGATGCCCGGGCCGCTCGGGATCACCTGCCCCAGGACTTCGCCCGCCGCCGTGCTCTCGGCCGTATGGGGGATGGCGCGAATCTCGTCCCAGAGGCCGACGCCGGTCTCGACATACCAGTCGTTGGCGAAGATCGCGTCCAGGCACTGTGCGAGGGTGTCGTCGACACGGCAGGTCAGCTCGACCCAGCGGCGACCGGCGCGGTGGTTCTTGGGCTTGTTGTAGCCGGGCTCGGTCATGTTCTGCGAGCCCATGACCGCACGGCTTCCGTCGACGACCAGGATCTTGCGGTGGTTGCGCAGGTCGATACGGCGGTTGAAGTCCCGCCCCAGGCGCACGGGGAGCATGGCGTGCCACTCGATCGAGGTCTGTGCCAGCTTGCGTTGGAGCTCCTTGTAGACCGGCAGGCCCCGGGTGCCGAGGTGGTCGAACAGCAGCCGCACCCGAACGCCTCGATCGGAGGCGCGCACGAGCGCAGCGAAGAAGGGCTCGGTGGTCTCGTCCCAGGCGGTGATGTAGAACTCCGCGTGCACCCACTGCGTCGCGGTGTCGATGAGGTCGGCCATGGCCTGGATCGAGGCGTCGTAGTCCGAGTAGAAGTCGACCGTGCTGGAGCGCCCGGGAGGGAAGGCTCCCAGATACTCGTTGAGCCGCATCGCCGAGGCCACGTGCGGCGGGGCGTCGTGGTCAGAGCTCATGACCGGGCCCTCGGTGAGACGTTCGTTCAGGTAGCTGCTCGCGTCGACCTGGCGCCGACGCCGGCTCCCGCCGATCGACGTACGCCCGAAGGTCCACCACGTGGCGAGCCCGGCGAAGGGAAAGATGAGGATGAACACCACCCACGCCATCCCGGAGGAGGGTCGGCGGTTCTCAGGAACGAAGCCGGGGGCGATGACGCGGATGAGAATCTGCAGGACGATATAGGTGAGCAGGACCAGCGCCGTCCAGTTTGAGGCATCCCAGTCACTCACCGCGGTCACTACCCTCCGGGGCGAGGTTCACCTGCCCGCCGAAGAGCAAGGTCATCTCCACCTCCACGGACTCCAGCCCGGCCGCGTCGAGCTTGCGCCGGAAGGTCTGCTTGTTGGCTTCGGGTGGTTGACCGACTGCCCGGACAGCGACATTGAAGTCTCCGAAGTTGTTGCTGACCGACACGTCGGTGACGACCCAGTTCTCTTCCTTTGCCCAGTCGTCGGCCACGTCCTGCACCTGGCCGGCCAGGTAGTGCTGGAGAAGGGCGCTGCCGCTGCCGAGCGCCAACGGCACGCTCACGAGGAGCAACAGTGAGCCGACGCCCGCCAGCGTACGTCCACGGAGCTTTCCCACCTCTATGCCGGAACCCTTCGCGATGTCGCGAACCCCGGCCACCAGCATGAGCAAGGTGCCGGTCGCGATGATCGCGGCCACGTTCGTGCTGAACAGCACGAGAGCGCCGAAGGACTCCTGCCAGGCGCCGGCCTCGGCCGTGAGCCCGATGACCGCCAACGGAGGCACCAGGCTGATCGCGATAGCCACCCCCGGCAGCGTGTCCGAGATCTCAGAGCGCAGGAGCGCGAAGGCGCCGACCAACCCGGTGGCCAGCGCCGCCACCAGATCGATGAGGCCCGGATTGACCCGCCCGGAGACCTGCGAGTTGGTATCGGCGACGACGTCTACCGGCATGAGCAGACCCAGCAGGTAGCCGACGGCAACGACCAGCAGCGCCCCTCCCGCGACCAGGGAGGCGCTGCGCAGCATGGCCGCGCGACGAGCGAGCACGATGGCCATGGCCGTGCCGAGGATCGGGGTCATCAGCGGCGCGACGATCATGGCGCCGATCACCGTCGCCGTAGAGTCCGCGATGACTCCGGCGGTGGCGATCACGGCGGACAACGTCAACAGCACCCAGAACGCGGACAGGTTGCGTGACTTGTCGCCTTCGGTCATAAAGACCTTGCCCGTGATTCTATCGACGTCGCTGGGCTCAACGGTGCCGACGATGTTCATCTTCGATCCTCATCTCTGGCCGCTCCTGCTGCCCAGCATTGTGCTGGTCGAGCAAGGGATGGTCCCCGTAGTGTGCCCACTATTACGCTGAGTCGGAAGGGACGTGATGGCCGCAGACGGGTTCGTGCTCGATACCGGGTATGGGCGCCACCTGCTGCGCTCAGCCCTGGTCGGCGTGGTGAGCGGCCTGTCGGTGCTGCTCTTCCTGGGCGCCGAGCACCTGCTGCACGAGGTGGTGTGGAGCGGCCGCGAGACGCCGAGCGGGTGGTTCACCGGGTCGCTGTATGCGGTGGTGATCGTGCTGGTGGCCGGCGCCGGAGTCGGGTGGCTGCGCCTGCGGTTCGCGATGCACGGGCCGGACCCCAACTTCGTCGACGAGCTCATCGAGGGCGAGGTCGAGCCGGCCCACGCCGTCCGCATCGCCACCATCGGTCTGACCAGCCTGGTCGGAGGCGCCTCGGTCGGCCCGGAGGCGCCGCTGGGGTCCCTCGGCGCGGGGATCGGCACCGCGGTCGCGCGACGGAGCGGTGACGACGAGGAGGAGAAAGCGGACCTGACCTTCGCCGGCATCTCCGCGGTGTTCGGTGGCCTGGGGACCTTCGCCTACGTCGGGCCCATCATGGCCATGGAGATCTACCATCCGCGCTGGTCGAGCGGCTTCAAGCGGATGGCTCCCGGGCTGGTCTCCGCGCTCTCGGCGTTCCTGGTGCTGTTCCCCGCCTTGGGCACGCCCTTCCTCGCGGTCTACCAGATCCCGGCGCCAGAGCTGAAGCTGTGGTGGATTCCGGCGGCGCTGCTGCTGGGCCTGACCGGGGCCGCCCTCGGGCTCGGCGTCGCGGTGGCGATGGGCCTGTCCGCGCGCCTGGCTGCTCGAGTGACCCACCCGGTGCTGCGCGGCTTGGCGGGAGCCGCCGTCATCGCCGCGGTGGGCTTCGCCCTTCCGCTGACCATGTTCAGCGGCAGGCAGGATCTCGGCGTCATTCTCAGTGACGGGCCCTCGCTGGGTCTGGGCCTGCTGGCGATGGTGGTGCTCGGCAAGATCCTGGCGTTTGTGGTCTCCATGCGCTGGGGCTTCTTCGGCGGGCCCTTCTTCCCGTTGCTGTTCATCGGCGCCGCCCTCGGTGCGCTGCTCGCGCAGGTCATCCCCGGCCTGCCCTTGGCGGTGGCCGTCATCTCGCTGGCCGCCGGGGCCTGTGCCTCGCTCATCCCGCTGCCGCTGATGGTCATCATCCTGACGAGCATGATCTTCGGGCTGCCCGTGGAGATGACGGTGCTGCCGTCGGTGGCGGCGGTCACGGCATACCTCGCCGTCCACGGCACCGGCGTGCTGACCTGGCTCCAAGAGGTCAAGGGTCGTTAGCCCCTAGTTCGAGCCGCGCCCAGCGTGCGAGGCTTCATAGACCACAGTGGAAGGAGCTCGGATGGCTCAGGCCCCGGCGCATGACCAGACTCGCGACCCGGTTGAACGAGCAGGTGAAGGCGTTGGTGGGCAGCTCGACGATGTGACCGCGCAGCGGCTCGACCGCTGGTGGCGCGCGGCGAACTACCTGTCGGTGGGCCAGATCTACCTTCGCGACAACCCAATGCTGCGTGAGGAGCTGCGCGCCGAGCACGTCAAGGCGCGCCTGCTGGGCCACTGGGGCACCACGCCCGGGCTGACCTTCCTGTACGCCCACATGAACAGGGCGATCGCGCAGCGTGCCTTGAGCTCGATCTACGTCACCGGGCCCGGCCACGGGGGTCCGGGCCTCGTCGCCGCGTCCTACCTCGACGGTACCTACACCGAGACCTACCCCGACATCGGTCTGGACACCGACGGGGTCCGGCGGCTGTTCCGTCAGTTCTCCTACCCGGGCGGCATCCCTTCGCACGTGGCGCCCGAGACGCCTGGGTCGATCCACGAGGGTGGCGAGCTGGGGTATGCGTTGTCACACGCCTACGGCGCGGTGTTCGACAACCCCGACCTGGTGGCGTTCACGGTCGTGGGCGACGGAGAGGCCGAGACCGGGCCACTGGCGACCTCCTGGCACTCCAACAAGTTCCTCAACCCGGTGAGCGACGGTGTGGTGCTGCCGGTGCTGCACCTCAACGGCTACAAGATCGCCAACCCCACCGTGCTCGCCCGGATCGGCGAGGGGGAGCTGGCCAACCTGATGCGCGGGTACGGTCACACCCCGCACTTCTTTACCGCGGGCTTCGACGACGAGCCTCGGGAGAGCGTGCACCGGCGGTTCGCGGCGCTGCTCGACACCGTGCTGGACGATATCGAGCAGATCAAGAGCGACGCCCGTGCCGCCTCCGAGGGCACGCAGGCCCGGCGACCGGCGTGGCCGATGATCGTGTTCCGCACCCCCAAGGGCTGGACCGGCCCCAAGGAGATCGACGGCAAGCAGGCCGAAGGGTCGTGGCGCAGCCACCAGGTGCCGCTGGCGAATGCTCGCGACACCGACGAGCACCTGGGCAACCTGCGCAACTGGCTGCTCAGCTACCGACCCGACGAGCTCTTCGACGACTCGGGCGCCGTCAGCTCCGACATCCTCGCGGCCGCGCCTCCGGCTCAGCTGCGGATGAGCGCCAACCCGCATACCAACGGAGGGCTGGTGTTGCGCGACCTGCGCATGCCGGACTGGCGGGACTACGCGGTCCCGGTGGACGCGCCGCTGACAGAGGCGACACGAGTGCTGGGGGAGTTCCTGCGCGACGTCATCGTCCGCAACCCGGAGAACTTCCGCATCTTCGGCCCCGACGAGACCGCCTCGAACCGCCTTCAGGCGGTGTTCGACGTGACGGACAAGCAGTGGAACGCCAACTACACCCAGACCGATGCGACAGACCCCATGGCCCCCTCCGGCCGCGTGATGGAGATGCTGAGCGAGCACCAGTGCCAGGGCTGGCTGGAGGGCTACCTCCTCACCGGCCGACACGGGATGCTGAGCTCCTACGAGGCCTTCATCCATCTGGTGGACTCGATGTTCAACCAGCACGCGAAGTGGCTCAAGGTCACCAACCACATCGGGTGGCGCCGTCCCATAGCCTCGTTGAACTACCTGCTCTCCTCACACGTGTGGCGTCAGGACCATAACGGCTTCTCCCACCAGGACCCGGGCTTCATCGACCACGTCGTGAACAAGAAGGCCGACATCATCCGGGTGTACCTGCCGCCGGACACCAACACGCTGTTGTCGACCTACGACCACGTCCTGCGCACCAAGCAGTACGTCAATGTCGTCGTGGCCGGCAAGCAGCCGGCGCCGACCTTCATGTCGGCCGAGGAGGCGATGCTGCACTGCACCCGGGGCCTGGGCATCTGGCCGTGGGCGGGCACCGAGACCGAGGGTGTCGAGCCCGACGTGGTGCTGGCCTGCGCCGGAGACGTCCCCAGCCTCGAGGTGGTCACCGCGGCCGACCTCATCCGCGAACACATGCCCGACCTTTCGGTGCGCGTGGTCAACGTCGTCGACCTCATGCGGCTGCAGGACGACAGGGAGCACCCCCACGGCCTGTCGGACCGCGAGTTCGACACCATCTTCAGCACCGACAAGCCGATCCTGTTCGCCTACCACGGTTACCCGTGGCTGATCCACCGGTTGACCTACCGCCGCACTGGTCACGCGAACCTGCACGTGCGCGGCTACATCGAGGAGGGCACCACCACCACCCCCTTCGACATGCTGATGCTCAACCATCTGGACCGCTTCCAGCTGGTCATTGACGTGATCGACCGCGTCCCGGGCCTGGCGGGCCGCTACGCCGGCCTGCGCCAGCGGATGGTCGACGCCAGGCTCCGGGCCCGCGCCTACACGCGGGAGCACGGCACGGACTCCCCGGAGGTGTCCGCGTGGGTGCGACCGGACGTGGGTGAGACCGCGACTGAGGACGGTGGGCCCGCGATGATGTCCGACACCGGGGGCGACAACGACTGAGCGCCGGTAGGCTCAGCGGTCGTTCACCGAGGCGTCCTGGAGAGCTAGACCGTGGCACCGGGGAGGGACTCCCGCGCGGCAAGCTCGGCCTTCCACTCGCGGAACCCCTCTTCGGCCCGGCCACGACGCCAGTAGCCGGAGATCGAGACATCCGCACGGGGTACCGCACGATCGCCGAACAGGTAGGGACGGATGCCGTGCATGACGGACCCGGCCTCACCGTGGACGAACGCGTGCACTCGGCCGCGGTGCCATGATGCCGACCGCACGGCCTCGACCAACGACCCGTCGGCACAGCGGTGCACCCACCGCACGCGAGTCCTCGAGGTCAGCGGCAGCGGCACCTCGTGCTCGGGGGTGTCCACCTCGACGACCACTTCGGCCACAGCCGCTGGCAACAGTGCGGCCAACGACTGCCGGATGGCAGGGATGGCGGTCTGGTCCCCAGCGAGGAGGTGCCAGTCAGCCTCCGGTGACGGGGCGTACGCCCCACCGGGTCCGTACACGGCGAGCCGGTCCCCCGGGCGGGCACGCACGGCCCAGGCCCCGGCGACGCCGGAGTCGCCGTGCACGACGAACTCGATCGCGAGGGTGCCTTCGAGGAGGTCCGGATCGAGCACGGTGTAGGTGCGAAGCACCTCGCGCTCGCCCGGCCCGCCAAGACGAAGCTTGACGTAGCGGTCGGTGTCGTAGCTCTTCGCGAAGGCGCTGAGGTCATCGGAGCGGAACTCCACTCGCACCAGCGCCGGGCTCACCCGGTGGCTCGAGACGACCTGGAGGTCGGTGGACGGTCGGGTCGGTCGTGTCATGCGCTCGCCTCGTGGTCGTGGTCGTGGTCGTGGTCGTGGTCATGCTTGGGGTCGGGGGCCGCGGTTGCGGCGCGCCAGTGCAGTCCGATCAGGTGGCCGTTGACGGCGGCCACGGACATGTCCACGTCGAAAACCCGGCGGAGCACGGCGGAGTCCATGATCTGGCTCGGGGGCCCTTGGGCCACCACCTCACCCTCGCGCATAGCGACCACGTGGTCGGAGTGCGCCGAAGCCATGTTGAGGTCGTGCAGCACGAGCACCACCGTGCGCCCCAGATCGTCGGCGGCCCGGCGCAGCAACGCCATCGTGGCCGCGGCGTGCCGCATGTCGAGGGAGTTCAGCGGTTCGTCGAGCAGGACATAGTCGGTGCCCTGGGCCAGCACCATGGCCAGGTAGGCACGTTGACGCTGGCCGCCGGAGAGCTGGTCGAGGTAGCGCTCGCGCAGGGGCCCCAGCTCGACGTAGTCCAACGCGTCGTCCACCAGCCGATGGTCCTGCCCACCCAGCCTCCCGCGCCCATGAGGGAACCTGCCGAACCGGACGAGATCGGCGACGGTCAGCCGGGCCGCGACCCGGTTCTCCTGACGCAGGACGGCGAGCCGTCGTGCCACCTCCGCGCCCGGGGTACTCGCCACGTCGAGGCCGTCCACGAGGACCTGCCCGGTGTCGGGGGTGAGGAGTCGGGCCATCACCGAGAGCAGGGTGGACTTGCCGGCGCCGTTGGGCCCGACCAACGAAGTCAGCTGGCCCTGAGGCAGCTGCAGGGTGAGGTCCCGCAGCACGGGATCGCGGTCGTAGGTGTGGCGAACGCCATTGATCTCGATCACAGTCGCGTCCTCAGCAGGAGCCAGATGAAGTAGAGCCCGCCGACGAGGTTCACCACCACGCTGAGCGTCGTGTGCAGGCCGAACGCGTGCACGACGAGGAACTGGCCGCTCACCGTACAGGTCACGCCGACGAGCGCGGCGCCGACGATGAGCACGTCGTGCCGGTGGGTGGGCAGAACGTGGCGGGCCAGGTTGGCCACGATCAACCCGAGGAACGTCACCGGGCCGACCAGAGCGGTGGAGGTGGCAACAAGCAGGGTGACCACCAGCAGGGTCTGGGTGACCACCCGGTGGTAGGGCACGCCGAGGGCCACAGCGTGGTCCCGGCCAAGGTCGACGACATCCAGGAATCGGGTCAGGGGTCGTAGCAGGAGCAACCCTGCAGCGCAGGCAACCGAGGTGACGCCGAGCAAGGTCGCGTCGACGGTGGTGAAGCTCGCGAAGAGCACGGTCTGAAGGGTCAGGTAGTCATCGGGGGAGAGCATGCGCGAGGCCAGAGTGGTGAGCGAGGCGAAGAGCGAGCCGAGCACTACGCCGACCAGCACCAGGACGAACAAATTGGTGCTGTACCGGCGGAACAGCCAGCGGAACAACAGCAGGCCGAAGGCGGACAGAGCCAGGGTGTTGAGCAGGAACCGCTCGGTCACGCCCATGAGCTGCAATGTGCTGGCACCGAGGACGTAGACGACCACGGTCTGCACGAGGACGTAGACGGAGTCGAACCCCATCACGCCGGGGGTGAGGATCCGGCTGCCGGCAATGGTCTGGAAGACCACGCTGGAGGCGCCGACTGCAGCTCCGACCACCACGAGGGCTCCGACCTGACGCAGCCGTAGGTCCATGGCGTAGGACCACGACCCCTGCACGAACAGCAGCTGGAAGGCGGCGACGGCGCCAGTGGCCAGCACGGCGAGCAGCAGCACCCGTCGGCGCACCTGCTGCTCGCGCATGATCTCGGTCGACGTGCGCCCGCCCGTGGAGGAATGCGTGGTGGTCATCGCCGCCCCCGGGTCTGACGCAGGATGAGCCAGATGAACAGCCCCGCCCCCACGACCCCGGCCACCGTGGCCACGGGGATCTCGTAGGGAAAACGGACCACCCGACCGATCACGTCGCAGACGAGCACGAAGCCGGCCCCTGTCAGCGCAGTGATGGGTAGCACGCGGCGCACGTTGTCGCCGAGGGCCAGTCGCACGACGTTCGGCACGACCAACCCCAGGAACGGGATGACCCCGACCGTGACGACGACGACGGCCGCGATCATCGACACGACCACCAGCCCGACATTGAGCACGAGGCGATAG
>JBAUJO010000106.1:0-2785 GCA_049683875.1 Ornithinimicrobium sp.
GGCCGGGCTGAGGCTGCGCGTGCCTCGCCCGGGCCTGTGCACCGACAACGGGGCCATGGTGGCCGCCTGGGGCTCGCTGGCGATGGCGGCCGGACGCGAGCCCTCGTCCAGCGACCTCGCGGTGGACTCCTCGCAGCCGGTCGAACAGATCCGCGGCTAGTCCGTGTCCGCCCTGTTCGCCTCGCCGGCCCGCCTGGTCACCGTGGCGTTCGCGCTGGCGGTGACCTGCGGGACTGCGTTGCTGATGCTGCCGGTCTCGCGGACCGACCCCGGCGCCGGCGACCTGATGGTCGCCTCGTTCACCACGGTCTCGGCCGTGTGTGTGACCGGGTTGATCACCGTGGACACGCCCACCTACTGGACCCCCTTCGGCCAGAGCGTGATCCTGGTGCTGATCCACATCGGTGGCGTCGGCGTGATGACCCTGGCCACGCTGCTGACGCTGACCGTGCGTGGAAAGCTGGGCCTGCGCAGCCGCCTCGTCGCGCAGGCGGAGACCCATACGACAGCCCTCGGTGATGTCCGGCGCGTGCTCGGGCGCGTGGTCGCGATGATGCTGCTGATCGAGGTGTGCGTGGCGCTCGTGCTGGTGCTGCGGTTCCGGTTCGGCTACGGCCAGGACTGGGATGCCGCGCTGTGGAGTGGGATCTTCCACGCCGGGTCGGCCTTCAACAACGCCGGGTTCTCGATCTACAGCGACAGCCTGACCGGCTTCGTCTCCGACCCGGTGATCGTCGGGACGGTCAGCGCCGCGGTCATTCTGGGCGGGTTGGGGTTCCCGGTCCTGCGCGAGCTGCGCCAGCGGTGGCGACAGCCTCGCAGGTGGACGCTGCACACCCGCATCACAGTCTGGGGCAGCCTGTTGCTGCTCGTGCTCGGGACCGTGCTGTTCTGGGTGTTCGAGACCACCACCGGTGGGACGCTGGACGAGATGTCACCCTCGGGCCAGCTCATGGGCTCCGTGGCGGGCGGGGTCTTTCCCCGCACCGCCGGCTTCAACACGGTCGACTACGGCCAGATCAAGGACGAGACCGAGGCCATCACCACCGGGCTGATGCTCATCGGCGGAGGCAGTGCCGGGACGGCCGGGGGGATCAAGGTCACGACCTTCTTCATCCTGGGCTTCGTGATCTGGGCGGAGATCCGCGGCGAGCCGGACGTGACCATCGGTGGGCGCCGGATCAGCGAGTCGGTGCAGCGCCAGGCCCTGACCGTGGCCCTGCTGGCGGTGGGTCTGGTCGCGGTGGCCATCGTGGTGACGATGACCACGACCGACCTACCCGCCCTCGACGTGTCGTTCGAGGTGGTCTCGGCGTTCGCCACAGTGGGGCTGTCCACCGGCATCACCGCGCAGCTGCCCCCGGCATCCCAGGTCGTGCTCATGGTCCTGATGTTCATCGGGCGTGTGGGCAGCATCACGGTCGCATCGGCCATAGCCTTGAACACCAGGCACCGGCACTACCGACTACCGACGGAGCGACCCATTGTTGGCTAAGCGCAGAGCCCGGCCGGTGCACTCCGGGACCGTACTGGTGGTCGGGCTGGGCCGCTTCGGCACCGCCGTGGCCGAGTCGCTGATCCGCCAGGAGATCGAGGTGCTGGCCGTCGACGAGGACGTCACCCGGGTGCAACGCTACGCCGACGAGTTCACTCTGACCGTGCAGGCCGACAGCACCGACGGCGAGGCGATGCGTCAGCTCGGCGTCTCGGAGATCGAGAGCGCGGTCGTCGCGATCGGCTCGGACGTCGAGGCCAGCGTGCTGACCGTGATCACTCTGGTCGAGGCGGGGGTGGCGCGGATCTACGCCAAGGCCATCACCCGCAAGCACGGCAAGATCCTGTCTAGCATTGGGGCCACCCACGTGATCTACCCCGAGTACGTGATGGGGCAACGAGTGGCTCACATGGTGACCGGCGGCGTGCAGGACTACCTGGAGTTCCAGGACGGGTTCGCCATCGTGCGCACCGACGCCCCGCGCGAGACGTGGGACATGAGCCTGGCCGAGTCGGAGGTCCGCACGAAGTACGAGGTCACCGTCGTCGGCATCAAGCGCGGGCGGGAGGACTTCACCTACGCCGTCCCCGAGACGGTGGTGCAGCCGGGTGACGAGCTGGTGGTCTCCGGTGCGACCGAGAACGTGGAACGCTTCACGGCCCTGCCCGCTCACCGCGGGGCCAGGGACTGACCCAGAGCGCGACCCCGGGGCCCGAGGGAAGGATATCGGTCAGGAGCAGGGTGGCCGGGCGGTTGCCGCTCGGCGCGATGCGGCGACGCAGCACGTCGCCCTCCGGCAGCGCCGCGCCGCCAGGAGCACGACGCGCGGGGCGTTTCACGGTCAACGCGCCCACGTCCTCCTGGCGCGCCCATCCACGCAGGGCAGCCGTGCGCAACGGCAGGACATCGTGCACCGCCCAGCCGCGTGCCCACACCGTCTCGTGGGAGCCGTCACCGGTCAGGTAGGCGCCCGACCCCAGCAGCCGCGCCTGGACCTCGTCGGCCACCTGCGGGCGCAGCCCAGCGGCTGCCACGGCGGGGTCGAGCTCGTAGAGCACCGTGCCGATGTGCGCTGGTGCGTCCACCCGCGCGGCCTGTGCCGGCCCTCCCGCGGCTCGCAGACGGTGCCACTGTCCTGCGGAGGAGACCACCGCGCTCCTGCCCCCCGGCTCCGTGACCGCCGCACCCCACCACAGCACACACTCCACCGCCTCGTGCTCGTGGGACACCCAGTGGGCCTCGACCCCCTCGGGAAGCTGCGCGACGTCGAAGCCGGCACCGACCTTGACC
>JBAUJO010000107.1:0-30705 GCA_049683875.1 Ornithinimicrobium sp.
CCGGCGCACCGGCAGCCGCTGCCCAGCGACCTGCCCGGTGACCCTCTCGGCCACCCAGGCATGACCCGGCTCCCCCATCCCCTGAGCGACCGTGACCACATCAGCGACCTGCGCCCGCGAAGAACCCGGGCACCGCGCCGCCGCCCAGTCATACGCGCGCAACCCCCTCTCGGTATTTAACCCCCGGGCCAGACTCTCAGCGATCAGCAGCACCCGAGCGGTCTCAACCAACCCCGCCAGCTCATCGAGCTTCGCCAACCCCGTGGCCACCTCCGAACCCGACAACACGTGAGCACTGGACTCCATACCCCGCACCGCCGAACCCATGACGCGCACACCAGCCTCGAGCTCACCCGCCAACACCTGCCCCGGCGACCGCCACTCACCGGCTGCGGACCGACCCGCGGACCGCAGTGAGTCGGCGACTGCCAGAGACTCGCCTCGCGCTCCACTTGCTTCGAACATGTGTCTATTCTCCCACCTCATCGGGCTGCGGTAACGAGTTGTCCACAGGAGGCGACGGGCCTACGGAGATGTGGACGAGGCGGCGACCCCGGCACCATCCGGTCGAGCCCACCCACGCCCTGCGCAAGGGCAACTACGCGAAGACCCGACTCGAGATGTTGACGGTGCCGCACCGCTCGAGCGGGACCGGCGAGCCGGGGTCGAGCGCGTCGTCCAGCTCCCATCCGTGGGCGGCGAGGGTGAGCTTGACGGGGTGGATGGTGCGCGGTTGTGGCCCTCGCGACCTGATGCGTACGACACGTCGAGGGCATACCGCGTCGGCCAGCGCAGTTAGTCGCTCGTCCTCAGGCAGACGTGCCGGCGTGATGCGGAACTGCTCGGCGGCACGCTGAGCGATGTGCCGACTCGGGTCGGGCAGCGACTCGAGGAGCTTGGTCTTCGCTCGTGCCACCGAGGTCGCCATGCCGAGGGCGTTGAGCTCGGGCGACTCACGCCCCAACAGCACCCCCAGGGCCTCCGCCTCGTCGCCCGACAGCCCCGTGAGCCGGGTCCGGTAGTTGAAACCGAGCTCGATCCCACCACCTCGACCCGCCTGCACGATCACGGGCAGCCCGGCCTCCGAGAGTGCATCGACGTCGCGCAGCACCGTGCGCGTGCTGACCTCCAGCTCGCGGGCGAGCTCGCCGGTGGTCATGCGCCCACGGTTCTGGACCAGCAGCAGCATCATCAGGAGTCGCGACGCTCGCACCGATCTTTCCTTCCCTGCGCCGGCCCGACCGAGCACCCGGCGAACAACCATGACACTAGGTGTCACCTTAAGGTTGCTACGTTTTGCGGCGGAAGGAGTGATCCCATGAGCCAGGTGACCTACGGCGGCGGCACCGCGGACGACCCGTGGCTCGTGGAGACTCCCACGCGCTCCTCGACATTCTCCGCATGGCGCGATGAGGCCGCGGACCCGCCGGCACTGGTGATCCAGGTCGGCACCACCCGGCTCTCCTATCGACTCCGAGCGTTGGACGACCTGCGCCAGATGCTCGTCGAGCGTGGTGACTGGGTGCCCCTGGGCAATGCCGATGAGGGCAAGCCGGTCAAGGACGGCACCGTCGAGGCGTGGGCGCGGGACCCGAGCAACCCGGTGGGCGGCTACTACGGCCTACGCAAGGGATATCGCGGCCGCTTCGCGAACTACGTCACCCCAGTGCTCAAGCTGCTCGGTTGGGCCGAGCTGGAGCACCAGCCTCGCAACAACCGGGTGCGTGCCAGCACCTCATCCGCGGGCGGCTAGCTCACGAAGTCACGCTGGCGGATGAGCCCCAGGCAGAGCACGCTGGCGACGAAGGCCGTCGCTGCGGCGATCAGCGTGATCTGGTTGAGCGCGTCGACGAAGCCGACCGTCGCCACCTGCTCCAGGGTGGCCTGAAAGGCCTGGGGCGCCATCTGCACCACGCGGTCGATCTGCCCGCCGGTCACCGCCGCCGAGATCGCATCGGCCTGGCCGGCCGCGGGCGTGCCACGAAGCTGGTCGGTGATGTCGCTGGAGACGATGCGGCTGAAGATCGAGCCCAGTGCCGCGATGCCGGTGGCGATTCCGACCTGGCGGAAGGTCGAGTTCACCCCCGAGGCCATCCCCGACCGCTCGGTGGCGACCACACCCACCGCTGTGGAGGCGAGCGGCACGTTGATCATGCCGATGGCCACCCCGCTGACCAGCAGGCCGGGGATGATCACCGTCCACGAAGTGTCTGGGTCGATGAGCAGCAACAGGCTGAGCCCACATCCGAGCAGGAAGAAGCCCGGTGCGATCAGCCACTTGGTGGGCACCCGCGCGGTGAGCCGACCGGCGATGGTGGCGGCGAAGAACGAGGCGACCGACAGGAAGAGCAGCCGGAGGCCGGCGCCGATCGCGGAGTAGCCCAGCACGTTCTGTAGGTAGATCACGAGGTAGGCCAGCAACGAGAAGATGGAGGATGACACGGCGAAAGCCGCGACGAGCCCACCGACGAACGTGGGTTTTCGCAGCAGAGCCAGGTCGAACATCGGATGGCTCCCCCGGCGCTGGCTGACGACGAAGACCACGAGCAACGCCGCCGAGCCGAGCAGGCACCCCACGATCAGCGGGTCGCCCCACCCCCGCAGCCCGGCGTCGATGAGCCCGAACACCAGCAGCCCGAGCGCCGCGCTGAAGGTCACGAACCCTACCCAGTCGGGCGGGCCGGCGTGGGGGTCCTTCGACTCGGCCACCTTGCGCCAGGTGATGGCGATGGCCGCGACACAGATCGGCAGGTTGACCCAGAAGATCCAGCGCCACGACAGGCCGGTGGTCAGCACGCCGCCCAGAACCGGCCCCACAGCCACGGCCACACCCGTGATCGCGCCGAAGGCACCGAAGGCCACCCCGCGTTCACGCCCGGAGAACGTCGAGGCCAACAGCGCCAGAGCAGTGGCGAACATCGCCGCACCGCCGATGCCCTGGGCGCCGCGGGCCAGCGTCAGGGTCAGGATGGTCGGCGCCAGACCGCACAGCAGCGAGCCCAGCCCGAAGGCGGCTATGCCGAGCAGGAAGAGTCTCTTGCGCCCGTACAGGTCCGCGAGCGACCCAGCGGTCAGCAGCAGCGCGGCCAACACCAGCGCGTAGGCGTCGATCACCCACTGCAGGTCCGACAGGGTAGCGTCGAGATCCCGCTGGATGTCGGGCAACGCGACGTTGACGATGGTGATGTCCAACAACAGCATGAACACCCCCGTGCACACTGCGACCAACGTCCACCATCGAGCTGCCATCGTGTCCTTTCGGTATGCCGTATCGCAGGGCTGAGCGTACGGCCGCACTCGGGCTCTCTCGGCGGTGGGTGGGCCGGCGTGGGGCGGCTTCCCCGCGTCAGCTCGCGCGGGGGCCGCGACTCGAGACACACCCCGAGGTGAGAACAGACCAAACCGGTGACATTCGTCACTGCCGCAGGCGTGGGGTGACCCATACGGTGGTCGGACACCACCCGAAGGAGACGCCCGTGAGCTCGACCGCAACCGGTTCAGACCCCGTGCTGGTCGTCGACGACGTCGTACGCCGCTTCGGGTCGTTCACCGCCGTCGACGGGGTGTCGTTCCAGATCAGGAGTGGGGAGACCTTCGGCCTGCTGGGTCCGAACGGCGCGGGGAAGACCACCACCATCTCGATGGTGGCGGGCCTCATCCCAGCCAGCTCGGGGACCGTGTCGATCGTGGGCCACACGATGTCGGGCGGCGACGTCGAGCCCAAACGGCACATCGGTCTGGTGCCCCAGGACCTTGCTATCTACCCCGAGCTCTCGGCGCGCGAGAACCTCAGGTTCTTCGGGCGGCTGCAGGGACTGCGCGGCGCAGAGCTGAAGAGCCGCGTCGGGCAGGTGCTGGAGCTGA
This sequence comes from Ornithinimicrobium sp., assembly GCA_049683875.1. GTDB lineage: Bacteria > Actinomycetota > Actinomycetes > Actinomycetales > Dermatophilaceae > Ornithinicoccus. The sequence continues at coordinate 3,865 of JBAUJO010000107.1, forward strand.
TCGGCCTCGCCGACCGTGCAAAGGAAGCCACCAAGCAGTTCTCCGGTGGCATGAAGCGGCGCCTCAACATCGGGGTGGGCCTGCTGCATCGGCCAACCCTGCTGATCCTGGACGAGCCGACGGTGGGAGTGGACCCGCAGTCGCGCAACGCCATTCTGGAGTCGGTGGAGGCGTTGGCCGGGGAGGGCATGGCGGTGCTCTACACGACGCACTACATGGAGGAGGCGCACCGGCTGTGCGACCGGGTCGCCATCATCGACTCCGGCCAGATCCAGGCGGAGGGCACGCAGGACGAGCTCATCCAGCTGACCGGTGGGGTCGACACCATCCGGCTCGTCGGCTCAGGCGACGTCGAGCGCGCGGCGCGAGCGCTGGAGCCGCTGCAAGCGGTGGAGCGGATGGAGCACGACCGTCGCGAGGTGCGCCTGACCGTGCGCGACGCCCCCACCGCGGTGGCCACGGTGGTCAATACCGCCACCTCGGCTGGAATGTCGCTGTCGGACGTCGAGATCGCCCGGCCCGACCTGGAGTCGGTCTTCCTGCACCTCACCGGCAAAGCACTCCGGGACTGACCATGGGCGCCCTGTTCACGATGACGGCATCCGACCTGCGCCAACGGGTCCGCGACCGGTCGGTGATCATCTTTGCTCTCGTGGTGCCGCTGGCTCTGATGTTCGTGTTCAACCTCGTCTTCGGTGACGCGGCCGACTCGCGGCTGCAGCCGACCACCGTGGCGATCTCGGCTCCCGCGGACGACCAGATCGCGTCGACGTTCGGTGAGGTGCTACCGCAGGTCGACGGCCTCGATGTGACGGTGCAGGAGGTGTCGACGTCCCAGGCGCGGAGCCGGGCCGAGGACGGGCGGGTCGATGTCGGCCTCATCGTGCCGGAAGGGTTCACCGCCTCGGTGGCCTCGGGCAGCGAGGTGGACGTCACGGCGGTCGAGTCCGAGAGCAGTGGGCTGGAAGGTCAGGTCGTGCTCTCCATCGTGCAGTCGGTCCTGCAGCAGATCAACGACGGGGCGGTGGCGGCCTCTGCCGGGTCGGAGCTCGGTCTGACCCCGGCCGAGCTGGGGCAGGTGGCGCAGGACGCGTCCACGTCGGGGCCGACCTTGACCCTCTCCCCCGGCCGGTTGTCCCAAGAGCAGCTGAGCCCCGCCGCCTCCACCGTCGCCGGGCAGGCCGGGCTGTTCCTGTTGTTCACGGTCGGGTTCGGGGTGCTGGGGCTGATCGCCGAACGCGAGCAGGGCACCTACGCGAGGTTGCAGTCGATGCCGATGAACCCCCGGCTGATCGTCGCCGCCAAGGGTCTGGTCAGCTTCGTCCTCGGGGTGGTGGCGACCGGCGCGCTGCTGACCTTCGGCGCACTGTTCTTCGACGTGAGCTTCGGGTCGCCTCTGGTCGTGGGTGTGCTGATCGTCGCGGTCGTCACCGCAAGCACCTCGTTGATGTTCATCGTGGCTAAGCTCGCGGGAACAGCGGAGCAGGCGGGGGTGGCACAGTCGATCCTGGCCGTCTCCCTGGGTCTCGCCGGCGGGGCGTTCTTCCCGATCACCGGCACCGGGCTGTTGGCCCGCGTTCTCGACCTCAACCCGATCGCGGCCTTCACCCGTGGTCTGGGCATCAGCGCCAACGGCGGTGGGTTGAGCGACACCGGGGCGCCTCTTGCCATCATGGTCGGCTTCGCCGTCGTGATGCTGGTGGTCAGCGCAGCGCTCCCGGATCGGAGCGCCCAGCCGTGATGGGCATCCGAGCCACGCTCGCCATCGCGGCCGTCGAGCTGCGCCGGTTCTTGGCCGACCGGTCGAACATCTTCTTCGTCTTCATCTTCCCGTTGATCCTGGTCACGGTGATCGGGGCGTCGTTCGGGTCGGACGGACCGGCGGCGAAGGTCGCCATCGCAGGTGGTGACACCGCGCTGCGCAGTGCCGTCGTCGAGCAGCTGAGGGATGCGCACTCGGCGCAGGTCACCTTCGCGGGCAGGGACGCCATTCGCGAGCAGGTCGCTCGCGGACGCACCGACGTCGGCCTGATCATCGAGGACGACCAGGCCCGGGCCTTCGCCGACGGTCAGGATGCTGACCTGTCGATCCTCGTCGGGGCGGGTGCCCCGTCGCAGGCCGCCGCGCAGTCGGTGCGCGCGGCCGTATCCAGCGCGAACGCGCGGCGTGGCCAGGTGGCAGCGCTGAGCGGCGACGGGCGCAGCGAGCGTGAGGTCTCGGCCGCACTCGACGCGGCGCAGAAACAGGTCGAACCGGCCACCCTGACCGTCGAGAGCGACGACCAGATCAGCGAGGAGTTCGACGGGCTGGCCGGTCAGTTCGACCAGGGGGCGGCCTCGCAGCTCATCCTCTTCGTCTTCATCGCCTCGCTGACCGGCTCGGCCACGCTGATCCAGGCCCGGCGGTACGGAGTGGTCTCCCGCGTGCTCAGCGCGCCGGTCACGCCCGCCCAGGCCATCACCGGCCAGGCCTTGGGGCGCTTCGCGATCGCCGCGTTCCAGGGTGTCTACATCATCATCGCCACGACGTTGCTCTTCGGCGTGCAGTGGGGGTCGTGGCCCCTCGCGCTGGTCGTCCTGACGTTCTTCGCCAGCGTCTCTGCCGGCGCCGCCATGGTGTTGGGCTCGATGGTGGACAACGAGGGTGCCGCCGGTGGCCTGGGCATCGGCTTCGGTCTGGTGCTCGGAGCGCTGGGGGGGTGCATGTACCCCCTTGAGCTCTTCGGTGACACCCTGCGCCAGGTCGCGCACATCACCCCACACGCCTGGGCCTACGACGCCATGGCCGAGGTGCAGCGCCGCAACGCCACCCTGCTCGATATCGCACCCGACCTCGGGGTCCTGGCCGCGATGGCGCTGGTGCTGCTCGTCATCGGCGCGTGGGCGCTGCGGCGCAGCTCGGCCCGCGCCATGTGAACCGGGAACACCACGACCTGAGGGCGATGTTCACTGCGGTATGACGGCTTCGACTTCGGCTTCCTCACCCGTGCTGACCACCGAGCCTGCACCGCTGAGAGTGCAGGTCTGGTCGGACGTGGTCTGCCCGTGGTGCTACGTCGGCAAACGCCGGCTGGAGGCCGCGGTCAGCCAGTTCTCCGGCGCCGACGTCGAGCTGGTGTGGCGCTCCTTCCAGCTCGACCCCTCGGCCCCACACCCGGGTGAGCCGGGGCATCGTCGCGGTGTCGCCGAGCACCTGGGTGAGAAGTACGGCGGCGGGCTCGCGGCGGGCCAGGCCATGAGTGAGCAGATGACCCAGGTCGCTGCCGGAGACGGCCTGGACTTCCGTCTCGACCTGGCCGGGGTGGTCAACACCACCGATGCGCACCGCGTGCTGCACCTGGCGCGGGCGGTGGAGAGCGAGACTCGGGCCCCGGGTCTGCAGGATCGAGTCAAAGAGTCGTTCCTGAGCGCGTACTTCACCCTGGGCCGGGACGTGTCCGACCACGACGTGCTTCGCGAGCTCGCGGAACAGGCCGGCATGCCGGGCGAGCGGGTCGCCGAGGTGCTGGGTTCCACGGCATACGCGGGCAATGTCACCGAAGACCAGCAGCAAGCGGTGGCGTACGGCGCCACCGGGGTGCCGTTCACGGTCGTCGACGGCCGCTACGGCGTCTCCGGAGCGCAGCCCGTCGACGTCTTCCTGCAGGCTCTGCAGCGTGCGCGGGCCGACCGGCAGGGCGCCCTGGTGACGCTCACCTCTGATGCTGGCGTCCACGAGCCCGGTCACGAGCACGAAGGCAGCACCGAATGCGGCCCGGACGGCTGTGAGATCCACTAGGCGCGGGGACCGGCGGCGAGGACGAGCCGCTCTTGCGAGGATGGGTCGATGATCACCCTCGAGCTGGCCCATGACCTCCATTCCGCCGGTCTGCTGTGGTCGCCGCTCGCGGGTGACCGGTTCGCCGTCGACAAGCCGGGGATGGAGGACGAGGTCTTCTACCTGGCCGACATGACCGTCGACGTGCAGCGCTTCGTCGGGGGGTCGGTGATCGGCTTCAACGGCGTCGCGGAGTGGGCGCTGGACTCGGTCGACCTCGAGGAGACGCTGTGGCTGCCGCGGGAGGACCAGATGCGCGCCGTGCTTGGCGAGAGCTTCGTGCGCCTGGAGCGCGACGATGACGGCCGGTATGCCGTGCACCTCGCGCCGGTGCCCGAGGCCGGGCAGGAGGCCGTCTCGGTGGCGCAGCCGCATCAGGACGCCGAGTGCGCCTACGCCCACGCCGTGCTGGCGGTTTTGCAACGCTGAGCACCACCGTGGCCTCGTCCGCTAGGGAGCGGCGCCGAGCCCCGCCAGGTACGTCTCGAGCAGGCGACCGCTCGTCTCCTCCCACATGGGGCTCGGACGACCAGGCTGGGCCAGGCTGGCTCCCAACCACGCTACGTCGTAGACACCGATGGACCGCTGAATCGACCCGTCTTGGGCGCCGCGGGCGAGCATCTCGCCGATCGCGGCGTGCACGCGCTCCTGTGCTTCTCTTGTTCGCTCCGACGCCACCGCCGGACCGCCCGTCGCCGGCAGGAGCAGAGAGTCTCGGTCGGCGATCACGGCCGTGAGGAAGAAGCGCATGGCGTCCACGGCCAGCCCCCTGCGGGCCAGGGCTTCGGTGATGTGGCTGAGCAGCAGCTCGAACGAACGGCACGTCAGCTCCTCGAGCAAAGCCTCGCGCGAGGAGAAGTGCCGATACAGCGTGCCTATCCCGACACCGGCCCTCTCCGCGACGGAAGCCAGTGGCACCGACGTGCCCTCCTCGTGCATCAGCGGCAAGGCGACCTGGAGGAGAAGCTCACGGTTGCGCTGCGCATCGGCCCTCGTGGCCGTTCCCCGGGCCCGGCCGTCAGTCACGCCGAACCGCGTCCCGCCATAGGCGAATGATACCGAGAGCGCACGGATGACGCAGGGGCCGACGGAGTCGCCACCTGAGATTCCGAGGGGGAGAAGAAGACCCTGGCTTTGGCGCTGGCCCGAACCGTGCTCGTCAGTCGGCCGGCGGGGTGACGATGACCTTGCCGACCAGCTTCCCCTCGTCGGCCTGCTGATGGACGTCGGGCAGATCGCTCAGCGGCAGGCGCTGGGCGATCTCGACGCGAAGCTGTCCTTGGTCGACGAGCGAGACCATACGGGAGAGCGCTTCAGCATCGGGGTGAAGGAAGAGAGTTTCCGCCCGCACCCGCCGGGCTTCGTCTCCTGGGGTGGGAACCATGGGGGTCGTGGAGACGACGACGCCTCCGTCGGCCACCTTCGTGGCCAGGGCGGTGAAGTCGCCCGAGGTGATCGGCGCCAGGTTGAGCAGCACATCAACCGGCTCCGTGAGGGCGTCGAACAGAGACGTCGTGGCGTAGTGGATGACCTCGTCCGCCCCGGACATGGTCACACTCTTCTCGCTGCGATAGCTCGAGGTGGCGATGACGTAGGCGCCGGCACTCTTGGCGAGCTGCACCGCATAGCCCCCGACGGGACCGCCGGCGCCGTTGATCGCAACCCTCTGCCCCACCTGGAGCCGGGCCAGCTCGAAGAGGGCCTGGAAGGCGGTGAGGCTCAAGGAGGGAAGGCCCGCGGCATCCGCGAGTTCGATGGTGGTCGGAGCCGGCACGACCGAGTCGACCGGTGCCACCACGTACTGTGCGGCCGACCCGTCCACGGCATCGATCGTTCCGGAGACGTCGTAGCCCGGCACGTGGGGCATCGTCACGTCGAACGGGAGGAACCCGCCCCGGATACCGCCGTCGGCCGGGTTGAACGCGGATCCGGCGACCCGAACCCGCACCTCGCCGGGCCCAGGTACCGGCAGCGGGGCCTCCTCATACACGAGTACCTCGGGACCGCCGTTCTCATGGAACCTGATCGCCTTCATGACATGTCCTCTCGTCGTGTGAGTTCAGGCGGAGCGTCGCGCCGCCGAACAGTCTAACGGAGGATTTCATCCGTTTATTGCCTCCTCCACTAACGCCCCGCGCGACGATCTCCGAATGGCACGCCGCGGAGTCGACCTCGCCGAGAGCTGGTCGCGTTGCGCTGGCCGGTATGCCGTGCACCTCGCCGCGCTGCCGGTCGCCGGTCAGGAGGCGGTCACGGTCGCCGAACCGCATGAGGACGCCGAGTGCGCCTACGCGCACACGGTTCTGGCCGTACGGGGTCGATGACCACCTGTACCGTGGGCGCTCGGGCGCGTGCCTCACAACCGCGCCAGGGCCTCTAGCTCAATTGGCAGAGCTGCGGACTTTTAATCCGTAGGTTGTGGGTTCGAGTCCCACGGGGCCCACCGATATATACGCTGGTCAGCGACCCGTTTGGGTCTCGGCAAGGCTGGCGACGCTGGCCGCGGGGCACACTGGGGGCACAAGAGATTCGTCCAGCCGAGCCGCGACCGCGTCCAGGTCGTCATCGAATAGGCCGGCGTACACATCGAGGGTCATCGCTGCCGAGGACCAGGGAGCCAGACCTCTCCCGCCGCGCGGAGCGGCATAACCTGGATCGCAGGGGCGTGCCGCGCATGCGGAACAGTGATACCCCACGTAGGGTGCCGACATGACTGTGGCCGTGTTGGTCAAGGTGTGGGACGGTCTGGTGTTCGCGACTGACTCGGCGTCCTCCATGGTGCATCCCAGCGGTCCCGCCCAGGTGTACAACAACGGGGACAAGATCTTTCACCTTCACCGCGAACTACCCATTGGGGCGATGACATGGGGTCTAGGCAACATCGGTGCAGCCAGCATCGCCACGCTGGCGAAGGATCTGCGAGCTCGTCTCATGGGCTTGTCATCGGCCCACAAGGGCTGGGCGCTCGACCCGGAGACCTACACGATTCAGGAGGTTGCCCAGCGCCTCGTGGAGCACTTCTTCCATGACCTGTACGCCCCTCATTTCTCCGCCTACCCGGAGGCCCCCGGACTCGGGATGCTCGTCGGCGGCTACTCTGCGAATGAACGTCAGAGCGAGGCCTGGCTGGTGACGATGCACGACCCCAACGTCGAGCCCACGCCGGTACCGGCGATTGGGACTCATGGGACCGGCTGGCGGGCCTACGCTCAGTCGCAAGCAGTGGAGCGGTTGTGGTACGGCCTCGACCAGGACGCTATGGACGCCCTCGAGGCGGGCCTCGACGCGGAGGAGATCGAGAAGGTGCGTCGCATCCTCATAGGGGCGTCAATAACGCGTGCGCCAGTCCAGCCGGCGATGCCCTTGGCCGACGCCATAGAACTAGCCCAGTACAAGGTGGACGTTACCTCTGGGTACACACACTTCCTCTTCGGGCCTGACACAGTGGGCGGACCCACGGAGGTCGCATCGATCTCCCGTCACGAGAACTTCAAGTGGATTGCCAGGAAGCACTACTACAATCGGAGTCTGAACCCAAGGGAGCCGGGCCATGCGAGTTAGCGACATCTTCAACGTAGACGCTCAAGCCGGAGAAGACAGGGCTCTGCCTCGAACCAACCCACGACGGTGGGCCGGTCAGACGCAGACCATCCGAGACCCCTACAAGCAGAAGGGCGCGGACAAGACCGGGTTCCGAGGGGGGTCCGAGCGGGTCAAGAATGACCACTCTCAGCGCGAGCGGTGAGATGGGCAGACCCCACCCAGCGGTGTTAGTTCGCGGTTCGATCAACTTCGGTCAGTAGCCCGAGAACGGCCCCTGTGTCGGGGTTGGCTGTGCCGCCTGCTCAAGGAGGATCAGTCAGGCCGGACCCCTGGGGGTTGCTACCTCAGAATGGGGCGATGACCGAAGCGTCGAACCGCGATACCTGGAGCACCCGCGACTACCCCGTCCTGGTCGCGGCGGCCCAGCACCTGGATGCCCACCCTGGTCGAGCCTTCCAGCCCCTCGACATCACCCTGGCTGGAGCGCTCGGCCTGAGCGTCGGAGAGGCCACAGCCGCAGTCATCGCCCTGATGCCGGACTACCTGGTCGGCAAGGTAGAGCACATGATGGTCGGCGATCCGCACGTCATGGTCTCCGGCGTGACATCGGAGGGCCGCCGCGAGGCTGGGCTGTGGCCGAAGCGGGACGACCAACTTGCGAGCCTCATCGCTGCCATCGAGGCCACTGCCGAGCAGACCGAGGACGACGAGCAGCGGACCACGCTGCGCCGCGTTGGAGATGGCCTAGCCAGCGTGCCCGGCAACGTGCTCAGCGGCATCGCAACGGCCTGGCTTGCCTCGCAGGGCATCGCGTAGCCGATCTGTCGCAGCGTTCACCGGGCGCGACGCCGGGAGTCTTGGCAGCGTGGAGGGCACGGCCTCACTACGAGGCGAAGCCACAGCAGGGGAGCTCGTGCCATGAAGGTGAACCCGTACCACTCATCGAACCCATCCGATCCGGACGTCTACCACGACCACAACGACTGTCCGACTGGTCAGCAGATCCCGGACAGCAATAGGCGGCCTGGGACCGGGGAACAACGCAAGTGCGAGCACTGCAAGGACATGGGGTAGCCGCTGTTGGCAGATCAGCAGACGCCCAGCGAGGAGGAGGCGTCTGCGCAGCTGCGATCATTGCTCGATCAGGCACTACGCCGGCATGAGCACTATGAGCGCGAGCCGTGGTCGGTGCCAGAGGGGACTTCGCTCGCCTCCGATGATGCCCGGTCACAGCCACTTCAGGTCAGTCACGCGGTGCAGGCACTGGCCTCGGTTGCTGATGACCACCTGATGACCCTACGCGCGCTGTTCGTGGATGCGAACTCGCTCCCCACCCTCGCAGGCGCATCGCTGGTCCGGGGCGCCCTGGAGACCGCAGCTGCCGGGCTATGGATTCTCGACGCCGAGACGCGCAAGCAGAGGGTGACCAACTGCCTACGCTGGCACGCTCAGGACGCCCACGACGCCGCTCGCTTTGCCAGCACCCTGGGCGCTGGCGAGGGCTCCGAATCGATGGCGCTGGTCGAGGAGACCACCGCCCGCGCTCACATCGAGCTCCCCAAGCGGCAGGCGCTGCGCAGCAAGACAATCCTCGAAGGGGCCGACGAGGCGATGCGCCGAGCAGAACTGGCCGGCGAGGGCGCCTCGGACTATCTGGCGATGTGGCAGGCGGCGAGCGCGTTCGCTCATGGCCGGCGGTGGCCAATGCTGACGCTGTCCGACTTCGAAGACACGCCAGGGCTTCAGGCTGCGCGACTCGGCCTGCGAAGGGTGACCGCACGGGTCGACGTGCTGCTCGTCCTAACCGCACATGCTCACCTGATGATCGAGCAGATCAGGCGACTCTGGACCGAGCGAACCGCGAAGCCAGTCGACGACTAGGCGTAGGTCTCAGGCGCGAGAGTCGACTACCTCGCGATGATTGTGGCTATCAGCGCGACCAGCGAGACGATCACGGCGAGGAGCGCCGCCACAGCCGAGATCCTCGTCCAGCGGAGCATGCGCTGCTCGCGCTGCACCTGCTCGGCGTGCCGCGTTTCGGCAACCTCGCGCCGCCGCTCTTTCTCCTCCGCCATGCTCTCCATAGCCGCCTGCATCTCGTGCTGTCGCTCAGTGAGGCGAGCGTGGTCGAGACCTGGGTGACTCAGCGCGCGAGGTTGGGGAAGGCCGACATGCGGGAACCGGGGCTCATCCATGCTCGCCACTCTAGGCACAGCCCAGGACACCAGCCCGGCGCGCTTTCGGCAGGCCCTCGCAAGATGTCGGGGCACACTCGGGGCACACCAGGTCGAGAAGCGCCGACAAGCAGTGCAAAGCAAGGAAGCGCAAAATTGCAGGTAACAGCGCTACCATTGATAGCAACGCAGGTCATGGGCCCGCCTCGTTCGGACTTTTAATCCGTAGGTTGTGGGTTCGAGTCCCACGGGGCCCACCCTCGCCAGCGATCATGCGGAGAACGTCCCCCTCGACGTGGACCGGCGACACGATGGAGGTCAACGACGTGCCGGTCTCGCAGCATCCGTCCGACGCGCAGGACATCCGCTTCACCGACTCCAGCGGACTCACCTCCACGTACCACCGCTGGGCGTCCAGCGTGGACCTGGCCAGCAACCCAGGGCTGCTGGTTTACCTGCACGGTGACGGTGCCTACGGGTACGACAACCCGGACGTGGAGTACGACCTCGGCGGGCCTGGCGGAATCCGCGACCAGGCCCGGGTGCGCAACATGATCTGCGTGGCACCGTTATCGCCCAACCTCAAGGGGCGGAAAGACCGGGCGTGGTGGCGCAAGGGCACCCGGAAGGCCGCATGGCTCGCCGAGCTCATCGAGCGACTCACAGTCGAGTATCCCGCCATCGACACGGACAAGGTGTGGCTGACCGGCTTCTCAGGTGGTGCTCAACAGATCACCCAGTACTTCATGCCGCTGCACTCCGACAGGCTCACCGACGGTGGGGCCGTCATCTTCGGTGGCGGCGGTGCAGGCGACGACTTCGTCACCCCGCAGCCCTACGCGGCCGCGCTGCGGGCCACGTTCCCGATGCACTGGTACACCGGGGGCGACGACGACGGCACCAACGGTGGCGACGGGTACGACGGTGGCGCTGATGCCACCGCGGGTGAGGCGTACTACTCCGATGAGGGCTTCACCACCAGCATCGAACGGCCGGCGGGCGTCCCGCACGACATGGGTGGGCACTACGGGCCCATCGTCGGTCGGAAGCTCAGCGCGGACTACGACGCGCCGGTGCTCACCCCTGGTGCCAAGATCACCCGTGACACGCACAGGTCATCCACGTTCACGGGGAACGTTCAGCACGCCGGGCAGGTCACGGTGCGCTGGTCGTCCTCGCCCATCTCGGGGCAAACCGGGTGGTTGTCGTACGAAACCCCCGACGACAACGGTGACATCACCGCCGCGGTGAACAGCTTGACTCGTGGCACGGACTACTACTGGCAGGTCGAGGTCGAGTCGATCTACGACGCCACCAACGGGGACTACACCGACTACGGGACGGTGCTCGCCTCGGGCACCCTGTCGGCCACGGTGGGCACGACTGTCAGCACAGACCCTCGCTCCGCGCCATCTAGCGCTCAACCCGGAGGGAGGCCCTCCACGCGAGAGTCCAGCTCGTTGTCGTCGCGGTTCTCGAGGTTCTGGCGGCGAGCTCCCAGGTGAGCTGAGCAAGGCGTCCGAGGTGGCGACACGCGTGAAGACCAGGGCCGGCAGAAACCACCGGCATGTCGCCATACGGCCACTCGTCGGTTCAGTGGCTTGCTGGATGCCCCATGCAGCTCTCGCCCGAGGTTCGCTCCTCCTCGAGCAGATCGACCAATGCGCCCGCGGGCATGGGCCGGTGGCGCGACGCGCCCTGCCCAGCCCAATGCGCGCCGAAGCCAGGATCGCCGCACGCCCTGGCAGCCGCGTTCAGGGCCCGGCTGGCATCGAACGCGCGCGGGAACTCGGGAGGCGTGAGGGCGTGGGCCGCAGCCCACGCGGTGAAGCGGTTGGCCACGCAGCGGGCCGGCCGGCCGGAGATCGCGGTGGTCATCGTGGTGTGCTCGCTGCCCGGTCCGGAGAGGGCGGCCCGAAAAGCATCGTCGGCGCTGCTCTCGGGACAGGCCACGAACGCCGTGCCCATCTGGACCGCCGTGGCGCCGAGCCCCATCATCGAGCGCACCTCGTGACCGTCCATGACACCGCAGGCGGCGATGACTGGCAGGTCGAGGCGTTCCAGAAGGAGCCTGGTCAGGGTGACGGTATCGAGCATGTCGTCGCTAGCATCCACCGAGAAGACGCCCCGGTGGCCTCCAGCCCCGGAGCCTTGGGCAACCACGGCGTCCACCCCCGCTTCTTGGGCGAGCTCACCCTCGGCCGTACTGGTGACCGAGACCAGGAGCACACAGCCGGCTGCTCGCAGCGCGGCGATGCGCGCAGCGTCGGGCAGACCAAGGTGGAAGCTGACCACGGGGGGCGCCGCCTCGACCAGCACGTCGAGCAGGTCGTCGTCCTCGGCGAACGTTCCGAACAGCGTGCTGAGGGCGGCTGGAGTCGCCGCGCCGAACTCCTCGAACAGCGGTCGCATCTCCGCCAGCCATGCCGCCTCGCGCACCGGATCCTCAATGGGCGCGCGATGGACGAACACGTTGACGTTGAACGCCTCAGCCGTGAGCGCCCGCGTACCCTCGATCATCGACCACGCAGCCGAGGCGCCGGTTCCGGCGAGGCCTATCGAGCCGAGGCCTCGCGCGTTGGAGACCGCCGCCGCCAGCTCGGGCGTCGAAACCCCGGCCATGGGCGCCTGGACCACAGGTCGGGCGATGCCGAGACGCTCGAGCCAAGACACGCGTTCCACATTAGCCACCGAACACCGGATCACGGCTGCCATTCGGGGACGGCTCACCGTAGGCGGCGATGACGAAGCTCGACCAAGAGTGCAGCACATCGCACGCCGGCGCTCTGTCTGCCAGCGCGTCCGCCCGTGCGGCCATCGCCCGAGCGGTGTTTCACACCCGAGACGACGGTCGATCAACCCCGCTCAGACGCGGTTGACGGCGACCTTCGCGAGGGTCTCCCCCATCGGAGTCGTCGGGCGACCGATCAGGCTCGAGAGGGTGCCCGGCTCCGTGTCGGCGAGCTCACCGTCGGCGATCGCCTGGTCCGTGCTGACCAGAAAGTCGACCAGGCCGTCCGGCAGGCCGGCGTCAGCCAGTGCGGCGCGGTGCTCCTGCGAGGACACATGGTTGACGGTGACCGGCTTCCCGGTGAGCTCGCTGACCATCCCGGCGAACTGCTCGTAGCTGAAGCCGGTGTCGCCGGCCAGCTCGTAGGTCGCAGCCGGCGCCGTCTGCGCGGTGAGCACCGCCGCGGCGGCCGCGGCGAAGTCGGCACGGCTTGCGGTGAACTGCTTGCCGTCGTCGGCGCTGGTCAGCAGAACGCCGCTGTCGGCGGCCTGCTTCGCGGTGTCGACGAGGTTCTCGGAGTACCAGCCGTTGCGGAGCAGCGCGACGGTGAAGGGGGCCTCCGCGAGCAGGGCCTCGGTCTCGACGTGCTCAGGAGCGACGGCGAGGTGAGTCGCGGTGTCAGCGTGCAGCACGCTCGTGTAGGCGACGAACGGCACCCCTGCGGTCGTGGCCGCGGCGATCACCGCGGCGTGCTGCGGCACGCGCTGCCCCACCGCGCTTCCTGAGATCAGCAGCAGACGGTCGACGCCGTCCAGGGCCGGGGCGAGGGTCTCCGGCCGGTCGTAGTCGAATGGGCGCACCTGCACCCCGCGGGTGGCCATGTCGGCGGCCTTGGCGGTGTCCCGAGCCAGGGCGACGATCGTGGCGGGCTCCGCGCGCGACAGCAGCTCGTCGATGACGAGGCGCCCGAGGTGTCCGGTGGCACCGGTGATGGCAATGGTCAAGGTGGTCTTCCTCTCGAATACTTACGAAACGTAAGACTTACTGATCGTAAGCATACGGTACGATCGTCGTCACCCGCGACGGGAGGTGACTATGACGCCACGCCAGGAGACCGGCTTCGATGCCTTCAGCGCGCGCTGCCCATCGCAGTCCGTGCTCCGTGACCTCACCGGACGCTGGGTTCCGCTGGTGCTGGTCGCTCTGGATGACGGGCCCATGCGCTTCGGAGAGGTCCACCGCCGGGTCGGTGGGTCGAGCGAACGGATGGTCGCCCAGACCCTACGCACGCTTGAAGAAGACGGGTTCGTCCAGCGCTCGATGGACGGAGCCCGCCCGGTGTACACCCTGACCGATGGCGGGCACACGATCGCCGTTCGGTTCCGGGAGCTGATTGACGCGATGTACACCCACCTGGAGTCCCAGCCTCTCGTCGCGCGAGGCCAGAGTCCCGTCTCGCAGGGGTGAATGTGCGCTGGCTCTTCGCGGCAGATAGGTAGAGCCGCTAGGGCTGTGCCGATCGTGGGGCCGAAGCGGAACTCAGCCGAGCAGCTTGGCCTTGGCGGCGGCGAACTCGCTGTCATCGAGGATCCCGGCCGCCTTGAGATCGCCCAACCTCTGGAGCTGCGCCACCAGGTCGTCTCTCCCCGCATCCGGGGGTGCAGCGGGAGCCGCGGGCGCTACGGGTGGTTGGGGACTCTGCGCCACGCGGGAGGCTTGGCGCTGGTACTGGCGGCGGTTGACGTTGTTGGACACCGCGGTGGCGGTTCCGGAGATCACGGCGGTGCGCGCCATGGTCCCAATCAGGCCGGGACGGCCCCTTCTGATCGGCATGACTGCCTCCTTGCCTCGTGAGGGTCGTGGTCAGGAGTCACTCGCCGCGGCGGCGAGCACCTCGTCGGCTACATGGCCCGGAACATGGACACTGGCCACCAGCTCGCCCCCCGCGTCACCCACTGCGGCGGTGAGGGCTTTGGCCCAGGTGTGCTCGAAGACGAGGATGGCGGCCGCACCGCCGGGCTGGATGTCTTCGCTCAAAGACTCGACGTCCTCGTCGGAGATCAGGGACTCGACGCGGTCGAAGAGAGCCGCGAGCGCCGCGGCCTCCGGGTCTGCCGAACCCATCTCAGCGATCTCGAGGAAGTGGCACGCGCCGTCCTGGTCCTTCTGGACGAACACCCCGTCCACGATGCTGATCGTGCCTCCACTGACCTGCCGTTCCAGCTCGGGGAGGATGGAGCCGTCGAACCGCGGCTCGGGGAAAGCGATGACCAAGACCTGCAACGGACCCATCATGTGCTCACACCTCCGGGGCGCCCTTGGGGAACTGCATTATCGCGCAACACCACCGGCGAGGGAAGCCGGCAGATCAGGGAGATGGCGAGGTCAGCGTGGCGGCCGGTCGTCGGCCGAACCTCCATCACCGATGAGTCCAGCGACCCAGCGAGCCCCGGGATCGACGTCGACCATGAGCGCCTTCACCAAGAGTGTCAGCGGGACGGCGAGGACCGCGCCGAGGGGGCCGAGGATCCAAGCCCAGACGACCAAGGACAAGAAGGTGACACTGGCGGATATCCCGACGGCGTCGCCGACGACCTTCGGCTGGATGATGGACTGGATCACCACGTTGATGAGGCAGTACGCGATCACGACGGTGGCCATGAGCCCCGGACCGCCCTCCAACAGCGCCAGGATCGCCGGCGGCACCAGCCCGAGCACGAAGCCGATGTTGGGGATGTAGTTGGTGATGAAGGCCAGTAACCCCCACAGCACGGCTCCGGGAACGCCGAGTATCAAGAGCAGACCCGTGTCGATGATGGCTACGATGAGCCCGAAGACCGTCGAGACGACGAGGTATCGCCGGGTTCCGTGGGCGAAGGACAACAGCGCCTCGACAAAGCCCTCGTGGTCGCCGCGCACCCGCCCCAGGTGCTCCCCGAAGGCGCGGGCATCCACACTGATGAAGAGCACCAGGGTTGCGATGAAGGCCAGGTTGGTGAGCAACGAGAGCATCGCACCGATCAACCCGGTCACCAGCCCCGCGACCCGCGACAGGTCGAACTCCCCCAACACTGCCGAGATCTGAGCGTTGCCTACTCCGAAACCGTCGAGCAGCACGCGAACCCCGTCGAGCACACTCGCGAGCTCAGCCTGGTAGGTGGGGACGAGGGTGGCGAAGCGCGCCCCCGCGATGACCAGCGACGCACAGAAGAGCAGCAGTCCGAGATAGATGCCGGCGATCGCGAGGACGGTGCCCACCCAACGCGGCAGCCCGCGGCGAGCCAGGGCGCCTCGAAGCGGATCGATCGTGATCGCCAGCATGAGAGCAAGGAAGGCCGGTGCGAGGATTCCGGACACCGCCTTCAACCCGGCGATGGTCACCGTGACCGCTGCCAGACTCAACAGGATCAGCAGACCCCGTGGAAGGCCGCCGGGCCGCCGCTGCTGGGCGCCCGCAGGTGCGGGCGTCGCGTCTCGCTCAGGCGACGCGGGTGCACTCCCCTCCGCGTCTTGCGACATCTCAGCCGCGGAGCTCGTGACGGTGCACCGTCAGGGCCGCGCCCCGATGGTCCCTGCACCATTGCGAACGATTCATCGGCACAACGCTCCTTCCCTCAGCTGCACCGACCTGCGGCAACGCCTGTCGAACGCGGGCTCACCGCAGCAAAGGTCTGCGCTCAACGTACTGCAAGAATGTGCTCAGGGACCATGGTCGGTTGGCATCAGGTCATCTGGCATCCTCGCCTCAGTCGTCGATGACCGCCAGGCCGCGACGTTCGAGGTCGGCGAGGCCGTCCCGCATGGCTATCACCTGGTCCGAGGTATGCGGGGCCCAGTCCGCAATCTCCCCCACCACCTTCACGGGCTCGCGAGTGCGGTAGGACCGAGTCGGGTTGCCGGGAAACTTCTTGTCCGTCAGGTTGGGGTCGTCTTCCAGGTCCCCCAGAGGTTCGACGAGGTAGATCCGCCCGCGGCCCGCTCCGGTCGCCAGCTCAGCACCCCACGTCGCGGCATCCAGGGTCTGAGTCACGTAGATGTGATGTGCCGTGCGAGCGTCGCCGAAGTTCGCGAGGTGACCAGGCGCGAGCATCTCGCCCACCTTCAGGTCGGCCTTGGTCCCGTGCAGCAGCACCCCAGGCTCGTAGACCTCGAACGGCTTCGGTTCACGCCCGGCAACCATCACAGCTCCCTGCCTCCTCGGCCAGAGTGGCCGACGTAGCGAAGTGTGAACCAGGACCGGGGTCTTGCCGCAAGCCCCTCCACGCGCGCTATCGTGGAAGCGGCAAGGACGACGTTCCTTTGCGATCCGCGCCGCTGGCCCCGTACCGGGTGAGCTGGCCGCGATCACGGTAAGGAGGTTGCTCATGACCACGCTGCCCGACCCGCCCTCACACGAATCCCGCGAGCACTCCGAGCTGAGCGACAACGACCGGCATCCCAGGCTGCTGGCGGTGGTAGCCCACCCCGACGACGAGACGTTCGGATGCGGCTCGCTGCTGCTACACGCCGCCTCCTCCGGAATGGTCACTGCGGTGGTCTGCGCCACGCGTGGCGAGGCCGGTGAGGTGGCGGGTGACCTGACCGGCGACCTCGCCACTGTGCGGGAGGCCGAGACCCGCAAAGCGGCAGAGGTCCTCGGCGTCAGCGATGTGACCTTCCTCGACCTGCTCGACTCAGGCATGTCCGGAGATGCAGGCCCGCACACGCTCATCGGCGCGTCAGCGAGCGAGGTCAGCGACCAGGTGCGCGAGCAGATCGAGGCCTTCCGACCCGACGTCGTCGTGACCCTCGACGGGTCAGACGGTCATCGCGACCACGTGTGCATCCGTGATGCGACCCTCGCCGCGGCCGACACGAGCTCCTGGGCCGTCGAGCGGGTCTACCTGCACTGCCTACCGCAGTCACTCATGCGCCGGTGGTTTCAGCACATGGCCGCCACCGACCCCAGCTGGGAACACTTGCAAGGCGACGTCCCCGGCACGCCCGAGCACGAGATCACCACCGTCATCGACACGGCCGAGCATCTCGCTCGTCGGGAGCAGGCCATCGCAACCCACCGCTCCCAGCGTTCCCCGTTCGAGGGCCTGCCCGACGACCTGCGACAGGCGTTCTTGACCAGGGACAGTCTCCGCCGCGTTCGACCCGCATGGATGGGTGGGACGACCGAGTCAGCATTGTTGCTCGACTGATCCCCACTCCGCACCAAGCGCGACCACGGTGACGCCTCTCCGGAGACACCAGGCTCCTCACTCCTGATCCCTCTTGCCGGGTATGCCACCAGGCCGTCGCGACGCCGAGCACAGTCATGGGACGGCAGCGGGTCAACCAGGGTAGTTGGCCCACCTCGACCGCATGTGCCCGAAATTAATTGTGTGCTACAAGCAACTTATGGTTGAATGGTGATAGTCGACCGCCTCTTCGACGGCCCTCGCACACACCCTTCTCCCACGACCGAGGCTTGAACATGACCAACGCAGCACCTCGGGCGGCCGAACCGTCCACCCGCCTGACGCATCGCCAGATCATCACCATCCTCATCGGGCTGATGATGGGGATGTTCCTCGCCGCTCTGGACCAGACGGTCGTGTCCACGGCCATCCGGACCATTGCGGATGACCTGCACGGACTGGAGCATCAGGCCTGGGCCACGACCGCCTACCTCATCACCGCGACGATCTCGACCCCGCTGTACGGAAAGCTGTCGGACATCTACGGCCGGAAGCGGTTCTTCAGCACCGCGATCGCCATCTTCCTCATCGGTTCGGTGCTCGCCTCGTTCGCGACCAGCATGGAGCAGCTCGCCGTCTTCCGGGCGGTGCAGGGGCTGGGCGCCGGTGGCTTGTTCTCGCTGGCGCTCGCGATCGTCGGCGACATCGTGCCGCCGCGGGAACGCGCGAAGTACCAGGGATACTTCCTGGCCGTCTTCGGCACCGCGAGCGTGATCGGTCCGGTGGTCGGGGGCTTCTTCGCCGGCGCCAACAGCCTGATGGGCCTGGATGGCTGGCGATGGGTCTTCCTGGTCAACGTGCCGTTCGGCCTGGCCGCGCTGGTCGTGGTGCAACGGACTCTCAAGCTGAACCACACCCGGCTGGACCACCGCATCGACTGGCTGGGCGCGCTGATGCTCAGCACCGGCCTGGTGCCTTTGCTCCTGGTCGCCGAACAGGGCCGCGACTGGGGCTGGAGTTCGAGCTCGGCTCTGACCTGCTACGTCATCGGGGCCACCGCGCTCGTCCTCTTCGTGCTGCAGGAGCGTCGGATGGGGCGGGAGGCGCTGCTGCCCTTGAGCCTTTTCGCCAACCCCACGGTCAGGGTCGCCTCGATCGCGTCGGTGCTGCTCGGGATGGCGATGTTCGGCGGGTTGGCGCTGCTTCCGCTCTACCTGCAGATCGTCAAGGGGGCCACGCCGACCGAGGCCGGCCTCCTGCTGCTCCCGATGACGCTGGGCATCATGGTCGGGTCGATCACCGCCGGTCAGGCGATCTCACGCACGGGCCGGTACCGCATCTTCCCCATCGTCGGCTCGGGCCTGCTCGCAGTGGCGCTGCTGGGGCTGCACTGGATCGGCGCGGACACCCCCCTGTGGATCACGATGGCGCTCATGATGCTGTTCGGCCTCGGCCTGGGTGGCAACCTGCAGCCGTTGACCCTGGCCGTGCAGAACGCGGTGCCGGCCCACATGATCGGGGTCGCCACCTCCTCAGCCACCTTCACCCGGCAGATGGGGGGCACGATCGGCACCGCGCTTTTCCTCACGGTGCTCTTTGGCCAGGTGCCGGACAAGATCACGCAGTCCTTCCAGAGCGTCGCCTCGACGCCGGCCTTCCAGCAGGCCCTGGCTCAGCCGGCCAACGCGTCGTTCGCCGAGCAGTTCGGCTCCGGCCCCTCGGGTGGAACCCAGGCCTCCAACGCCGTGCTGACCGACTCCTCGTTCCTGTCGACGCTGGACCCGACCCTGGCGCGACCCTTCCTGGTCGGCTTCTCCGAAGCCATGGATGTGGTCTTCCTGCTCGCCGCGGGGGTGGCGTTGGTGTGCTTCCTGGTGATGCTGGCCCTGCCGGAGGTAACTCTGCGGGCTGGTTCGGCCTACGACGAGCGCGCGGATGCCGACGCTGACGCGGGCGAACTGGCCCAGACGCCCTCGACGACCGAGAGCCCCGAGAGGACCAGGGCACGAGGACGTCACCGGGTGACCGCGGCGTCCTCCTGATGCTGCAGTCAATGGGTGTGAGTGACAGGGCTCTCGAGACGCTCTCTTGCTGCGGTGACCGCGTCAGTTTCCTTCACACGCCAGGCCGGGCGAAGGCACCACGTCTTTGAGTCCGGCTCGCGCGAACATGCCGTAGTTCTATACGCCGTGGAAGCGATCGACGCCGCCCGGATTCTGGTTACCCCGGATGGCCAACGGATCGTCGTTGAGCCCTCGAGGGGGCCAGAGCCTCTGGCCGGTCGTCGAACGAGCGCACCTGCACCCCGCTGGATGCGATCTCGGCGGCGCGTCCCGCAAGGCCGGAGTCCCGCCTCCTAGTGGTGGTCGCGAGCCTTCCCTTCGCCTCAGTGCTCCTCGCGGCCCTTGGGTAGAGCCGCTAGTGCGGCGCTGGTGAGGGCGACGACCAGGGTGGCTGCCCCCATCCGGCGCTCCAATGGGTGGGGCGAGGTCACGTTCGCCACCGTGTTGAGAGTCATGAAGCCAGCCACACCCCAGACTGCTCTGCGCAGGCCGGAGGATGACAGGCCGGGCACGTCGACGAGGCCGCCGCGACCCAGCACCACCCACGCCATCGCCAGCAGGACCGCGGCCTGCCCCACGGCGGCTCGGCGGTAGGGAGCGGTCAGGACACCGTCGACGGTGGTCGCGCGGCCGCCCATCACCGCGTCGCCATAGGGGGCGCCCCGTGCGAGGGCCACCTGGAAGCCGGCCACGGCCACCAACGGCACCGAGCCCAGCAGTGCGACGGCCCGCCTGCGACGAGGATGGAGCGCTTCGGCGAGGAAGGTGCTGTTCATCGTGTCTCCAGATCTTGGTATCGAGGGGCGCGGGCGGCAAGCGACCCGACCGCAGAGAGGTCGGGCCGCCTGCCGTGGCTGGTCTGCGTCAACGCCGAGCCAGCACGATCCCGAGCCAGGTGAACCAGACGATGAAGCCCAGCCCGAAGATCGACGTGGTTACGTCCGAGGCGCCGGGGACGACGGTGGCCATGCCGACGAGGGCCAGGCCGATGGCAAGGCCTCCCAGTGCGGCCGAGACCGCGCGCGTCCGCAGCACGGCGTAGCCGACCACTGCCGCCCACGCGGCACCGGCGACCTCGATACCGCCACCGAGCGCGTTCTGCACGACGCTGCTCGAGACCCAGGTGCTGAGCGCGAGGTCCGGGTTTTGCGCGTGCAGCCCCACGGCGGCGTGTTGACCGACGAGGGCGACGCTCCCGCTGGCCATGAGCAGGCCCGACCAGATCAGTCCCAGCGCCGCCGAGACCCGGGCGAGTGCCGGGGCCGCTCGCAGTCGTTCACCCACCCCGAGCGAGACGACCGCCATGGCGACTCCGCCGAGCAGGTAGAGCACGAGATACCAGACGGCCAGCTCGGTCTGGTGGTCGACGAGGAAGCCCAGCGACGCCGAGGGGTCCTCAACCGACGAGGCGAAGCCGCGGGGGACCAGGTAGACCACCATCGCGAGGAAGCCGACGACGTAGGTACCCGCGACGATCTGTGCGGCGACGCCGCCGGCGCGGACGAGCCCAGGTGCAGGGATCGGGGGGCCCTGTGCTGAGCCGGTGGCGGATACGGAGGGTTCGGATGCTGTGTGTGGTGTCATACCTTCCACTGTCGGCAGGAGCGTGCGCCACCACATCGACGCGCCGGCCAGAGACCCCTGGTCCCTTCAGACAGCCCTTTATGGCCGAAAGTCTCACCACAGCTCCGGGGGATCGGCCCTACGCTGGATCCGATGGCCGACGGTGCGCTGCGTGCGCTGTGGAACGAACCGCGGGCGGCCGCGCCCCCGGGCATCCCCTGGTGGGACCGAGCCCTGGTTGCGGGGCTGGTCCCGCTCGCGGTGCTCGAGGCGTGGCTACGTCCCGATGTCGTCTGGCCGGTCTGGCACGCGCTCTGGGCGCTTCTGTGTGTCGCCACGCTGCTGTGGCGAACGCGCCATCCGCTGGTGATGCTGGTGACCGTCTACGCAGCGCAGACGGTCGCCGGGGTGGTGCCTGCCCTCGCGGGCGAGCGCCACAGCGTGCTGGACGTCACCGCCGTCGTGCTGCTCGTCGCCTACTCCCTGGGTCGATGGGGCAGTGGACGCGGCGTGGTTGCCGGCAGCGCCTTCCTGCTCGTGGTGCACCTGGCGCGAGAGCCCCTCTACGGCTCCAGTGGGTCCTCCATCGTGATCGGGGTCGGAGCGCTGATGCTGCCCGTGGCCCTGGGCGCCCTCATGCGCGTCTGGGCCACCTCTCAGGTGCAGGCACGGGAAGAGATCCGGATGCGCGAGCGCGAGCGGCTGGCCCGCGACCTTCACGACACCGTCGCTCACCACGTGTCCGGCATCCTGATCCAGGCCCGCGCGGCCAAGGTGCGCGCGCGCACCGACCCCGGCGCCGCTGCCGAGGCCATCGACGGGGTGGAGGCCGCAGCCGCGCGAACCCTTGAAGACATGCGCGCGATGGTGGCGGTGCTGCGCCAGGAAGGGCAGTCCGGCCACGGCCTCCAACCGACATACGGCATCGCGGACCTCCCGCTGCTCGCTCGTGACGACGGCACGCCACCACGCGTGCACCTCCGTACCAGCGGGGACCTCGAGGGTCTCCCAGCACCCATCGGGTCAGCGTTGTTCCGGGCGGTGCAGGAGGCGTTGACCAACGCTCGGCAGCACGCGGTCGAGGCCACCCTGGTGTCCGTAGAGCTCTCCCGTGACTCCGACATCGTCCGCCTGAGGGTGCACGACGACGGCCGAGCGGCGCCTTCCGGTCGTGCGCGCCGGGCACGGCCGTCCTTCGGTCTGGCCGGGATGAGGGAGCGCTTCTCCCTCCTGGGCGGTGAGGTCGCCGCGGGGCCGGACCCCGCCGGTGGATGGACGGTCGAGGCCGGGCTCCCCGCCACTGCCGACCGCGACCGTGCGGGCCGATGACCGCACCCGTGCGCGTGCTCATCGCGGACGACCAGGACATGGTCCGTGTCGGGCTCGCCACGATTCTCGACGCCGAGCCTTCCATCGACGTGGTGGGCCAGGCGCGCGACGGGCTGGAGGCCGTGTCCCTCGCCCGGTCGCTGCGTCCCGATGTCTGTCTGTTCGACATCCGCATGCCCCATCTCGACGGCATCGAGGCCACGCGCAGGGTCGCCGGGCCGGATGCCGACGATCCCGTGCCCGTCATCGTCATCACCACCTTCGACCAGGACGAGTACGTGTACGACGCCCTACGAGCGGGGGCTCGGGGCTTCCTGCTGAAAGACGCTGACCCCGACCTGCTGGCCCGCGCCGTCCGATACGCGGCGCAGGGCGACGCGATCATCGCGCCGGCGGTCACCGCCCGCCTCCTGGCGACGTTCGCCTCGCGCGCACCAAGGGCTCCAGAGCCGATCGACCCGCTCACCCCACGTGAGGAGGCCGTGCTGGACCTCGTGGCCGCTGGTCGGACCAACGCCGAGATCGCCGATGAGCTCTATCTCTCGCTGAGCACGGTGAAGACCCACATCGGCGCCCTCATGGGCAAGCTCTCGGCACGCAACCGGGTCGAGATCGTGATCTGGGCCTACGAGAGCGGCCGCATAGACGGTGGATGAGGCCGCTGACCTACCCAACGGACCCCGAGTGTTGCGTTGAACGGCCCTACCGGCGGGCTTGCGGGACCGTCCGACGCGCCGGCGCTCAGCCGCCGAGATGACCGGCTAGCCGCTCGTGGCGCTCCCCGCTGGCGCGGTTGAGCCCTTCGATGGTGACGTGCTTGCCCTTGGCCGCGTACTTGGTGGTGATGGCGTCGAGCGTGGCGACCGTCGACGCGTCCCAGATATGCGACTGCGACAGGTCGATGACGACGTTCTTCGGGTCGCCCACGTAGTCGAACTGGTAGACCAGATCGTTGCTGGAGGCGAAGAACAGCTCACCAACCACTGCGTAGACCCGCGTGTCCTCATCCGGGTGCGCGACGTCGACGACTCGCGTGAAGTGGGCCACCCGGCGGGCGAACATCACCATCGCCACGACGACGCCGACGATCACGCCGATCGCGAGGTTGTGGGTGATGACGACGACCGCGACCGTGGTCAGCATGACGAAGGTCTCGCTCTTGGGCATCCGTCGCAACGTCGCCGGGGAGATGCTGTGCCAGTCCATCGTGCCGACCGAGACCATGATCATCACGGCGACCAAGGCCGCCATCGGGATGATGGCGACGACGTCGCCGAGGACGACGATGAGGGCCAGCAGGAACACCCCGGCCATAAAGGTCGAGATCCGGGTGCGAGCACCGGATCCTTTCACGTTGATCATCGTCTGGCCGATCATCGCGCAGCCACTCATGCCGCCGAAGAACCCTGTGATGACGTTGGCGGTGCCCTGCCCCCAGGCCTCGCGGGTCTTGCGAGAGTGGGTGTCGGTGACGTCGTCGACCAGCTTGGCGGTCATCAGCGACTCCATCAACCCGACCAGGGCCATGGCCAGCGCGTACGGGCCGATGATCGACAGGGTTTCGAGGGTGAACGGCACCTGCGGAAGGAACAGGCTGGGCAGACTGTCCGGAAGCTTGCCCTCGTCACCCACCGTCGGCACGACGAGCGCCGCGAGCAGCGTGAGCAGAGTCAAACCGACGATCGCCACGAGTGGCGCAGGCACCACGGTGGTGTAGCGCGGCATCAGCACCATGGTCAGGATCCCAGCGCCCACGAGCGGGTAGACCGCCCATGGGACTCCCAGAAGGTGGGGCACCTGGGAGGTGAAGATGAGGATGGCCAGCGCGTTGACGAAGCCGACCATGACCGAGCGGGGGATGAAGCGCATCAGCTTGGCGATGCCGAGCAGGCCGAGAGCGACCTGGATCAGACCGCCCAGGATGACCGTGGCGATGAGGTAGTCCATCCCGTACTTGCGCACCACCGGGGCGATGACCAGCGCGATCGCCCCGGTGGCGGCGGAGATCATCGCGGGCCGCCCGCCCAGGAAGGCGATGGAGACAGCCATCGTGAACGAGGCGAACAAACCCACTCGTGGGTCGACCCCGGCGATGATCGAGAAGGCGATGGCTTCCGGGATCAGAGCCAGAGCGACGACCAGACCCGCGAGAACCTCGGTGCGCAGGCGCGCCGGTGAGCGCAGAGCCGCACGCACGGAGGTGACCTCGCGTTCGTGTGGGAAACGGTCAGGGGTGAGGTCGGCATCGGCGTCGAGAGCGCGGGCGACAGGCAAGAGAGACTCCACAGGAGCGGGGATGACAGGCCACAAGGCGTGGACAGCGGGCTGCCGGACGACCGTGGCCGGATCATGAAGGTGTGAGCGATAGCCCACAAGGGCGCAGGCTGGCGACGTCGCCGGTGCGCATCTGGTCTCTCGAAGGCAACTGCCATCGTGGCTACGGCACGTGCTTGTCTACCGGTCGTCCCTTCGGTGCGGCCCTGAGCCGCGCGAGAGCTTCGACTCTACCGAAGATCTCCGGCACCTCAGAACACGGTGTAGCCGCCGTCGATCACCAGCTCGGTGCCGGTCATGAACGAGGACGCCGTGCTCGCCAGGAAGACCACGGCCGGCGCGATCTCCTCCGGTTCCGCAGCTCGCTGCTGCGGTGCGTCGTCGATCCAGTAGCGCTTGAACTCCGGGTCGTCCACCGGCGACAGGTCGGTGCGCACATACCCCGGCGCCAGCGCGTTGACCCGCACTCCGTGAGGAGCCCACTCTGCTGCCAGCGACTTGCTCAGGTGGTGCACGGCCGCCTTGGAGGCGTTGTAAGCCGGCTGCCACTGCGGCCGGTTGACGATGAGCGCCGACATGGACCCGATGTTGATGATCGAGCCTCGTCCAGCCTGCACCATGTAGTCGCCGAAGATCTGGCAGCCGTTCCATACGCCGTCGACGTTGACCCGCATCACGGTGTCCCAGTCGTCCTCGGTCACCTCGAGCGACGGCTTGTGCACGACCGTTCCGGCGTTGTTGACCAGGACGTCCACCCGACCGAAGTCGCCGACGATCTGCTCTGCGGCGGAGGCAAGCGACTCACGGTCAGCGACGTCAGCCTCGTACGCGCGGGCTTCGATGCCCATCTGCGTCAGCTCCTCGACGGCCACGCTGTTCGCCTCGGCACCCCGCGAGATGAGCGCGACCCTGGCTCCGGCCTCACCCAGGGCTTGGGCGAAGGCTCGTCCCAACCCCCGGTTGCCACCGGTCACGACAGCGACCTGCTCGTCGAGCTGAAATTTCTCCAGTACGCGCATTGCTGCTCCTCGCGGTCGGGTGCACGGTGGCATGTCGCCGGTCTGGCGACCGGCCCGCAGGGCTCACGCTATGCGACCTGACACGGTGTGACATCCGGATGGGACGAGGTCGTGCTTCGACGAGAGAGGAAACGGTGCTGCTGTCGCCTGGGCGCCGCCGCCCCAGTATTGTCGCCTACCGGAGGCATGGGAACCTCGTGGCTGAACACCGCAGCAGCGACGCGGAACGGTGAGGGGAGAGCGATGGCCCGACGTCTGCCCCCGCTGTTCGACGACACCTCACACTACGTCGACCGGTTCGGGCTGCTCCTCGCGTTCACCGTCGCGACGGTCGTGCTGCTTTCCTTGCTCGATCTGTCGGAGCCCCTGCGCGACCCTGCAGCCGAGGCGGGCTCGCTCGTGGCATCGGTGCTGGTCGGCGCCACCATGATGCTGGCCATGCGGGCTGCGGGAGTGGCCCGATTCTGGCAGCGCGCGGCGGACGCCATCATCACTGTGGGTGTGCTGCTGCTGGTTGTCCTCGTCGTGCTCAATCTGGGGCCCACGGTCAGCTCCAGGCCCGGCCGGTTGACCACTGCGCCCCTCGCGGTTCTTGTGCTGTCGATCCTCGCGCCCGTGGTCACCGTCCGCCGCCTGGTGCAACACCGAGTCGTCACCGTGGGGACCCTGTTGGGCGCCGTCTCGGCATACCTGTTGATCCCCATCGCCTTCTTCTACATCTTCTTGACGATGAACGACCTCCAGGCCGGTCATTTCTTCGGTACACGCGAGCCGACGACCTCCTACATGTACTTCGCCCTGTCCACGGTCACGACCGTGGGCTACGGAGACCTTGCGCCGGTGGCCGAGGGCCACCGGCTGTTGGCCAACTCCCTGGCGGTCATCGGCCAGATCTATCTGGTCACCTTCGTCGCCATGCTGGTGAGCTTGTTCATCCGCGACCACGACACACGGATCAAGAAGTTGGAGGAGACCTGAGGAAGGCGTCGAGCCCTCCTCATCCCGTCGAGATCGCATCCTCACGGTCGATGACCACCTGTCCGCCCTGGATCACCATCCGCACCGATCGTTCCGGCGTCGACAGGAGCGACACGTCCTCCAGCGGGTCGCCGTCGACGACCAGCACGTCACCGACGGCGCCGGGTGCGACGACGCCGACC
>JBAUJO010000108.1:0-5789 GCA_049683875.1 Ornithinimicrobium sp.
GGCCGAGCCCTCGGCCAACGCGCCGCCGAGACAGACCACGCCGATGAGGATCTCCAGCCGGGTCACCCCGCCACGAGCTTCCGGTTCGGTCCTCTGCGCTGAGCGCTGGTGCTGGTCCGAGGCGGGATCGGGGATGAACCGTCGCACCGCGACCAGCCCGACGACCAACCCCGCCGACGCCACCACCGGCAGCTGCACCAAGCCGATACCGAAGTAGGCCGCGAGTGCACCCAGACCGGCGCCGACGACCGTTCCGCCGGAGAAGGCAGCGTGGAAGTAGGGCATCAGCGAACGCGTGCGCAGCTGCTCGACCAGGCTGCCCTGGACGTTCATCCCTACGTCCCAGACCCCGAACGGCGCACCGGTCATCAGCAGGAGGACCCCCAGGGCCCACGGTGAGTCGACCAGCCCCACCGCTCCCCAGCCGGTCGCGCCGAGCACGATACAGACCTGCACGACCGCACGGTTGCCGAACCGGTCGATGAGAGCACCGGTGAACGGCATCGCCACCAGCGACCCCAGACCCGCTCCCACCAGCGCCAGACCCAGCTCACCGGTGCTCGCCCCGACCGCGTCACGGACGGCCGGCATCCGGGCCAGCGCCTGGGAGATGACCAGGCCCGCGACGGCGAAGACCACCAGGACCGCGG
The DNA here is from genome assembly GCA_049683875.1 of Ornithinimicrobium sp. Classification (GTDB taxonomy): domain Bacteria; phylum Actinomycetota; class Actinomycetes; order Actinomycetales; family Dermatophilaceae; genus Ornithinicoccus. Next base: position 651 of record JBAUJO010000108.1, read on the forward strand.
CCGGTGAACCACTGCGGGCGGTCGGGGACGACGCGTCGGACGCTGGCACCCGCGCACTGTGTCAGGTCGTGCAGCCACGGTGAAAATCACTGGCCCTGCGAGCGGTTGTCCGGGCATGCTCGTCAGGTGAGCCAGGGCAACGATCTCGAGCCGGGGTCAGCCGCGGGCGGCTGGCCCTACCGGTTGGTCGACCTCACCCAGTCCGACGCCCCTCGCATGCGGGCGCTGGAGGAGCAGGTGTGGTTCGAGGTGGTGCCCGGCGCCAGTGACGACGAGGTGATGGGGGCCTTCGACTACTCCCGAGGGCAGGGGGTGGAGGCTCTCACACCGGCCGCGCCCGGCGGCGCGAGCACCGCGCTGGTGGGCCTGTACGGAGCCTTCGACATGCGGCTGACCGTGCCAGGGCACGGGCGCCTGGTGCAGGTTCCGACGTCGGGACTGAGCTGGGTCGGGGTACACCCGGACCACCGCCGGCGCGGGATCCTCCGGGAGATGATGCGCGCGCATCTGCACCGGGTCCACGACCGAGGGATGGAGTCGGTCGCCGCGCTGTGGGCGGCCGACGTCGGGATCTACGGGCGCTTCGGCTACGGGCCCGCCTCGCTCGAGGTCACGCTGACCCTGAGCCGGGGCACCGACCTCGACGCACCCGCGCACGTCGCGTCGGCGGCCGAGCGCATCACCACCCACATGATGGACGCCACCGACGACGCCACGCTGCGGATGCTGCACGTGGCTCACGAGAGCACGGCCGCCGTCACGCTCGGCACGGTCGCTCGCAACGAGCTCACGACACGCGAGTTCTTCCGCGACTTCCCCACCGCCCGGGGCACCAAGGAACGACGTCAGGTGCTCTTCGCGCTCATCGACGGTCAGCCGGTGGGGTACGCCACGCTGCGACGCACCTCCAAGTGGGACGACTACAAGAACGCCACCGGCGAGATGGTCGTCGGTGAGCTGGCCGTGAGCGAGCCGGCGGCCCTGTTCGCGCTCGCCCGACGCCTGCTGGCCTTCGACCTCATCGCCACCGTGGTCGTCCACTCGCGCAGTACGGACGACGCCCTGGTGTGGTGGACCGGTGGGCCGCGTGCCGCGTCGATGAGGGTGACCGATGCTCTGTGGCTGCGTCTGGTGGATGTCCCGGCGGCGATGACCCAGCGCGGGTACGCCGCCAGCGCCGACCTCGTGCTGGAGGTGACCGACCACGCCTGCGCGTGGAACGCCGGGCGCTGGCGGTTCACCGTGGATGACCGGGGGTCGGCTCGCTGTGAGCGGACGAAGGACTCGGCCGACCTGAGCCTGGGCGTCGAGGTCCTCGGCTCCAGCTACCTCGGTGGCCGGTCGATCGCGTCGCAGGCGGTGGCTGGGCTGGTGGTCGAGCACCGTCCCGGCGCGGTGCACGAGCTGTCCAGGACGATGCGTGCTGACACCGAGCCCCTGGGCACCAACGGCTTCTGAGCCCTTCGAGGTATCAGGCTCGGCGACACGGCATCCCCTAGCCTGGGGCGATGCCGTCCTTTCGACGTACCGCCAGCCGCCTCGTGAGCGTGCTGCCCGAGCACCGCCGCAGGCAGGTTCGCCGCACCGTCCGGGCTGCCGAGAGGCGCCTGTCGGGGTCGCAGCAAGCCGTCACGTACGTCGTGTCCCCCCACCCCGACGACGAGACCCTTCGGCTCTCCGGTTACGTCTCGCGCGTGCGAGAGCGCACCGAACGTCGGCTGGTGCTCGTGGCCATCACCGACGGCGGCGCCTCCAACGTGGCCCGCAAGATGGGATGGTCACCGGACTACGAACGTGAGTTCCGCAGGGCGGAGCAGGCCGCGGCCTGGTCGGCTCTGACCGGCGGGAAGGGAGAGATCATCCGGTGCGGCCTGCGCGACGGCGCAGTCACTCCCGAGGCGGTGCGCGATGCGCTTGCTCCGCTGAACAACAAGCGTGCCTGGTTCTACCTCGCCGCGCACGAGGAGGACTACCACCCGGATCACCGCGCTGTGGTGGCCGGAGCGCGGCTGCTCGACCCCGCGCACGTGTACTTCTCGTTGTCTCCACTGATGACGGGCAAGGGCAAGGTCTTCAAGCCACGCAGCAGCTCAGCCGACGCGGTGTCCATCGCCGTCGCGGCATACCAGCACTACGGCCATCTGTCGGTGCGCAATGAGTTCCGCGCGCTGGCCAGGAGAGGCCACCGGAGCAGGGTGACCGAGGGCTCACTCTCGAGCACAGCCGTCCAGGACCCTCGTCCCCAGCGCAGGGATCGACCTGAGGGCGTGCTCGACAACCGTGGCGAGACCCAGCGCTCGGCGCCGGTGTTCGTGCTCGGCAACCAGAAGTCGGGCAGCACAGCGATTGCTGCGCTGTTGGCGGAGTGCATCGGCGAGAAGTACGTCGGCGACGTGCTGTACCGCCACAAACTGACCCTGAAGGAGCTGCTCGACGGGGACCCCGACCTCGCGGCGCTCGTCGGCAACGACACCGACTCACTCACGGCGCCGGTGGTCAAGGACAACGACTTCACGTTCCTCTACCCGAGCCTGGCCCGCGACTTTCCCCGGGCCCGGTTCGTGTTCGTGGTGCGAGACCCCCGCCAGAACATCCGCAGCGTGCTCAACCGGGTGAAGCTGCGCGGGGACCTCGACTCGTTATCAGCGGACCAGTACACCCACCTGCGTCAGAAGCTGCCGGGCTGGCACACCATCCTGACGGGCTCGAGCTTCGGCTTGAACAGCCACCACTACATCGACGAGCTGGCCGACCGCTGGGTCCGCGCCAACGAGGTCTACCTGGGCGCGAGCGAGCAGATGGTCCTGGCTCGCTACGAGGACTTCGACGCCGCCAAGCGCCCGGTCATCGAACGGCTGGCCGCCGAGCTGGGACGCCCCGTCGTCAACGACATCTCCGCCTCGCAAGACCACCAGTTCCAGCCGATGGGTGACCGGGCGGTCGCGCCGGAAGAGTTCTTCGGACAGGAGAACCTGGAGCGGATCGAGAGCCGCTGCGCGGCGTTGATGGCCTCCTTCGGCTACGAACCGTCGAGCGCTACCAGCCGCTGAGTCGCGCGCGCCTGCCCTCGATGTTGCGCGAGGCCGGCATCCGGCCGGCACGGTCAGGACCGTCGGTGGGCAGTCGCCGTGCCACCCGTCCGGTCCGACCGTCATGAACCGTCAGCCATCCCAGCATCCAGCTGGGGCCGGAAGGGTGGCGGGAGCCCTCACCGGAGCCCTGCTGGTGGTGGCCAGCACCGCATCCGTCCAGGGGTCAGCGGCCCTGGCCAGCGGCCTGTTCGACCGCGCCAACCCACTGGCCGTCACCGGGTTGCGACAGGCGTTCGGCGCTCTCGCACTGATCCTTCTGCTGCGGCCCCGCCTACGGGGCAGGTCGGCAGCGCAGTGGCGGAGTATCGGTGTACTCGCCGTGGCGATGGCCACCATGAACTCCCTGTACTACCTGGCCGTCGACGTCCTCCCACTGGGTGTCGCCGCGACGCTCTTCTACCTCGGTCCCTTCGTCCTGGCCGCGCGCAACACGCCCCGGGGGCCCGAGCTGCTGTTGCCGGTGGTCGCCCTGGGCGGGGTGTACCTGGCCACGCGTGCCGGCGGACCGGGCACTGTCGGCACGACCGGTGTCCTGCTGGGGCTGGCGGCCGGCGCCGCGCTCGCGGCCTACACGCTCGCCTCGCAGAAGCTGGGCAGGGCCCAGGGGCTGGACTCCCTGACCCTGGCCGTCGCGGGGTCGGCGCTCCTGCTGCTTCCCGCCTCGATCCCGGCCGTTCCCGGCTTGCGCGGCAGTGACGTCCTCGTCCTGGTCGCGGTGGGCGCCGTGGGCGTCACCGTGACCTACGGAGCCGACTTCCTCGCGCTTCAGATCAGCAGCGTCCGCCTGGTCTCCGTCCTGTTCGCGCTCGACCCCGTCATGGGCGTCTTCATCGGCGCTGCCTTCTTGGCGGAGTCGCTCCAGACGAGCGCTCTGCTGGGAGTGGCGATGGTGGTCGTGTCGGGTGCGTGCGTCACCGCCATCACCGCCCGCTCCCCGGCTGACACCGCTGCTGGCCGTGGGACCGCAGAGCGTGAGACCGGGTCTGGCACCGACTCCGAGCCGTGACGCCACGTCCGGAGCACGGTGCGGTCCGCGGCATCCCAGCGCGACGTCTAAGGGTGACCCGCGCCGCTGCCCTGACGGGGTGGGCCAGCTGCGTGCTCACGCCAGGCCAGGCGCTCGCGACGGTCCACGAGGGGGTCGACACGCACCTCGACCACGCGTATGCCCGTATGCGGCGTACTGAGTGTCGCAGTCAGCTCCTCCAGGGTGTCGACCTCGACGTGATCCACCCCGTGAGCGGCGCACAGCAGGCGGACGCGAGTCTGCGTCGGGGTCGCGAACAGCCGCTCGAAGGCCGCTGAGTGCTCCGGCCGGCCGTACTCCAACGTGGCGAAGATGCCTCCTCCGTTGTCGTTGGTGACCACGATGGTCAGGTCGGGCCGCCGCTCCAGCGGGCCGATCATCAGACCGTTGGCGTCGTGCTGGAAGGTCAGGTCGCCCATCAGGGCCAGCACTCGAGTGGAGCAGGCCAGGGCTACCCCGACCGCGGTGGAGACCGTTCCGTCGATGCCGGCCAGACCCCGGTTGCCGACCACCGTGCGGGCCACCGGGCCGGCCGGGTCGGCCAGGCTCAGGTCTCGGGGCACGTTGGAGGAGCCCAGCACCACCGTGTCCTCGTCGCGGATGGCCTGCACCACCGCGGCCGCGACAGCCACTCCCGACACCTCGCCGGTGCCTGCGGATGCGAGGCGGCGGGCCAGGTCGTGACCCGCCTCGACCCACCGCCGGGACCAGGCGGGCTCGGCGAGCGGGTGGGGCGACCCGGCGAACTCATCCCAGCGGTACACCCGCGAGACCTGATGGCTCGGGTCCGACCACTGTGCCGACGCGGTGACATGTTCGAGGATGACCTCGGGTCTGCGAGTCACCACCGCGATCTCCCGGTGCAACGTATGCCGACCCACCGTCAGCACCCGACGCGGCAGCGATCCGCTCATGAGCTCGGCGTCGCTGAGGGCCAGGGGGCCGTGCGGCAACAGCGTGCTGCTGGCTTCGGGCAGCGCGGAGCGGGCACCGAACGGCTCCGCGACCACGGGCCAGTCG
>JBAUJO010000109.1:0-76643 GCA_049683875.1 Ornithinimicrobium sp.
GGCCACTGGCCCGCGATGGCCTTGACCAGCTCCCACGGCGGCGACATCTGCGTGGGCGAGCGGGTGCGCCGGGTGCGCCCCGAGGAGTCCGCGACGCCTGGGATTCTCCGGCCGGGGTCCAACCAGACGGCGGACCCGGCCGTGCCCGACCCCCGACCTCCGGTGCGACCGAGCGAGCGCCGCAACGACTCGCGGAGCCACCGGGGGTCCTCGGCGCTCCCGTGATGCACCCGAACCCGGCCCGGCCCACCTCGGACGTCGTCGGGACCGCTCGCCGTTCCTGCGCCAGCCACCGTAGACAGGGCGAGCTCGCTGAGGTTGTGGGCCGCGATCGCCGCCGTGGCCGCGTCCGACTCCACCGCATCCACGCTCATCCCGGCGCGCGCGAAGGCACGTGCGTCGGACCCGATGCCGCACCCCAGGTCGTGGACCGCGTGGACTCCGGCCTCGACAAGGCGCTGGCCGTGCAGGTCGGCCACGGCGGGGCGCGAGCTCTGCTCCAGGCCATCCCGGGTGAACAGCATGCGGTGCGCATGCTCACCGAACTTGCGCTCGGCACGCTGCCTCAGCTCGGACTGGGTCAGGGCCGCGGCGACCAGGTCGGGGGAGTGTCCGCGCTCGCGAAGGGTCGCGCTCAGGCTGAGCGCGACCCGTGGGTCGTACGGTCGCGGCAGGCACGACAACAGCTGCTGCCCCTCGGCAGTGAGCAACAGGTCGACGACGGCGCGGTCCACCACCCCATGGTGCACGCCTGTGCACATCCGGCGGTGGTGCAGGATGCTGTTCAATGGCCCTATGAGCCGTCCCTGGCCGCGTGGCGCGAGCCTGCAGCGCAGCGTGCGGATGCTGCCGCAGCGCCTGGCGCGGGCCGCCCTCGTCGCCGCCTCGGTGCCCGTTGCAGCAGCAGTGGCGATCTCCGGCATCGACGCGTTGCGCAAGCGACGCACCACCGACGTGCATGAAGCCCCCGAGGCGCCGGCCATGTCCGCGCAGCTGTCCGGCAACGTACTGACGACCTACGTCTACGGCGAGCACCTCTTCGAGGCGATGCTGGAGGCGATCAACGGCGCGACCGACCATGTCTATCTCGCCAGCTACATCTGGAAGGGTGACGAGGTCGGGCAGCGCTTCAAGCAGGCCGTCCTGGCGGCGGCCGACCGGGGCGTCCAGGTGTTCCTCGTCTTCGACGGGTTCGCCAACCTGGTCGTGCCGCGGGACTTCAAGCAGTTCCCCTCCGAGGTCAACGTGCTGCAGTTCCCCACGGTCCGCGGAGGATGGCTGTTCGACGTCCGCCGCACGGGTCGCGACCACCGCAAGGTGCTGGTCGTCGACGGCGAGGTGGGGTTCGTCGGCGGCTACAACATCGGCTCGACGTACGCCACCCAGTGGCGTGACACCCACGTCCGGGTGGAGGGCGACACCGTCTGGGAGCTCAGCAACACCTTCGTGGACTTCTGGAACCGCCACTGCAGCCCGCGGCAACCTCAGCTGCCCGATGGTGGCGCGCCGCGGTGGGACTACCCGCTGCGGGCCGCCCGCAACGAGCCGTCCAGGATGGTGTTCCCGGTGCGCAACGTCTACCTCGAGGCGATCGACCGTTGCACCGACCACCTGTACATCACCCAGGCCTACTTCATCCCCGACCGGGAGATCCTGCAGGGCGTGCTCGCCGCAGCGGCTCGTGGGGTCGACGTGCGCGTGATCACGCCGCAGCGCTCGAACCACATCGTGGCCGACATCGTCGCGCGCAGCTACGTGAGCGACCTGCTGGCCGGAGGGGTACGGCTGTTCTTCTACCAGGACGCGATGGTGCACGCCAAGACCGCGACCGCGGACGGCCAGTGGAGCACCGTCGGAACCGCGAACATCGACCGTCTGTCGATGCGTGGGAACTACGAGGTCAACCTCGAGGTGGTGGATGCCTCGCAGGCCGCGGTGATGGAGCAGGTCTTCGCCCAGGACCTGCAGAACTGTCGCGAGATGACCGTCTCGCGGTGGAAGCAGCGGTCCCTACGACACCGGCTCGCCGAGCGCGTCCTGCGGCCGCTCCAGCCGCTGCTCTGAGCACGTGGCCGGCGGGAGGACACGACGTGCTGGCACTCGGCTTGACCGAGTGCCAGGCAGCGACCTAGATTCTGATTAGCACTCGTGGCACGAAAGTGCCAAGACTCGGGTGGTTTCGACCCCCGCGACGGCGACGTCACCCGAGGCGGCGAGTCCCCCAGCAGTTGACTCATACAGTCGACAACGACGAAAGGAATGACCGACGTGTCGGTTTCCATCAAGCCGCTCGAAGACAGGATCGTTGTGCAGGCCGTCGAGGCCGAGCAGACCACGGCGTCTGGCCTGGTCATCCCGGACACCGCCAAGGAGAAGCCCCAGGAGGGCGAGGTCCTGGCGGTCGGCCCGGGACGCATCGACGACAACGGCAACCGCGTCCCGATGGACGTGGCGGTCGGCAACCGTGTGATCTACAGCAAGTACGGCGGCACGGAGGTGAAGTACTCCGGTCAGGAGTACCTGATCCTCTCCGCGCGTGACGTGCTCGCCGTCGTCGGCGACTGATCCGACCTGATACCCCGTCGGCACCCTCGTCATCGAGGGCCGTCGGGGTATCAGCCGTCTGCCCGCCGACCGGTCGGGACCGTCGGCGCTGCCGACCCACCAGAGTCGTCGGCGTCGCCAACCCACCTCCCGTAACAGTGCATATCGAGAAAGGCCGCCGTTCATGGCAAAGCAACTGCAGTTCAACGACGACGCGCGCAAGGCGTTGGAGCGCGGGGTGGATGCCCTGGCCAACACGGTCAAGGTCACCCTCGGCCCGCGTGGACGCAACGTCGTGCTCGACAAGAAATGGGGAGCCCCGACCATCACCAACGACGGGGTGACCATCGCCCGTGAGGTTGAGCTGGACGACCCCTACGAGAACATGGGCGCCCAGCTGGCCAAGGAGGTTGCCACCAAGACCAACGACGTGGCCGGTGACGGGACGACGACCGCCACGGTGCTGGCCCAGGCGATGGTCAAGGAAGGCCTGCGCAACGTCGCAGCCGGTGCCGCTCCGTCGGCGCTGAAGCGTGGCATGGACCAGGCCGTCAACGCGGTATCGGACCGCCTGCTGGAGACCGCGCGTGAGCTCGACGGCCGCGACGAGATCGCTCAGGTCGCCAGTCTGTCGGCCCAGGACACCGTGATCGGTGACCTCATCGCGGACGCTTTCGACAAGGTGGGCAAGGATGGTGTCATCACCGTGGAGGAGTCCTCCACCACGGCGATGGACCTGGAGTTCACCGAGGGCATGCAGTTCGACAAGGGCTACCTCTCGCCGTACTTCGTGACCGACAGCGACCGGATGGAAGCGGTGCTGGAGGACAGCTACGTGCTGTTGCACCAGGGCAAGATCTCTGCGGTGGCCGACCTGCTGCCGCTGCTGGACAAGGTCGCTCAGCAGAGCAAGCCGCTGCTGATCATCGCCGAGGACGTCGATGGCGAGGCCCTCTCCGCGCTGGTGCTCAACAAGATTCGCGGCACCCTCAACGCCGCCGCTGTCAAGGCGCCTGGTTTCGGCGACCGGCGCAAGGCGATGCTGCAGGACATGGCGATTCTGACCGGCGGTCAGGTCGTCACCGAAGAGGTCGGCCTGAAGCTGGACCAGGTCGGTCTGGAGGTGCTCGGCTCCGCTCGACGCGTGGTGCTGACCAAGGACAACGCCACGGTCGTCGACGGCGGCGGCTCGGCCGACGAGGTCACGGCGCGGGTCGGTCAGCTCACCGCGGAGATGGATGCCACTGACTCCGACTGGGACCGCGAGAAGCTGCAGGAGCGCGTGGCCAAGCTCTCCGGAGGGGTGTGTGTCATCAAGGTCGGTGCACACACCGAGGTCGAGCTGAAGGAGAAGAAGCACCGCATCGAGGACGCGGTCTCGGCCACCCGGGCCGCGATCGAGGAGGGCATCGTCGCTGGTGGCGGCTCAGCGCTGGTCCACGCAGCGGCAGCGCTGGATGACCTGGAGCTGACGGGCGACGAGGCCGTCGGTGCGGCCATCGTGCGCAAGGCCTCGGTCGAGCCGCTGCGCTGGATCGCCGAGAACGCGGGCCTTCAGGGCTACGTCGCGACGGCGAAGGTGGCCGACCTCCAGGCCGGGCACGGTCTGAACGCCGCGACCGGCGAGTACGGCGACCTGTTCGGCGCGGGGGTCATCGACCCCGTCAAGGTGACCCGCTCGGCGCTGCGTAACGCAGCCTCCATCGCCTCGATGGTGCTGACCACTGACACGCTGGTGGTCGAGCGTCCGGAGGAGGACGAGGCACCGGCCGGTCACGGCCACGGCCACAGCCACTGACCCAGCGGTCAACGACAGCAGGGCCCGGACCTCACCACGGGGTCCGGGCCCTGCTGTCGTCGTTCTTGCGCTCGCTTCTCGGCGGGCGGGCGCCGACCGAGAAGAGTCAGGCGCTGCGCGCCACCAGCGCCTCGCGCTCTCCTTCGGTCAGGGCGCCCCACACGCCGTAGGGCTCGCGAGCGCGCAGCGCGTGCTCGCGGCATTGGGACAGGACCGGGCACGAACGGCAGACGCTCTTGGCGCGCTCGTCGCGGCGACGGCGGGCTGGGCCTCTTTCGCCCTCGGGGTGGAAGAAGACCTCGGGACTGACGGTCCGGCACAGCCCTATGTACTGCCACTCCCACAGTTCAGCCGTTGGGCCTGGCTGCTTCGCGGTTTCGGTCACGGAATCCTCCTGCTGGTCAGTCCTGTGTGGCTTCACTGACGTAATACCCAGGAGCGCGACGAACGAAACATCCACCCCGCCCTAGACTTGCCGCTATGACGTCAGGCCCCGGATTTCCCGACTCACCCTCCGCGCTGGCCGAGATCGGGCTGACCTTCGACGACGTGCTGTTGTTGCCGGGGGAGACCGACGTGGTCCCCAGCGACGCGGACACCACCACACAGCTGAGCCGTCACATCACCGTCCGGATGCCGCTGGTCTCGGCCGCGATGGACACGGTGACCGAGTCACGGATGGCGATCGCCATGGCCCGTCAGGGTGGCCTGGGCATCGTGCACCGCAACCTCGCCACCGAGGACCAAGCAGCGCACGTCGACCGGGTCAAACGCTCGGAGAACGGCATGGTGGGTGACCCCGTCACCATCGGCCCGCAGGCAACCCTGGCCGAGATGGACGCGCTCTGCGGTCGCTTCCGCATCTCCGGTCTGCCCGTGGTCGACGACAACGGCGCGTTGATCGGCATCATCACCAACCGGGACATCCGCTTCGAGTCCGACTTCGGGCGCTCCGTGGCCGAGGTGATGACCTCGACCGGTCTGGTCACTGGCCCGGTGGGCATCAGCAAGGATGACGCCCTGCACCTACTGGCCCGGCACAAGATCGAGAAGCTGCCTATCGTGGACGAGCGGGGGGTGCTGCGGGGACTGTTCACGGTCAAGGACTTCACCAAGACCGAGCAGTTCCCCGACGCCACGAAGGACGTCGAGGGACGGTTGCGCGTGGGAGCAGCCGTGGGTTTCTTCGGTGACTCCTGGGAGCGCGCCATGGCCCTGGTGGATGCCGGGGTCGACCTGCTGGTGGTGGACACCGCCAACGGTCATGCTCGGGGTGTCACCGACATGATCGCCCGGCTCAAGGCCGAGCCCGCCGCAGCGGGGGTGGACGTCGTCGGGGGCAACGTCGCCACCCGTGCCGGCGCCCAGGCACTCGTCGACGCGGGCGCCGACGCGGTGAAGGTGGGGGTGGGACCCGGCTCGATCTGCACCACCCGTGTCGTCGCCGGCGTGGGGGTTCCCCAGGTCACGGCGATTCATGAGGCCTTCAAGGCCGCTGGCCCGGCCGGGGTGCCGGTCATCGGCGACGGTGGGCTGCAGTACTCCGGCGACATCGCCAAGGCCGTCGTCGCCGGCGCGGACACGGTGATGCTCGGCTCGCTCCTGGCCGGATGTGAGGAGTCTCCGGGAGACCTGGTCTTCATCAACGGCAAGCAGTTCAAGTCCTACCGCGGAATGGGCAGCCTGGGCGCCATGCAGTCCCGGGGCCGAGGCGTCTCCTACTCCAAGGACCGGTACTTCCAAGGCGACGTGGGCGAGGACGACAAGGTCATTCCGGAGGGAATCGAGGGCCAGGTGCCCTACCGCGGCCCGCTGGCCGCAGTGGCCTACCAGCTCGTCGGCGGCTTGCGCCAGTCGATGTTCTACGTCGGCGCGCGGACGGTGCCCCAGCTCAAGGAACGAGGGACGTTCGTGCGGATCACCGCAGCCGGGCTGACGGAGTCCCACCCACACGACATCCAGATGACGGTGGAGGCGCCGAACTACGCGGCCCGCTAGCCCGCGTCCGAGCCGGGGCGAGGCCGCGCGTCTGCTAGTACCCTTGGCCGGTGACTGAGATCGACATCGGCAAGGGCAAGCGGGGTCGCCGCGCGTACTCCTTCGACGACATCGCCGTCGTGCCCTCCCGGCGGACGCGTGACCCTGAGGAGGTCTCGATCTCCTGGCAAATCGACGCGTACCACTTCGAGCTGCCACTGATGGCTGCCCCCATGGACTCGGTCATGGCCCCGCAGACCGCGATCGAGATGGGGCGGCTGGGCGGGCTGGGCGTGCTCGACCTCGAGGGGCTGTGGACCCGTTATGAGGATCCCCGCGCACAGCTCAGCGAGATCGCCGACCTGGAGCCCGAAGACTGCACCCAGCGGATGCGCGAGCTCTACGCGGCACCGATTCGGCCCGAGCTCATCGCCCAGCGCCTGCAGGAGATCCGTGAGGCCGGGGTGACGGTGGCCGGAGCTCTGTCGCCGCAGCGCACCCAGCAGTACTGGCGGGCGGTCGTCGACGCCGGGGTGGACCTCTTCGTCATCCGCGGCACCACGGTCTCGGCCGAGCACGTCTCCAGCGAGCACGAGCCACTGAACCTCAAACGGTTCATCTACGAGCTCGACGTGCCCGTCGTGGTCGGCGGAGCGGGCACCTACACCGCTGCGCTACACCTGATGCGCACCGGCGCGGCAGGCGTGCTGGTCGGGTTCGGGGGTGGCTCGGCCCACCGCACCCGGACCACCCTGGGGATCGATGCTCCGATGGCCACCTCCATCGCCGACGTCGCGGCTGCCCGCCGCGACTATCTGGACGAGTCCGGCGGCCGCTACGTGCATGTCATCGCCGACGGAGGCGTCGGCAACTCCGGAGAGATCGTCAAGGCCGTGGCCTGCGGCGCCGACGCCGTGATGATCGGCGCCGCGCTGGCTCGTGCGAACGAGGCGCCGGGCCACGGCTACCACTGGGGCTCCGAGGCGCACCACCCGCTGCTGCCTCGCGGGGAAAGGGTCTACGTCGGCAGCGTCGGCAGCCTGTCCGAGATCCTGCTCGGCCCGGGCCGCGACGCCGACGGCGCCACGAACCTGATGGGCGCGCTGCGGCGGGCCATGGCCACGACAGGCTACACCGACGTCAAGGAGTTCCAGCGCGTGGAGGTCGTCGCCTCCCCGTACTGATGGCTCGCCCGGGATGGTCGGTCACCATGCGATGTCGACGACCCTGGCATGCGTGACGCAGGCCAGGGCAGCCGGTGTGAGCTCGATGTCGAAGCCGCGCCGCCCGCCTGAGACGAAGATCGTCTCGTAGAGCTCGGCGGTCTCGTCGAGCACTGTCGCGTGCTGGTGCTTCTGCCCCACCGGGCTGATGCCACCGACCACGTATCCGGTGCGCCGCTGGGCCACCGTGGGGTCGGCCATACTGGCTCGTTTGCCACCGACCACGGCTGCGAGCGACTTCAGGTGCAACATCGAAGTGACCGGGACGACTCCCACGACCAGGCTGCCGTCGACGTCGGCGAGCAGGGTCTTGAAGACGCGCTCGGGCTCGACCCGCAGCGCCGCGGCAGCCTCCAGCCCGAAGCTGTCCGTGTCGGGATCGTGGTCGTAGCTGTGACCCCGGAACCACACGCCGGACGCGTCCAGAGCCAGCGTGGCGGGTGTGGTTGGCCCTTGCCGCATACGCGCTAGCGTAGTCATCCGCCAGCCTCACCGGGGTCCGCTAGCCGGGTGTCTACGATGAGACGCACCCTGATGACGAGCCGACGGGAGTGTCTCGATGCACCTGAGCCAGGACCCGCTGCACCGGCGACGCCGCGCCTTCGTGGGAGGTCTGTTCATCGCCCTCCTGCTGGCGATGAGCCTGACGGCGTGTCTGTCGATGAACGGCGGAGGAGACGACCAGAGCGCCGCCGGGTCTGAGGCTGGCGAGACCACCGAGGCCGGCAGCGACGATGCGCAGCGATCCGAGGGTTCGTCCGAGGCCGGCTCGGAAGAACAGGGCGGCGACAGCGAGCAGCGCACACAGGGGGCTCAGCGGGGTGGTGACGAGGATTCCGAGAAGGGTACGTCCACCTCTCAAGGGGTGATTCTCAAGCCGCCGGCGGACCCCTCGGCACAGACCACCATGGAGAAGGTCGACTACGTCACCGGTGAGATCACACCGAAGTCAGTCGTCGCCTCCGGGGCGGGCCTGGTGATCGCCAACAACATGATGTACCGCCATACCTCGACCGTGTACGACTCGCGGAGCCATGAGCTGCTGAAGACCCTGGACGACGGGTTGGACCTGTCGGAGTTCGACCTGACCGGTCACCCCGGCGTCTCCAGCGGCGCTCCGGTGGAGGCGGCCTGGACCAAGGACGGCCGGTACGCCTACGTCTCGCAGTACACGATGTATGGCGAGGGCTTCGGGAAGGAAGGGTTCGACGACTGCACGCCCGCCGACGGCGTCGGAGGGTCGTTGCTATACCGCTTCGACGCCGAGGAGATGGACTGGGACCAGGTCATCGAGGTAGGAGCGGTGCCGAAGTTTGTGGACATCACCCCCGACCAGAGCAGGATCATCGTCAGCAACTGGTGTGACTCCACCATCTCCGTCGTAGATCGCAAGAGCGCCAAGCAGACCAAGGAGATCCCGATCGCCGCCGCGCCGCGGGGCATCGAGGTCATGCCGGACAACCGCACCGCCTACGTGGCCGCGATGTACGCCGACAAGCTGTTCAAGATCGACCTGAAGACCGGTGACAGCGAGGTCATGATGGAGACCGCGCGCAAACCACGCCACCTCAACCTCTCCGACGACGGCGCCTACCTGTACATGGCGGTCAGCGGTGCGGACACGATCTACAAGATCGACACCAAGACCGAGGAGATCGTGGATGAGGTCGTCTCCGGGCGCGAGCCGCGCAGTATGTCGCTGTCCTCGGACGGGACCGCGCTGTACGTGGTCAACTACTACGAGCCGTCCGTGGCCAAGATCGGCACCCAAGACATGACCGTGCTGCAGAAGGAGCCGACCGACGCCAACCCGATCGGGCTGACCTACGACCCGGTGACCCACGAAGTCTGGGTCGCCTGCTACGGAGGCAGCCTCTACGTGTTCGACGACCAGCCCGACGCCCCCTGAGCCCACCGTCCCTTGATCCGGACGGGCACCTGATCGGCCGCATCGAGAGCCAGCCGTACCCTGAGACGGTGCTGCGTACCGCCTTGCAACCTCGCTGGCTGGCGTTGCTGGTCGTGCTGGTGGCGGTGGTGGTCTCGTTCGCGGTGCTGGGCTGGTGGCAGCTGGGCAGGGCGCAGGACACCGCGGTGCAGGAGCAGATGGAGCAGCAGTCGGCCGAGCCGGCCGTGCCCGTGAGTGACGTCGTGCAGCCCTACGCGGCCTTCCCCAACGAGGCCTCCGGCCGGCCCGTCTTCGCCGAGGGCCGCTATGTTCCCGACCTGCAGTTCCTGGTGCCTGACCGGAGGTTGGAGTCTCGGCGCGGGTGGTGGGTGGTGGTGCCGTTGGACACCGGGGACGGTGCCCTGCTGCCGGTGCTGAGAGGGTGGGTCGCCATGCCTTCGCAGGCCCGTCCCCCGGACACGGGCCTGCGCACCGTGACGGGCACCTTGGCCCCGAGCGAGTCCGCGACCGGGGATGAGGCGCAGGGGCTGGCCGCCGGCGAGCGCAGCTCGGTCGACCTCGCCGCTCTGGCCAACGACTGGCCCGGCCGGCTCTACAACGTCTTCGTGTTCGCCACCGAGGAGACTCCTGCGGTGGGTGGCGGAGACGTCCGGCCCGTGCCCCCTCCTACACTCGTCGCCGAGAGCGTGCAGTGGCGCAACGTGGGATATGGGCTGCAGTGGTGGGTCTTCGCCGGGTTCGCCGTCTACATGTACCTCCGCTTCCTGCACCAAGCTGTCGAGGACGAGCGGGAGTCCCCAGCCGAGCGACATACAGTGGCGCCGTGACTGACCACGCCAAGCTCCGGTTCTTCCAGGTCATGGCCATGGTCGTCGGGGTGGCCCTGCTGGTGCTGACCCTGCACATGGTGCTGCGCTACGGCTTCGACAACCACATGCTCGACTGGTGGGCCCAGCCGCATGGGTTCCTGTACATGCTCTACCTGGTCGCGGTGGCCATGCTGGGCTTCGAGCTGCGGTGGTCGCTGCTGACCATGGTGGGGGTCATGCTCGCCGGGACGGTGCCGTTCCTCTCGTTCGTCGTGGAGCGCCGGATGACGCGACGGGCCAAGGCCGAGCTGGCTGCGCGCCACGATGCGCCGGTCCCGTCGTGATGGATGCGGCACTGCCCGCCCCGTCGCCGGTAACCTGCACCGTGTGACTGAGACCGAGGCCGAAGGCCCTTCTGGCGCCGAGACGCTGGCCGACGAGCCGGTCCTCGTGGTGGACTTCGGCGCCCAGTACGCCCAGCTCATCGCCCGTCGGGTGCGTGAGGCCGGTCGCTACAGCGAGCTGGTCCCGCACGACATGCCGGTGGAGCAGATGCTGGCCAAGAACCCGAGCGCACTGGTCCTCACCGGGGGGCCGTCCTCGGTGTATGCCCACGGTGCTCCCCGGCTGGAAGAGGCGCTGGTGCAGGCCGACGTGCCGGTGCTGGGCATCTGCTACGGCTTCCAGGCCATCGCGGCAGCGACGGACGGCGAGGTGGCGCGCACCGGGATGCGCGAGTACGGCGAGACCAGGGCGCGGGTGGTTGACAACACGAGCACCCTGTTCGACGGGCAGCCCGAGGATCAGCCGGTCTGGATGTCCCACGGTGATTCCGTCACGCGAGCACCCAGCGGCGCAAGGGTCACCGCGACCAGCCCCGGGTCGCAGGTCGCGGCGTTCGAGGACGACGACCGGCGGCTGTATGGCGTGCAGTGGCACCCCGAGGTGGTGCACTCCACCTTCGGTCAGCGCGTGATCGAGAACTTCCTGCGCGACGGGGCGGGCCTCAGCGCGAACTGGACGACCGCCAACGTCGCCCGGGACCTGATCGACCGTGTGGCGCAGGAGGTCGGTGAGGCACGGCTCATCTGTGGCCTGTCCGGGGGGGTGGACTCCTCGGTGGCTGCGGCGCTGGTCAACCAGGCCGTGGGGGACCAGCTGACCTGTGTGTTCGTCGACCACGGGCTGTTGCGCCAGGGTGAGGCCGAGCAGGTACAGACCGACTTCGTCGCCGCGACCGGGGTGGACCTGGTGACCGTCCAGGCCGAGCAGCAGTTCCTCGACGCCCTGGCCGGGGTGGAGGACCCGGAGACCAAGCGCAAGATCATCGGACGAGAGTTCATCAGGGTGTTCGAGCAGGCCGCGCGGGACATCGCGGGCAGTGCGGACGCTCAGGGGCATCCGGTGCGCTACCTGGTGCAGGGCACGCTCTACCCCGACGTGGTGGAGTCCGGTGGGGGCAGCGGCGCGGCGAACATCAAGAGCCACCACAACGTCGGGGGCCTGCCCGAGGACCTGCAGTTCAGCCTGATCGAGCCCCTTCGCGCCCTGTTCAAGGACGAGGTACGCCAGGTCGGCCTGGAGTTGGGGGTCCCGGAGTCGATCGTGTGGCGGCAGCCCTTTCCCGGCCCGGGGTTGGCCATCCGCATCATCGGCTCTGTCGACGCCGAGCGGTTGGACATACTGCGTCGTGCGGATGCCATCGCCCGTCAGGAGCTGTCCCGGGCCGGTCTGGACCGCCAGATCTGGCAGTGCCCCGTGGTGCTGCTCGCCGACGTGCGTTCGGTCGGGGTGCAGGGCGACGGACGCACTTACGGCCACCCCATCGTGTTGCGGCCGGTCTCGAGCGAGGATGCGATGACCGCCGACTGGAGCCGGCTGCCGTACGAGGTGCTGGCGCTGATCTCCTCACGGATCACCAACGAGGTGGAAGAGGTCAACCGCGTGGTCCTCGACGTGACGAGCAAGCCTCCGGGCACGATCGAGTGGGAGTGACCGAGTGGGGGTAGGCATGCGCACCCGGCTGAGCGTGGCGCTCGCGGCCGGCAAGGCGGCCCGGGTCGCCTCCCGCTTCCGCGGCGGTGGGTCGGCGCTGCCGGGCCTGGTGACCGAGACCATCGACCCCGGCGTGCTGCGGCATACGCTCGCATCTCTGCCCCAGGGGGTGGTAGTGGTCACCGGCACCAACGGCAAGACCACCACCACCAAGATGCTGGTCGCGGTGCTGCGTGAACACGGGCTTGCCGTGTTCACCAACCCCACGGGGAGCAACTTCACCCGGGGGGTCATCTCGGCGATGCTCGGTGAGGTCGACCTGCGGGGCCGGTTGCGCGCGGACATGGCCGTGCTCGAGCTCGATGAGGCGCACGCCCTGCACTTCGCGGCCGTGGTGCCGCCGACGCACGCGCTGCTGCTCAACGTCGCCCGCGACCAGCTCGACCGGTTCGCCGAGATCGACTTCACGGCAGGGTTGTTGTCCCGCCTGGCCGACCAGACCACCCAGGCGGTGGTCCTCAACGCCGACGACGCCTTCGTCTCCAGGATCGGCTCGAGCCTGGCCGACCGGGTCGAGGTGCGCTGGTTCGGGGTGGACCCGGCGATCGCCGACCGGCTTCCCGAGATCCAGGAGGCCGACGTTCGCTTCGACGACCCGGCCGATGCGCCAGAGATGAGCACGGATGACGGGGTGCTGCTCCCGCACGACACGGACTCGTTCACGGTGCAGTATCCGGGCGGCAACGACGTCGGCCCACTCAAGCTGCGCCAACGCGGGCTGGCAGCGATGATCAACGCCACTGCGGCGTGCACGATGGCGCGGGTAGTGCTCGCTGCCGACTTCTCGGCGGAGGTGGCCCGCGTCGCACTGGAGGCCGTCTTTCCCCCGTTCGGGCGGGGCGAGACCATCGACGGGGGTGGCCAGCCGCTGGCGCTGGTGCTGGTGAAGAACCCTGCTGGCTTCACCGTGGCCCTGTCGACGTACGGAGCGCATCCCGCCGCGACGATGGTCGCCATCAACGACAACTACGCCGACGGCCGGGACGTGTCGTGGCTGTACGACGTCTCCTTCGCCAGCCTGCGCGAGCGCGGGGTCAGCATGACCAGCGGTGTCCGCGGCTGGGACATGGCGCTGCGACTGCAGTACGACGACGTGCCGACCGGACGCACCGAGTGTGACCTCGACGTCGCGTTGGACGCGTTCCTGGAGCAGCACGACGACGAGCCCACGCGCGTGTTCTGCACCTACACCGCGATGATGCACGTGCGGCGACGCCTGGCCACCCGGTACGACCTTGCACGGTTCGGTGAGGACCCGAAGGTGAGAGACGAATGAGCGCTGCGGACAGCAAAGGCGAGATCCACCTGGTCCACCTGTACCCGGCAGAGATGAGCATCTACGGCGACCTGGGCAACACACGGTGTCTCGCGGCCCGGCTGCGCTGGCACGGCTATACCCCGGTGGTGCATGACCACTCGCCGGGGGACCCCTGGCCCGACCAGGCCGACCTCATCCTGGGTGGGGGTGGCCAGGACTCCGGCCAGGTGCGGGTGCAGGACGACCTCGACGTCCAGGCCGACCGGTTGCGCGAGCTCGCTACGTCGGGCACCCCGATGCTCATGGTGTGCGGGATGTACCAGCTGTTCGGCAGGGCGTTCATCACCGTCGAGGGCGCGCGCTTGCCGGGCTTGGGCATCCTCGACGTGACCACGCGTGGCAACGACACCCGCATGATCGGACCGGTGGTGCTCCAGACCGACTTCGGCTCCGTGGTCGGGTACGAGAACCACTCCGGCTCCACTGTCCTCGGACCCCAGCAGTCGATCTTCGGGCGGGTCCGCTACGGGCAGGGCAACAACGGCAAGGACGGGACCGAGGGCGCTCGGGTGGGCAACGTAGTCGGCACGTACCTGCATGGTCCTGTGCTCCCGGCCAACCCAGCCCTGGCCGACGGGTTGCTGGAGATTGCGTGTCGTCGGGTCACCGGAGACTTCCGACCCGCGGATGTCGACGACACCGTGGCCACACACGCCCACGAGGCTCAGGTGGCTCGACTGACGGGACCGCGTTAGCGGCAGGTGGCTACCTGCGCCGACTGCGCCGCCGGCGCAGGTCGACAGTTCCACTGTCGATGTGAGCCGCGAGCGCGTCACGCACCGCCATCACCCGAGCCGGGTCCGCGCCAGCCTGCGAGACCACCCCGACGAGCAGGCCATCGTGACGTGAGATGGCGGCCATACGCGCACTCCCGGCCTCGACGTCGGAGGCGTTGATGCACCAGACGCCGGCGGCGTGCGCCCACCGTGACACTTCGTCGTTGACCGCGGGGTCATCCGTGGCCGCGAGCACCAGCCACGAACCCCACACGTCGGGGTGCTCGACGCGGCGCTGATGCCAGACCACGGCTTCGGCACTCACCAGCTCGACGAGCGCGCCATCGCCGAGCACCGGCGCGACCACTACGACCTCGGCCCCCTCGTCGAGGAGACGCCGGACTCGTCGACCGGCCACCGTGCCGGCACCGGCGACCAGCACTCGCCGCCCGCGCAGATCGATCCCCACGAGCATGGTCACCGCGGATCTGGCAGGTCGAGGTCCACCACGCCATTGTCCCCGGTCACGCGCCACCGGGTGGGCTGCGCCGGCCGCGACCGGTCCACCAGCCCACGAGGGCCAAGGCTCCGAGCGGGACCTCCAGCAGGTGGGTGAAGAGCGCGTACAGCACCGCGGCGGCCGATGCGGCCACGGGATCACCGCCGAACGCGACGAGGATGCCGACCGTGCCGATCTCGGTCACCCCCAACCCTCCCGGGGTGATGGCGATGACGGTCAGGACCTGCCGGAAGGCGTAGGCCGCGAAGAGGGCCACCACCCCCAGCTCGAGGCCCACGGTTCGGGCCGAGACCACGTAGAGCACGAACAAGCACCCGAACATCCCGGCCAGGCCGAGACTCAGCTGGATGCTGGAGCTGCGCACGATGGCTGCCACCCGGGCGCGGTGGTCCTCGATGAGACCGTCGAGGTGGCTCACGCGAGGAAACCGTCGGGCGATCGGCGCGGTGGCGGAGCTGACAGTACTGCCGACCTCGCGGGCGATGCGGTCGGAGAAGATGACCCCGGCGAAGAAGCCCAGCAGGAGCAGGCCGATGCCCGTCGCCACGGCGGCCGCAAGCAGTACCGTCCGGGGAGCGGTGACCGGGCCGAGCAGGACGGCGAGGGCGCCCAGGACGGGCAGCGCCAGTCGAGCCAGGATGTTCCACATCGTGAGCACGACGATCGAGGTCGAGATGGCCCTTCGGGCGAACCCATAGGAACGGAACATGACAAAGGTCAGGGCCACTCCGGCGGCTCCGCCACCGGGAAGGACGTTGCTCACCATGGATCCGGAGGCGTTGACCATCAAGCCGCGCAGATGCGTCAGCCCCGGCAGGGAGGCGGTCATCGTGTACGTGTAGCAGTACAGACCCAGGACGAGCAGCCCCGCCATCAGGGCGGCCGAGCCCGGGCCGACTCCTTCCAGCTGGGCGAGGATCTGTGGCCATGTGGTGTCGGCGACCCACGGCAGCCCGAGGACGACCAGGGCCGCGGCCAGTGCGATCCCCACCGCCGACTGGATGACCTGGGCCCACCCCAGAGGTGCTGCATCCGGCCCGGCAGCGTCGCGAGCCGAGGTCATCCAAGACCCGCCATCACGTCGTGCAGGGCCGCCCGGCGCGAAGGGGCCGGTCGGGTTCGGGACGGCTCCACGAAGAACTCGTGGCTCAGCACGATCCGGCAGACCGTTGGCGGCAGAGCGAGCACGGTGGTCATCGTCGAGATCCCGGAGTCCGTGGTGCGCGACTGGGACGCGTGGGCCCTCAGCGCGGCGAGCTTGGCCGTCACGAACGGCCGCACATCGACGCGATGGGTGATCTGCGCCGACGGGGTGAAGCTTCGGGCCCACTGGTGGGGGGAGAAGCCGGGCGCGAAGCGTCGGCGCAGCCCCGGCAGGAAGCGCAGGCCGTACCCGGCACGCACCACCCCCAGCACCGGCTCGCGAGGGATCGTCGCCTCCAGCAGCCTGGGCCCTCCCGCTTGCGCGACCGCGGCGCGCGTGATGTGGTGCACGCTGACGTGGTCTCGGTGGCCGTAGCCACCGGCGGCGTCGTATCCCAGCACCAGCCCGGCCCGCTGTTCGCTGAGCACCTCCGCCAGCCTGGTC
Organism: Ornithinimicrobium sp.; assembly: GCA_049683875.1. GTDB lineage: Bacteria > Actinomycetota > Actinomycetes > Actinomycetales > Dermatophilaceae > Ornithinicoccus. The sequence continues at coordinate 16,458 of JBAUJO010000109.1, forward strand.
GCAGCGAGGTGGACCGGCACCGTGTGCAGGCGCTCCCGGCCGTCGACCGGCGGCAGGGTCTGCGGCCCGATCCCACTGTCGGCATACCCGAGGTCGATGACGGCTGCGGCACCGAGCGCTCGGGCGCTCGCTTCCAGCTCGGCCATCCGCCGGGTACCCCGGTCGCCCGGTTCGTTCGCTTCGCCTCGTGTCAGGGTGACCAGGACCACCCGGTGGCCCGACATCGACAGCGCGGCCAAGGTGCCCCCGGTGAGGATGGCTTCGTCGTCGGGGTGAGCGTTCACCGCGACCACCGTCTGTCGCACCTGCTCTCGTCCCCTCAGGGTCGTGCCGAGCGGACATCGAGCCCGTGCAGCCGGGCACGGTCTGCCCGGCTCACGATACTGCAGCGTGACACCCTGACCGGTGTGAGGATCGCGCTGGTCTCCGACTGCTACCCACCGCGGCTGGGCGGGATCGAGGTCCAGGTCGCGGACCTGGCCGCGCAGCTGCGCACGGCCGGGCACCACGCCGTCGTCATCACAGCAACGCCGGGCCCGTCCACCCCGTTCGTGCTCCGTCTGCCCGGTCCGGTCTCGCTCGGGGCTCCGGTCGGCCTGGGGGCGGGTCGCGCTCTGGCGAAGGTGCTGGCCCGAGCTGACGTGGTCCACGCCCATCTGGGGGTGCTGGGCCCTTTCGCCCAGCGTGCGGCTGGGATCGCCGCCGGTCAGGGGGTGCCGACCGTGCTGACCTGGCACAGCCTGCCGGGGTCCTCGCCGCTGGCCATGGCGCTCGCTCCGGGCTGGCGACGCTTGCTCGAGCAGGGAGTCAACCCCACCGCCGTCTCCTCGGTGGCCGCCGAGCAGCTGGCCACCTTGCTACGGAGCGCCTCGGTGCCGGTGCTGCGCAACGGGCTGGACCTCGCTGGCTGGTCGGTGGACCCCGGCGGCTCGCACCTTCGGCCGGCGGACGGCAAGCGCACCGAAGACCCGGGGGTGCTCCCCCCGCGCGTGGTCAGCGCCATGCGGTTCGCGGTTCGTAAGCGTCCGCTGCGCCTGGTCGCCCTGATGTCCCGGGTGCGCGACCTCGTGCCCGCGTCGCGACGACCTCGGCTGTCCATCCTGGGCGACGGGCCTTGGTGGGCGCCGCTCGATGTCCTGGTGCGCTCCACCCCCCTGCGCGAGTGGGTCGAGCTGCCCGGTCGCATCCCTCGTGAGCGCATGGCCGACCATCTGCGCAGCAGCGACCTCTACGTCGCTGCGAGCCGGCGCGAGGCGTTCGGTATCGCCGCCTTGGAAGCCCGGTGCGCCGGGCTGCCGGTGGCCGGCTACGCGGGCTCGGGGGTGGCCGATCTCGTGGACGCCGGTCTCGGGGGTGTACTCGCCGGAAGCGACCGGGAGATGGCCAACGCGCTCGCCGGCCTGCTGACCGATCCTTCCCGCTTGGCGCGCTACGCCGCATACCACCGCAGCCATCCGCCGCTTGCTCACGACTGGCCCGTGGTCACCGCGGCGACCCTGCGACAGTATGAACGGGCCTATCGTGGAGGCGGCCCTTCCCGCGCCGACATCGGATCTGTCGCGGTTGGCGCCGACGGGGCAAGTGAAGGCTCACGCCCTCGGGAGGTCGCCAGAGGAGCGGAGGCAACGGATGCGCGTACGGGTTCAAGCCCGCGATGACGCGGGCGGGCTGTGTCACGACGCGCTCGTGGCTCATGGGGAGGACCCCACTCGAACGTTGGCGATCGCCGGGTGGGAGCCACGCTGGCTCGGAGCGCACATCGAGGACGGCCCCGACGGCACACCACAGGTCGTGCTGCGCTACGCGGTGGAGCCTGCAGAGGCGGCTCACCCATATCAGCGCGTCGCGGCGTACGCCGTGGTGACCGAAGAGGTCGACGGCGTGGACTGCCTGCTGCTCACCTCGTTCACGGACTCCCGCAGCGGCCATTGGGGCCTACCGGGAGGAGGCATCGACGACGGCGAGGACCCCGTGGAGGCTGTACACCGCGAGGTGTGGGAGGAGACCGGCCAGCACATCACACAGGTGGAGCCGCACGTCGTGTCCACCGGTCACTGGGCGGGCCGCGCACCGTCGGGCCGGTTCGAGAACTTCCACGCGGTCCGTCTGGTCTACCGGGCCAGATGTCCCCGACCTCGGCAACCGGTCGTGCACGACGTCGGAGGATCCACCGACCAGGCGGCCTGGGTGCCGCTCAGCCAACTCGACTCCGACCCAACCCTGCAGCTGTGGGGTCGTGAGGTCGTCCGGGGTGTCCTCGGTGGCTCGCCCTGATGCGTGCACCCGTGGCGCGCACGGCCGCGTTCGACCCCCGGCGCCGCGTTCCCGTGCCGAGCCCCGGGTGAGAGGCTAAGGGCGTGGAGGATCTGTACCAGGTTGTCGTGTTGGCCCATGTGCTCGGCCTCGCTGCCCTCATCGGGGGTTACTTCGCCCTGGTGTGGGCCACACCCCGATCCGCCAACCCGGCCTTCGTGCCCAGCGTGGTGATGGTGTGGGGGGCGCGTGCTCAGGTGCTCACCGGGCTGATCCTGGTGGGGCTGGGGGAGGCAGTGGTCGACAAGGACTACGACCACGTCAAGATCGCGGTCAAGCTGGTCGTCGCGCTGCTGGTGGCCGCCCTCGTAGAAGCGACCCGGGGCCGCGGCCGACGCGGGCAGAGCTTCCCGGCGGCTGTGGTTCATCTCGCAGGGGCGCTGGCCATCCTCAACGCGACGGTCGCGGTTCTCTGGACCTAGCCAGCCACCACAGCCCGATGACCGGCAGCACGAGGGGGATGAAGAGGTACCCCTGCCCGTAGTGGGACCATACGCTGGCGTCGGCGAACCGCTCGGGCTGCACGAGGCTCCAGGTGCCGACCGTGAGCACCCCCATCAGCTCGATCCCGATCGCCACCACGCTGACCCGCCAGGCCCGTTCGCCGGGCACGGCCAGCGACACGGTGGCCAAGATGTAGATGGCGGCGGCCACGGCGGACAGGGAGTAGGCCAGGGGGGCCTGGTCGAAGCGGGTCAGGATCTGAGCGGCGGCCCGCGAAGTGGCGCCGATGACGAACACCACGTAGAGCGCGAGGATCACCCGCCCTGGGCCGGTGGTGCGCGCGCTGAGCCGTCTGGACCCAGGGGGCTTGCTCACGCGGGGGCCACCCCGACCCCGTACCAGATCTGAGCCACCCGGCCACACATCACTGCAGCGACCACCGCCATCGCCGCGAGCACCAAGGTGCCCCAGCGACTGTGCTCCTCACGTGCCCAGGCAAGGCCGAGCGCCGGAAGCACCGCCACGGTCACCAGGTAGGCCCAGAGCTCCCAGGCGGGGCCGACCGGGCCGTCGCCGGTGACCATCGCCGCGCCGTACCGCAGCAGGTACCCGAGCATCGCCAGCTGGAGCACCACCGTCGCGGTGATGGTCCACCTTCCGGGTGCCCGTCCACGCAACCCGGCCACAAGGCAGACGGCGGCGACGAGCAACGCCAGGCTGAGCGCTGCGGTGGTCCAGGAGTCCAGGTAGTCGACGCCCACATCCCCCGAAGCCTGCGACCGCGGCCCCGCCCCGGTCATCGGGCCCGCGCTGCGAGATCGTTCAGCTGCCGCCCGGTCAACCGCCGGGTCGTCCACTCGCTCATCGCCTCGGCGCCCAGGTGGGTGTAGACCTCGATCGCCGCGGTGTTCCAGTCCAAGACCGTCCACTCCAGACGGGGGTAGCCGCGGCGGACGCACTCCTGTGCCAGTTCGGCCATGAGGTCTGCTCCGAGACCCTGACCCCGGTGGGCCGGTCGCACGTACAGGTCCTCCAACCAGATGCCGTGGCGGCCCGTCCACGTGGAGAAGGTGCGGAACCATATGGCCATCCCGGCGACTGTGCCATCCACCTCGGCCACGAACGCGAACACCGCCGGGTCGGCCCCGGCGGGGAACAACGCGGCGAGGTAGTCCTCACGGGTGCCGGTGGCCGCCTCGGGCTCACGCTCGTACTGGGCGAGCTCGGCCACCAGCTCGAGCAGGACGGGGACGTCGGCTTCGGTCGCAGGGCGGATCACCCGCCCAGGGTATGTCGCGTGCGGTGACGCCGGATGCTCGGTGTCGCCGTGCCGACCTAGACTTGAGCCAACATGGCCAGCCTGTTCGACGACCTCTCGGTGTCCGCCAACTCCTCGATGTCCCCCACCTCCTCGACCGGGGTCGACGACACCGGGGTACCCACCTGGGCGCGGCAGGGTGGTGCGCCGCCACCTCCCTTCGTGGACGGGGTCGACGGAGACCGCCCCGGGCGGACCGTGGCCGCCGGCGGTCATGACCTCTTGGAGGGGTTGAACCCACCTCAGCGGGAGGCCGTCGTACACGAAGGCGCCCCCCTGCTCATCGTGGCCGGTGCCGGGTCCGGCAAGACCCGGGTGCTGACCCACCGCATCGCCCATGTGCTCGACCACCGGGGCGCGAACCCCGGCCAGGTGCTGGCTATCACCTTCACCAACAAGGCAGCCGCCGAGATGCGGGAACGGGTGGCCGAGCTCGTCGGGCCCCGGGCACGAGCGATGTGGGTGTCGACCTTCCACTCGGCGTGTGTGCGGATCCTGCGCCGCGAGGCGAGCACCATCGGAATGAAGTCGACGTTCTCGATCTACGACGCCGCCGACAGCCAGCGACTCATGGCCCTGGTCATCCGCGATCTGGACCTTGACCCCAAGCGGTACCCGGCGCGGGCGTTCACCGCGAAGGTCTCCGCCGCCAAGAACGAGCTCGTCGACGAGGAGACCTATGCCGCGCAGGTGGGCAACAACCACTACGAGCGGATGGTGGCCTCGGCCTACACGACGTACCAGCAGCGGTTGAGGGCGTCCAACGCGCTGGACTTCGACGACATCATCTCGATGACGGTGAACGTCCTGCAGGCCTTCCCCGCGGTCCGCGAGCACTATCGCCGGCGCTTCCGGCACGTCCTGGTCGACGAGTACCAAGACACCAACCACGCTCAGTACGTGCTGATCCGCGAGCTGGTGGGCGGCGTCGGCGAGGTCCAGGACGAGCAGGTTCCCCCCGCCGAGCTGTGCGTCGTCGGTGATGCCGACCAGTCGATCTACGCCTTCCGGGGCGCCTCCATCCGCAATATCGTGGAGTTCGAGCAGGACTACCCGCAAGCGCGCACCATCGTGCTGGAGCAGAACTACCGCTCGACCCAGACCATCCTGGCCGCAGCCAACGCCGTGATCTCGCGCAACGGCAGCCGCCGCGACAAGCGCCTGTGGACCGACTCCGGCTCCGGGCCGCAGATCGTGGGGTACGTCGGCGACGACGAGCACGACGAGGCGTCCTTCGTCTCCCAGCGCATCGACGCCCTCGGCGACGAGCACGGCGTACGGCCCGCCGACGTTGCGGTGTTCTACCGCACCAACGCGCAGTCGCGCGCGTTGGAGGAGGTGCTGGTGCGCACCGGTGTGCCCTACAAGGTGGTCGGCGGCACCCGGTTCTACGAGCGCCGCGAGATCAAGGACGCCTTGGCCTACCTGCGCGTGCTGGCCAACCCGGCCGACGACGTCAACCTGCGCCGCATCGTCAACGTGCCCAAGCGAGGCATCGGGGACCGCGCCCAGGCGTGCGTCGCAGCCCTGGCTTCGCGGGAGCGGATCTCCTTTGTCGCCGCCCTGGGTCGACCGCAGGACGCGCCCGGAATCGCCTCGCGCTCGGTTACCGCCATCTCCGCGTTCACCGCACTGCTGGAGGAGCTGGCCCAGGTGGCTGCCGACCCCGAGCGGGGAGTCGGCGACCTTGTCGAGGCCATCGCGGACCGTTCGGGCTACCTGCCCGCCCTGAGGGCGAGCGCTGACCCGCAGGACGAGACGCGCGTGGAGAACCTCGCCGAGCTCATCGCCGTTGGCCGGGAGTTCGACGAGAACTACCCAGAGGGCGATCTGGTGCAGTTCCTGGAGCAGGTGTCGCTGGTCGCCGACGCCGACGACATCCCGGACGGTGCCGTCGCCGATGGTAGCGACCCGGACGCGGCCTCGGTGGCAGGAGGTGGTGTGGTCACACTGATGACGCTGCATACGGCCAAGGGTCTGGAGTTCCCGGTGGTCTTCCTCACCGGGATGGAGGACGGCACCTTCCCGCACATGCGCTCGCTCAACGACCCGTCAGAGCTGGAGGAGGAACGCCGGCTGGCCTACGTGGGGATCACCCGAGCCCGGCAGCGGCTCTTCCTCAGCCGAGCGGGCTCGCGGTCGGCGTTCGGGTCTCCACAGTGGAACCCACCGTCACGCTTCCTGGACGAGATCCCGGCCGAGCTGGTGACCTGGGAGCGCACCGACGCGGACCGGGCGAGCTTCACCGGTCGCGGGAGCGCCTCAGCACGCTCCTCGGCGGTCCGGCTCAACCCCCGGGGGCCGAGGACCGGGCCGACTCCGGGGTCCGTGACCTCCGTGGCGGCCGGCGACCGGGTCACCCACGACAGCTTCGGGCTGGGGACCGTCGTACGGACCGAGGGAACGGGGGACAACACGATGGCCCACGTCGACTTCGGCGAGAGCGGTGTCAAACGTCTGCTGCTCCGGTTCGCCCCGCTGGAGAAGCTGTGAGCGCGGACGATCGCTGAGCGCCGGGCCGCCCGGCGCGACTGCTCTGTGTCGGCTAGAGGATGTCGCGTCTGACCAGCCAGGGCCGGGGGTCGATGCGTCCGCCCTGCGGCGTGCGCACCTCAAGGTGTAGGTGGGCCCCGGTGCTGTTGCCGGAGCTGCCGACACTGCCGAGCCTGGTGCCCGCGGTGACCGGCTGGCCCAGCGACACGGCGACTGACGACAGGTGTCCGTAGGTCACCTCGGTGCCGTCCTCGAGCGTCAGCCGCACGTGGTGCCCCAGCCCGGAGTTGTATGCCGTGTCGGTCACCCTTCCCGCGCCAACCGCGCGGAGCGCGGACCCGTACGGGGCTCCGAAGTCCAGGCCGTGGTGCATCCTTCCCCACCGTGACCCGTATCCAGACGTGATGCGTCCACGCACCGCCGGACTGAACGACTCAGCCGGCTCGATCCGACGCAACGCCCCTCGCGCGTGCGCGGCGGCTCTTGAGGCGCTGCGCCAACTGCTCGTCGTGAAGACGGCCGGAACCGCAACGACCTCGGTGTGTGCGCGCGCGATGCCGATGGACGGTCGTGCCTGCGACCGTGATGCCGCGCTCGATCCGGTCTCACGCCGGGAGGTGAGGGGAGCGTCGGTGCCTATCCCCGGCCGAGCGGGCCCGGCGGCGAGCAGCTCCACTGCGTCGGCGTCACTCGGACGCAGCGGGGGCGCCCCGTCCGAGCCCACGAGGACGACGGAGACCATGCAGGCGGGCAGGAGACGGGCGCCCAGAAGGCGGACGCCCAGGCGCCCACGAAGGGCATGCGGACCCGGCAAGTCGCGCGGACGCACACGCCCGGGGGAGGGCGGAGAAGCGGCGCGGTGCCGACCATGTGTCGGCGGTCCAGAACGACGAGCCATCAGGGTTTACCTTCATCAGCCGAGCAGGAGCCACGTCTGTCACGGCAACTGACGAGGCTGGATCCGGTGAACGCGACACCACGGGCGCTCAAACCGTTTCGTTATCCAAACGTGACCTTAGCGTAACGTCGTCGCTGCCTCAACCAGAGGTGCGTCCTCGTGGACCTTCTGTCCAACCCCAGGGGTGAGGTGTCTGCGCTACTGTGCCTGGCATGGCCCCCTCACCGCTGCGCGTGGTCGTGGCCAAGCCCGGCCTCGACGGGCACGACAGGGGGGCCAAGGTCGTCGCGCGCGCTTTGCGGGACGCGGGGGTCGAGGTGATCTACACCGGGCTGCACCAGACTCCCGAGCAGATCGTGGAGGCGGCCATCGCCGAGGATGCCGACGCCGTGGGGCTGTCGGTCCTGTCCGGAGCACACATGACCTTGTTCGCCAAGGTCATCGACCTGCTGCGGGAGCGCGACGCCGACGACATCGTGGTGTTCGGCGGCGGCATCATCCCCGAGGCCGACATCCCCCTGCTCGCCGAGATGGGGGTCGCGCGCGTGTTCACTCCGGGCGCGACCACCACCGAGATCACCTCGTGGGTTCACTCCGAGCTCGCGCGGACCTAGCGGCGCGACGACCGCAGACAACGCAACCTTGCAACCACCAACGATCGGGGAAGTGACTCGTGGATCTGTTCGAGTATCAAGCGAGGGACATGTTCGAAGCACACGGTGTGCCGGTGCTGCCGGGTGAGGTCATCACCGACGCCGAGGAGGCCGAGGACGTCGCTTCGCGGATCGGTGCCGACAGTGGCGGAGTCGTGGTGGTCAAGGCGCAGGTCAAGACCGGAGGCCGTGGCAAGGCCGGGGGAGTGAAGGTCGCCAAGAGCGCCAAGGAGGCGGCGCAGGCGGCGCAGGAGATCCTGGGTATGGACATCAAGGGTCACACCGTGGGCACGGTGATGATCGCCGCCGGGGCGGACATCGACCAGGAGTACTACTTCTCGATCCTGCTCGACCGGTCCAACCGCACCCTGCTCGCCATGTGCAGCACTGAGGGTGGCGTGGAGATCGAGAAGCTGGCGGTGGAGCGGCCCGAAGCCCTGGCGCGGGTGCCGGTCGACCCGTTGGTCGGGATCGACGCCGACCTCGCCGCCCGGATCGCTGACGAGGCCGGGTTCACCGGCGACGACGCTGCGGCCATCGCCGCCGTGACGCAGCAGCTCTGGACCGTCTACGAGCAGGAGGACGCCACCCTGGTGGAGGTCAACCCCCTGGTACGGACCAGTGATGGCAGCATCATCGCCCTGGATGGGAAGGTGACCCTGGACGAGAACGCGGACTTCCGTCACGAGGACCATGCCGACCTCGCCGACAGTGGTGCCAGCGATCCCCTCGAGGCCAAGGCCAAGGCCAAGGACCTCAACTACGTCAAGCTGGACGGCAACGTCGGCATCATCGGAAACGGTGCCGGCCTGGTGATGTCGACCCTGGACGTCGTCGCCTACGCCGGTGAAGAGCTCGGCGCGCGCGAGGACGTGCTCGCCAGGCCCGCCAACTTCCTCGACATCGGTGGTGGCGCCTCGGCCCAGGTGATGACCGACGGGCTCGACGTCATCCTGGGAGATGAGCAGGTGCGCGCGGTGTTCGTGAACGTCTTCGGCGGGATCACCTCCTGCGACGAGGTCGCCAATGGCATCGTCGGTGCGCTGCAGATGCTCGGCGACTCCGCCTCGAAGCCTCTCGTGGTGCGCCTGGACGGCAACAACGTCGAGGAGGGACGCCGCATTCTGTCCGAGGCCGACCACCCGTTGGTGACACTCGCCGACACGATGGACGGTGGCGCCCAGCAGGCCGCCGAACTCGCCCTCAACCCCAGCCGCTGAGCAGTCAGGAGCACATCGTGGCGATCTTTCTCGACGCAGACTCCAAGGTCATCGTCCAAGGCATGACCGGTGGCGAGGGCCGTAAGCACACCCAGCGGATGCTGCGCTCCGGCACGACCGTGGTGGGTGGGGTCAACCCCAAGAAGGGCGGACAGAGCGTCGACTTCGACGACGACGTGTCGGTGCCCGTCTTCGCCTCCGTCGCCGAGGCCGTGCAAGAGACCGGTGCCGACGTGAGCGTCATCTTCGTCCCGGCTGCCTTCACCAAGGCAGCGGTCATCGAGGCGGTCGACGCGCAGGTTCCGTTGGCGGTGGTGATCACCGAGGGCATCCCGGTGAAGGACACGGCCGAGTTCTACAGCTACGCCGCAGCCCGGGGCAGCACTCGGCTGATCGGGCCCAACTGTCCAGGACTGATCAGCCCCGGGCAGTCGAACGCCGGGATCATTCCTGCCGACATCACGACCTCCGGTCGGATCGGTCTGGTCTCGAAGTCGGGAACGCTGACCTACCAGATGATGTTCGAGCTGCGGGATATCGGTTTCACCTCCTGCGTCGGCATCGGTGGCGACCCGGTGATCGGGACGACCCACATCGACTGCCTCCAGGCCTTCGAGGAGGACCCCCAGACTGAGGCCATCGTGATGATCGGAGAGATCGGCGGTGACGCGGAGGAACGCGCCGCGGACTACATCAAGGAGCACATCAGCAAGCCGGTGGTCGGCTACGTCGCCGGCTTCACCGCCCCTGAGGGCAAGACGATGGGGCATGCGGGCGCGATCGTCTCCGGCTCCTCGGGCACCGCCGAGGCCAAGAAGGAGGCTCTCGAGGCAGCGGGGGTCAAGGTGGGCAAGACCCCGTCGCAGACCGCGGAGCTGATGCGGGAGATCGTCACCCAGCTGTAGGCACCGGTGCACGGCCATGCCGCCGACGACGCGGCGGAGGTTCAGCGCGGCGAGTGCTCGGTGCGCCTGCGGCAATCAGCGGCCCCGGCCAGCGACGATGGGACCGCTATGACAGTCGACCACCGCAGCACGACCTCATCGTCGCGCCCCACTCGCGGCTCCACTGGCGAGCGCGCAGACGTCCCGCGCTGGTGGCTGGACCGGACGCGGCTGCGCTCGTGGGCCAGTGCCGCGGTCGCGGCCGGGCTGGCTGCGGTGGTGACCTACCTGGTCGTCGCGGTGCCGGTGCTCATCGCCTGGTTCGCCGACACCTTGTCCACCGTGTCCGCCTGGCAGGCTCTGGGTATCGCCTCGGCAGGCTGGGCCCTGGCCCACCGTGGTGTGGTCGACGCGCCGGAAGTCGCGGTCCAGCTGACGCCGTTGCTGCTCACCGCCCTCCCGGTGCTGGTGTGCCGGTATGCGGCCACGTACGTGCTCACCGACCCGGACGCGGGCCCCCGGAGGGGCTCGGGTACCCGTATCCGCGGGTTCGGGGCCGCATGGAGCGGTGTCCACGGCGGTGAGCTCGTCGCCTTCGTCGCGGGCTACCTGCTGGTCGGCCTGGCGATCTGCGATCTCTCCCACCTCGGCGCGGCCCAGGCCTCGCTGTGGATGGCCGTTCCCGGCCTACTGCTGGTGCCGCTGACCGGGATCGGCCTCGCGCTCGTCCGCGAGCACCGCCGTGCCGAGAACCCCACGATCGCTCGTGCCCTGCAGTGGATGACCCTGCGCATCCCGGTCTTGGCCCGACGAGCATTGAGGCCGGCCGGAGAAGCGCTGGCCGCGCTCGGGGTGATGGCCCTCCTGTTGGTCGTGGCACTGCTCGCCGTGCGGGCGCAGCGCATCGCCGCCCTGTACGGCGCGCTCGACACCGGCACGGTGGGTATCGGCGTGCTGACGCTGGGTCAGCTGTTGCTGCTGCCCAACATGCTCCTCTGGGCGGCCGGCTGGATGGCCGGCACAGGGATGTCGATCGGCAACGTCCACGTGGGGTGGCACGAGACCACCACCGGAGACCTGCCGTTGGTGCCGGTGCTGGCCGCACTGCCTGAGCCCGGCGCCCTCCCCGCGTGGGCCGCGACGGTCGCGGTCGTACCGTTCCTGGTGGGGGCCTGGCTGGGTGTGCGCAGCGCCCGCTCGGCACCCCGGCTGGCGTCCTGGTGGACCAAGGCTCAGGTGGCTCTGGCCGCGTGCGCATGGGTGGCCTTGGCGGTGCTCACCTTGAGCTGGCTGGCCGCCGGAAGCCTCACCCCCGGCCTGCTGGACACGATCGGCACCGTGCCGCTCGAAGTCACCGCGGCACTCGGCGCCGAGCTGCTGATCGGCGCGCTGGTCGTGGTCACCGGAATGCACCTCTTCCGGCGAAGGCTCTAGCGCGCTCGACGGGCGATACGCTCTCACCCGTGCCGTCTCCGTCCGTGTCTCCGGCCCCCCTCGCGCCCCCGGTCCCGGTGGTGGTGCTGGCCTCGGGAAGCGGCAGCATCCTTCAGACGCTCATCGATGCCACGGCTTCCCCGGGCTTCGGCGTGCGCATCGCCGCAGTCGGGAGCGATCGCCCATCGGCCGGGGCGCTTGCCCGTGCCCGGCGCGACGGCATCCCCACCTTCGTGTGTCGTCCCGCCGACTACGCCGACCGGGATGACTGGGACAGGGGTCTTGCCTCTACGCTCGTGCAACACGTGCCCCAGCCCGGGGCGGAGGGTCGACGGTGGGTGGTCTCCGCCGGTTTCATGCGCCTGCTCGGCCCGGCCGTACTGGCGATCAGCACGGTGCTCAACACACACCCGGCGCTGCTGCCCTCCTTCCCGGGTACCCGTGCCGTCGCTGACGCACTCGAGCATGGAGTCGCCGTCACCGGGGCCACCGTTCATCTCGTCGACGAGGGCACGGACACCGGACCGATCGTGGCGCAGCGGGCGGTCCCGGTCCGTCCCGGCGACGACGAGCAGTCACTGCACGAACGCATCAAGGTGGTCGAGCGCGATCTCGTGCTGCGCACGGTGCACCGTGTGCTGACCCGCGGATACGAGCTGAACGACAGAAAGGTCCTCCTGCTGTGAACGCCTCCCCGGTCTCGGCCCGGCCGTTGCGCCGTGCGCTCATCTCCGTCTACGACAAGTCCGGGCTCGAAGAGCTGGCCACAGGGCTGCACAGCGCCGGGGTGGCGCTGGTCTCGACGGGTTCGACGGCCGACCGCATCGACTCTGCCGGCGTCCCGGTCACCCCGGTCGAGGAAGTGACCGGCTTCGCCGAATGTCTCGATGGCAGGGTGAAGACGCTGCACCCTGCGGTGCACGCCGGCCTCCTCGCCGACCAGGACAACGCCGAGCACACCGCGTCCATCGCCTCGCTCGCGATCGAGGCGTTCGACCTGCTGGTGGTCAACCTCTACCCCTTCGCCGAGACCGTGGCCGCGGGCGGTGACGTCGCCGACTGCATCGAGAAAATCGACATCGGAGGGCCGGCGATGGTGCGTGCTGCGGCGAAGAACCATGGCAGTGTCGCCGTCGTGGTCGACCCCGCCGACTACGCCGACGTGCTGGCTGCGGCGAGCGGGGAGGGTTTCACTCTGGGTCAGCGACAGGGTCTGGCCGCCCTGGCGTATCGGCACACCGCGCGCTACGACACCGCCGTCGCCACCTGGATGGCGGACACCTTCTCCGAAGAGTCGGACCGTGGTGCCGTCGGTGGGCCGTGGCTCGGGGCAGGCTGGTCGCGCTCGCAGGTCCTGCGCTACGGGGAGAACCCCCACCAGTCTGCCGCCGTCTACCTCGCCGACCCGGGGGGTCCGTTCGGCGGAGCCGGTCTGGCCCAGGCAGAGCAGCTGCACGGCAAGGCCATGTCGTACAACAACTTCGTGGATGCCGATGCGGCCCTGCGGGCGGCCCACGACCACGGCCCGCAGCCGACTGTGGCCATCATCAAGCACAACAACCCCTGCGGTATCGCCGTCGGAGCCGATGTCGCACAGGCATACGCCAAGGCCCACGCCTGCGACCCCGTGTCTGCCTACGGAGGCGTCGTGGCCACCAACGAGACGGTCACCACGGCCATGGCGCGGGCGCTGAGCGAGATCTTCACCGAGGTCGTGGTGGCCCCCGCCTTCGAGGACGAGGCGCTCGAGCTGTTGACGACGAGGAAGAACGTGCGGTTGCTACGTGCCGACGAGCCGGCCGCGAGTGCACTGGAAGGGCGGCTGATCTCCGGTGGGCTGCTGGTGCAGCGACCTGACCATATCGACGCGGTAAGCGAGCAGGGAGGGGACGACCCCGCGCGTTGGCGGCTCGCCGCTGGCCCCGAGGCCGGCGAGCCGGTCCGGGCGGACCTGGCGTTCGCGTGGCGGGCGTGCCGTGCGGTGAAGTCCAACGCCATCCTGCTCGCGCGCGACGGCGCCAGTCTCGGCGTCGGCATGGGGCAGGTGAACCGGGTGGACAGTGCTCACCTCGCGGTGCGGCGCGCGGGCGACCGAAGCGTGGGCAGCGTGGCGGCGTCCGACGCGTTCTTCCCCTTCGCAGACGGTCTCCAGGTCCTCATCGACGCCGGCGTGAGCGCGGTTGTCGCTCCCGGAGGGTCGGTGCGGGACGAGGAGGTCATCGCGGCTGCGGATACGGCCGGGGTGAGTCTGTACTTCACGGGCACACGACATTTTGCGCACTGAGCGCACGGTTGCGCCTCTGCTGGCCCTTGCCGGCGTGGTAGCGCTGTTCAGCGGCAGCATGGTTGCCCTGCAGTCGCGGATCAACGGACGGCTCGCTGAGCAGGTGGGATCCTTCCCGGCGGCAGGGTTCAACTTCCTCAGTGGCCTGGCGATGCTGAGCCTGCTGCTGCTCAGCGCGCGCTTCCGCGCCGGCCTGGCCGCGGTTCCGGCAGCGATCCGGGCGGGCGGGCTGCGCTGGTTCCATGTGCTCGGCGGCATGGGCGGTGCCCTGCTGGTCTCCACCCAGACGTATGCCGTACCCCTGGTGGGGGTGGCTGCCTTCCTGGTCGCGGTCGTCGGCGGACAGGTGGTCAGCTCGTTGGTCGTCGACCGGCAAGGGTGGGGGCCTGCGCCCGCTCTGGGGCTCAGCCCGCTGCGCGTCCTGGCTGCCACCCTGGCGGTGGTGGGCGTGGCCCTGACCGCGACATCCGGGGGAGGCTCGGGCTCGGGTGCCGCTAACGGCTCGCTCCTGCAGACCGCGGTGCCCGTTGCGGTTGCCTTCGCCGTGGGCCTGGTGGGTTCGGTGCAGTACGCCTTCAACGGGCGGGTGACGGTGGCGGCCGGCTCCCCCATGGTGACGGCGCTGGTCAACTTCACCGTCGGCGCCGTTGCCGTCACCCTGATCGGCTCGCTGGCTGCGGCTGGGGGCGCGGTCGGCTGGCCGGGCAGACCCGAAGGCCCGTGGTGGTCCTGGACGGGTGGCCTGTGCGGCATCCTGTTCATCACGGGGGCGGCGTGGGCGGTGCAGCACACCGGGGTGCTGGTCTTCGGACTGCTCGCGGTGACCAGCCAGGTGGGCGTCGGGGTGGCCCTGGACCTGACCAACCCGGCGGTGAGCGACCGCATCACCGTCCAGGTGGTGGCGGGGGTGACGCTTGCGGTGTCGGGATCGGCCCTGGCCGGGTTCGCGGCAGCACGAAGCGCGCGTCGCCGCCGGGTGAGCGCCACGGCGGCTGGCTAGAGTTGCGGCCATGAGCGCCACCATCCTCGACGGCAAGGCCGTGCTGGCTGACATCAAGAAGGAGCTGGCCGCCCGCGTCGAGAGTCTCATCGACGCCGGTCACCGGCCGGGGCTGGGCACGATCCTGGTGGGGGAGGACCCGGGGAGCACGTGGTATGTCGGGGCCAAGCACCGCGACTGCGCCGAGATCGGTGTGGCCTCCATCCGTCACGACCTCCCGGCCGGCACCTCGGCCGCGGAGGTCGAGGCCCTGATCGACGAGCTCAACGCCGACCCCGACTGCACGGCCTACCTGATCCAGCAGCCCACGGGCCTGGACGAGTTCGCCCTGCTGTCCCGCGTGGATGCGACCAAGGATGTGGACGGTCTGCACCCCGTCAACCTCGGCTCGCTGGTGCTGGGCGCACCGGCGCCGCTGCCGTGCACCCCGGTGGGAGTGGTCGAGCTGCTGCGCCGGTACGACGTGCCGATCGACGGTGCCGAGGTCGTGGTGATCGGCCGGGGACTGACTGTGGGGCGTCCCCTGGGCCTGATCCTGACCCGTCGAAGCGAGAACGCGACGGTCACCCTGTGCCACACCGGGACCCGGGACCTGGCTGCGCACGTTCGCCGGGCGGACATCGTGGTGGCCGCGGCCGGTGTGCCGGGCCTGGTGCACGCGGAGATGGTCAAGCCCGGCGCAGCGGTGCTCGACGTGGGGGTGGCCCGCCGCGAGGGCAAGATCGCCGGTGATGTCGCCTCAGACGTGCGCGACGTCGCGGGATGGGTCTCGCCCAACCCCGGCGGCGTCGGACCGATGACGCGCGCCATGCTGCTGAGCAACGTCGTGGCCGCTGCCGAGCGGGGGGCGAGCGCAGCCGGTGGCCAATGAGCACCGGCGGTGGCGGGTCTCCCAGCCGCTCGGCCTCTGGTGGCTGCTCCCCGCTGGGCTGACGCTGTCCCTGGCGATCCTTCTGGTCGTGGGGCTACGCCCGTTCGGCTACGCCATGGCGACCACTGTGGGCGTCGCAGCCGCGGTGCGCCTGCTGTTGCCGGGTGACCGTGCCGGCGGGCTCATCGTGCGTTCACGAACCTGGGACGTCGTGCTGCTGCTCGTGTTCGCGGTCGCCACCGCGGCGCTGGCCGCCAGCCTGGTGATCCGCTGAGGACACCGCTCGTACCGGCCGGGACCCGCCTATGCCGGGCTCACTCGATCAGGCCCTGGGAGCGCACGGCGTCGCGCTCCTCGGTCAGCTCGTCCACCGTCGCTTGGATGCGCTGCCGGGAGAAGTCGCCGACGTCGAGACCCTGCACGATCTCCCACCCCCCGGCAGACGTACGCACGGGGAAGGAGCACATGAGGCCTTCAGGGATGTCGTAGGACCCGTCCGACGTCACGACCATGGAGGTCCAGTCGTCGTTGGGCGTTCCCCGCATCCAGTCGCGCGTGTGGTCGATGGTGGCAGCGGCGGCGGATGCCGCGGAGGATGAGCCGCGCGCCTCGATGACCGCAGCGCCCCGCTTGGCCACGGTGGGGATGAAGGTCTCGGCCAGCCATTCCTGGTCATCGACCGCCTCGGCCGCGTTCTGCTCACCCACCCGCGCATTGAACAGGTCGGGGTACTGGGTCGGCGAGTGGTTGCCCCAGATCGTCATTCTCGAGATGTCGGTCACCGGACGGCCGGTCCGCAACGCCAGCTGACCGATGGCACGGTTGTGGTCCAGTCGCGTCAAGGCGGTGAAGCGCTCGCCGGGGATGTCCGGCGCGTTGCTCTTGGCGATCAGCGCGTTCGTGTTGGCCGGGTTGCCGGTGACGGCGACCCGCACGTCGTCGGCGGCGTGGTCGTTCAGCGCCTTGCCCTGACCGGTGAAGATGCCGCCGTTGGCCTCAAGGAGGTCGGCCCTTTCCATGCCCTTGGACCGCGGTCGTGCTCCCACCAGCAGCGCGAAGCTGACCCCGTCGAACACGACGTTCGGGTCGTCGCCGATCTGCACCCCACGCAGCAGCGGGAAGGCGCAGTCGTCCAGCTCCATGACCACCCCTTCGAGGGCCTTCAGCGCGTCGGGGATCTCCAGCAGTCGCAGCTCGACGGGAGTTTCGGTGCCGAGCATCTCGCCGGCGGCGATGCGGAACAGCAGGTTGTAGCAGATCTGGCCGGCGCCACCGGTGACGGCCACCTTGACGGGAGTGCGGTCCACGAGGGTCCCTTCGGGGCTGATGAGGGGTATGCGGTCTGCTCGCACCGTAGCAGCGGTGAGCAGCGTGCACACGACATCGCGCCAGCCCTGCCGGGCCACAGGCGATAGCCTGATCCGGATCCGACGAGGCCCCCCGGCACCCACCGCATCCCAGGAGTTGTTGAACCCCATGCCGACGATCACCTACACCGTCACCGACGAGGCACCGATGCTGGCGACGCACTCGTTGAAGCCGATCGTCGAGGCGTTCGCGGCCACCGCGGGCATCGAGGTGCAGACCAAGGACATCTCGCTCGCGGCCCGCACGCTGGCGGCGTTCGCCGACCTGCTGCCTCAGGACCAGCGGGTGCCGGATGCCCTCGCCGAGCTCGGCGAGATGACCTCCTCGCCAGAGGCCAACATCGTCAAGCTGCCCAACATCAGCGCCTCACTGCCTCAGCTCAAGGCCACCATCGCCGAGCTGCAGTCGCACGGCTACGACCTACCGGACTACCCGGACTCGCCGAGCAGCGACTCCGACCGCGATGCCCGGCATCGCTACGACTCGGTCAAGGGAAGCGCGGTCAACCCGGTACTGCGTCAGGGCAACTCCGACCGCCGCGCGCCGGCGGCGGTGAAGAACTTCGCCCGCTCCCACCCCCACTCCATGGGTGAGTGGTCCGCCCAGTCCAGGAGCACCGTGGCCACGATGGGCGAGGGGGACTTCTGCCACAGCGAGAAGTCCGTCGTGCTCGCCGGCGAGGACACGCTGAGCATCGTGCACACCGACGGCGAGGGTAGGGAGACCGTGCTCAAGGACGGGGTCGAGGTCGGCGAGGGGGAGATCGTCGACGCCGCGGTGATGCGTGTCGCGGCGCTGCGGGAGTTCCTGTCCGCCCAGCTCGACCGGGCCGCCGAGGACGACCTTCTCTTCTCGCTGCATCTGAAGGCGACGATGATGAAGGTCTCGGACCCGATCATCTTCGGGCACGCGGTGACCGCGTTGCTTCCGCAGGTCTTCGATGAGTACGGAGAGCAGCTGAGTGCCGCCGGGTTGAGCCCGAACAACGGACTGGCGGGCATCCTGAAGGGCCTGGACGAGCTGGACGACGTGCGCGAGCAGGTGCGCAGCGCGATCGACGAGGGCCTGGAGCGGGGCCCGGCTCTGGCCATGGTCGACTCCGACCGCGGGGTGACCGGGCTGCACGTCCCCAGCGACATCATCATCGACGCGTCGATGCCCGCGATGATCCGCAGCTCGGGCCAGATGTACGCCCCCGACGGCTCCATGGCCGATGCCCTGGCGGTCATCCCGGACAGCAGCTACGCCGGGGTGTACCAGGCCGTGCTGGAGGACTGCCGCGAGCACGGCGCGTTCGACCCCACCACCATGGGTTCGGTGGCCAACGTCGGCCTGATGGCCCAGAAGGCCGAGGAGTACGGCAGCCACGACAAGACCTTCGAGATCGAGCAGGCCGGGGTCGTGCGGGTGCTCGACTCCTCGGGTCGCGTGCTGACCGAGCACGACGTCGAGGCCGGTGACATCTGGCGCGCCTGCCAGACCAAGGACGTGCCGGTGCGGGAGTGGGTGGCCCTGGCCGTCGCCCGCGCCCGGGCCAGCGGCGCTCCGGCGGTGTTCTGGTTGGACGAGGACCGCGAGCACGACGCCCACCTCATCTCCAAGGTCCACACCTACCTGGAGCAGGAGGAGAGCGACGGGCTGCAGATCGAGGTCATGGCACCGGTGGCGGCGACACGCTTCAGCGTGGACCGGGTGCGTTCAGGGCAGGACACCATCTCGGTCACCGGCAACGTGCTCCGCGACTACCTGACCGACCTGTTCCCCATCCTCGAGCTGGGCACCAGCGCCAAGATGCTGTCGGTCGTGCCTCTGATCAGCGGCGGCGGCCTCTTCGAGACCGGGGCCGGTGGCTCGGCCCCCAAGCACGTGCAGCAGCTGCTCTCGGACAACCACCTCCGATGGGACTCCCTCGGGGAGTTTCTCGCTCTGGCCGTCAGCCTGGAGCACCTGGCCGATGCCACCGACACCCCGGCGGCCGCGGTGTTGGCCGCAGCCTTGGACCGGGCCACCGAGCGGCTGCTGGAGGAGGGCCGGTCGCCCAGTCGCACGGTGGGGGAGATCGACAACCGTGGCAGCCACGTCTACCTCGCCCTCTACTGGGCCACCGAGCTGGCCGGGCAGAGCGAGGACCCCGAGCTCGCCGACGCCTTCGCGGGTGTGGCGAGTGACCTGAGCGAGCAGGAGGAGCAGATCGTCTCCGAGTTGCGCGAGGCGGCGGGTCACGAGGTCGAGATCGGCGGCTACTACTACCCGGACCGAGAGGCCACCACGGCGGTGATGCGGCCCTCACGGACGTTCAACCGCATCCTCGCCGAGCTGCACGAGCCCCAGGGGGTCTAGGCGGGGCCCTCGGGGTCGGCCGGAGTCGGGCAGGCACGGACCACGAAGTCGGCGAGGTCGGCGGACTGCTGTCGCCGTGAGGGTTCGTGGACGTACATCATGTGGCCGGCCGGGTAGAAGGCGTGCTCGATCCGCTCAGCGTCGCCGGGTGGGATGTCGAGGCTGTGCAGAACCTCCTGCGCGCCGTGGAACGGGGTCGCACCGTCATACCAGCCGTAGGCAACGTGGACGCGAAGATGGGCGTTGGCGCGCATCGCCCTCGACAGCCGGGTGGCCACCTCGACGGGTCGACCTTCGAAGTCGGCGTAGGACCACGGGTGCACCCGGCTGGAGATCTGCTCGTAGTGCAGGTCGCTGGAGTAGCCCAGCTCGTCGCGGACGTAGTGGTTCAGCGCCGCGGCATAGGGCCCGGCGATGGCGTCGAAGGAGGGGTCGTCGTGCGCTGCCTCGGCATTGCCTGCACGGGCCGGCCCGACGAACCGCCCGTCCAGGCGGCCGACGACCAGTCCCTGGTCACGCAGCAGCTCGGCGTAGAAGCGTTGGTGCTCGATCCGCAGGTCGGCCCGGTCGACCCAGTCGCGGTCCAACCCCGTCAGCTCGGCGACGGTGGCCACGTGCGCGGCACGCCCGTCGCCGGTGAGGCGTAGGCCGCGACCCAGCGCCCATGGATAGTCGCGCTCGCAGTAGCTGCGGGCCCGTTCGATGACCTCGGGCAGGCTCACGGTGTCGGGGTGCCTGCCGTGCAGATGGGCGAGGGCGGCGTAGGTGGGCAGGAAGCTCACGCAGGCGCGGTCGTTGCCCTGCTCGTAGAACCGGATCGAACCCATGTCCAGGACCGAGGAGATGAGAATGACGCCGTTGAGATACATCCCGAAGCGCGTCTGCAGGTGGTCGGCCAGCGCTGCGGCGCGCAGCGTTCCGTAGGACTCGCCGGCCAGGAACTTCGGGCTCATCCAACGGCCGTTGCGCGAGGTCCACATCCGGATGATCTCGCCCACGGACTCCACGTCACCGGTGAAGCCGTGGAAGGCCGCCGGCTCCCCGCCTTCCACCGTGCGGGAGAAACCCGTGCTCACCGGGTCGATGAACACCAGGTCGGAGACGGCGAGCAGGGACTCGGCGTTGTCCACCAGCCCGGCCGGTGGGGCGTGCAGGTCACCCACGTCACCCATCTGCACCCGCCGCGGCCCGAGCAGACCCAGGTGCAACCAAACCGAGGATGATCCGGGCCCCCCGTTGAAGGCGAAGGTCACCGGTCGTGGTTCCGCCTTGCGCTCGCCCGGAACGTCGGTGCGGACGTAGGAGGTCAGAAAGACCTGGGCCCGGTCGCGCATCCCGGTGAACGTCGCTCCGTCGTAGACCTCCTCGCGGAGCACGAGCCTGCCGGTCGTGGCGGTGTACCGCACGCGCTCGCCTCTGAGCACGACCTCGTGCTCGGTGCTGACCAGGTCCTCCTGCGCGGCGAGGGTGTCCCGGTCGGGGTCGTGGTCGGATGCCGCGGGCGAGGTCGTGGTGGCCGTGGAGGCGGCCGCATCCTCCTGTGCGTCGTCCGAGGTATCAGTGGAGCCGGTCATCGGTCCAGGGTAGAGGCCGGTTGAGGGCCACGCGGTAGGGTCACCGGCTGTGGAGAGCCAGCGGTCCGTCGGTGTCGTGCTGGTGCTGCCGGAGCCGGTCGGGGGCGAGGTCACCCGGATCCGGACCACGCTGGGCGACCCCCGTGCCCAGGGCATGCCGGCCCACATCACCTTGTTGCCGCCCACGCTGGTCGGTACCGGGTCGCTGGCTGAGCTCCGCGCCCACCTCGACCGGGTCGCCCGCCGCCATCCGGCCCTGCGGATCACCCTGGCCGGTACTCAGACCTTTCGGCCGCTCTCCGAGGTGGTCTACCTCGCGCTGGAGGACGGGGCACGGTCGTGTGCTGAGCTGGGCCGTGCCGTCTGTGGCGGTCCGGTCTCCTCACCGTCCCCGTTCCCGTTCCACCCCCACGTCACCTTGGCCCACGATCTTCCCGCGAGCACGCTCGACGCGGTACAGCGTGAGTACGTCTCGTTCACGGCCTCCTTCTCGGTCGCTGAGATGTGCCTGTACCAATGGGACGACCACGCCGGCTGGGCGGTCGACTCGCGGCACCAGCTGGTGGGATGTCCGGAGCCCGCCGAGGGCTGATCGTGGGGCTGCTCGCGCCGCCGGCACTGCGGCTTCCGGCGCGGACCCCGTCAGGTCAGCTCGCCCAGGCCGCGTTCCTGGAGCGCTCGAACGACGCCCTTGACGTCCTGCACGTGCTCGCGCGTGGTCACCAGCAGGGCATCCTCGGTGTCGACGATGACGATGTCGTTCAGACCGAGCGCCACGACCTCCCGAGCGCCCGCTGCGATCACCACTCCAGAGGTCCCTGGCGCGAGCACTCGAGCCGGCTCGCCTCCCACGCGGACCCGGGGCTGCTGCGCGCTCGCCGGCAGGTGTTCGGACAGCGCAGCGAAGTCGCCGATGTCGTCCCACGCGAAGTCGGCCTGCACCACCGCCACCACACCCGCGCGGGCGGCGGGTTCGGCGATGGCCCGGTCGATCGACATCGGATCGACTCGCGGCCAGGTCTCCCCGATGCTTGCCGGGTCGGCGGCGATCGCGCGCAGGTCGGTCGCCAACCCCGGGTGCCAGCGCTCGATGAGCGTCATCAGCACCCCGGCTCTGACCACGAACATGCCGGCGTTCCACAGGTATCCCTCGCGGACATACCGGGTGGCCAGGTGCTCGTCGGGCTTCTCCACGAACTCCACCGCGAGCCGCGCCGTCGGGGCCGTCTGCAAAGGCGGGGCCAAGGCCTGCCCAGGGCGGATGTAGCCGAAACCGGTGGCCGGCCGGTGGGGCCGGATACCGAGCGTGACCAGCAGCCCGTCGTCTGCGAGAGCGACGGCGCGGGTCACGGCCGCCTCGAAGAGCGCCTGGTCGCCGACGACATGGTCGGCCGCGAAGGAGCCGAGGACGGCCTCGGGGTGGTCAAGTTCGAGGTGCGCCGCGGCCAGGCCGATCGCGGGCAGCGAGTCACGGGGGCACGGCTCAAGGATCAGCTGGTCATCGCTCAGGTCCGGCAGGGCATGCAGCACCGAGGGCGCATGCTGCTCGCCGGCGACGACCTTGACCCGACCTCCGCACAGCGGGCGCAGCCTGGAGACGGTGTCGGCCAGCAGGCTGGATCCGTGGCCGGAGACGTCGAGCAGGAACTTGGGATGGTCCCGCCGGGACATCGGCCACAACCGCGTCCCCGACCCTCCGGCGGGCACGACGGCCCAGAAGTGCGGCACACCCGGGAGGTCTGCGTCGTCGGCCACCGTCGGAGTCTAGGTGGCCTCGGCGTCTCGTCGGTGTCGCCGCCACCCCCAGCGTCGAAGCCGTCTTCCCGCGCCGAACTCGGCGCTGGAGGACGCGGTTGGGGGCTGGGGGTGGCGAACTAGGGTGGGGGGGTGCGTACAGCGGCGGGTCCGACGTGTCGACGCGCCATGGACGCGGCGTACTCGCGGCTCGCCCGGCCGGCGCTGTTCCGGCTCGACCCCGAGCGGGCCCATCACCTCTCGCTCAGCGCAGCCCGGCTCATCGCGACCAGCACCCGCCCCCGCCGAGCGCTGAGCCGGTTGATGCATCCGGTGGCCGACCGACCGGCGCCTCCGGTCGAGCTCTGTGGGATCCGCTTCCCCAACCAGGTGGGACTGGCGGCCGGCATGGACAAGAACGGGGTGGCCGTCCCGACCTGGGCCGCGCTCGGCTTCGGCCACGTCGAGGTGGGCACCGTCACCGCGATGGCCCAACCGGGCAACCTGCGGCCACGTCTGGTGCGGCTGCCTCGCAGTGAGGCCCTGGTCAACGCCATGGGCTTCAACAACGACGGAGCGCAGGCCCTGGCCCAACGTCTGCGCGAGCATCGTGAGCGGGGCCTGGTCGACATCCCGGTCGGGGTGTCCATCGGCAAGAGCAAGCTCACCCCGGTGGAGCAGGCCACCGGCGACTACCTTCGCTCCCTGGCCGCGGTCCGCGATGTCGCCGACTACATCGCGGTCAACGTGTCCAGCCCGAACACCCCCGGGCTGCGGTCCCTGCAGGACGCAGGCCCGCTGCGTGACCTGCTGACCGAGGTGGTGACCGACGCCGGGACGGTGCCGGTGCTGGTGAAGCTGGCCCCTGACCTGACCGAGCCGGCCATAGAGGAGGCGCTGCAGGTGGCCACCGATGCGGGGGTCTCCGGGATCATCGCCGGCAACACCTCGTCGGGCAGGGAGCATGTGCACCCGGCCGAGACCGGCCTCGCCGCGGCGGCGGGCGGGCTGTCCGGGCGCCCGCTGACCGAGCGATCGCGACGGATGGTCAGGCACATCGCCACGGTCAGCGACTTCCCCGTCGTCGGCGTGGGCGGCATCATGACCGTGGACGACGCGCGAGCGATGCTGGACGCCGGAGCCAGGCTCGTACAGGTCTACACCGGTCTGATCTACGGCGGTCCGGCTCTGCTGCGGGGCCTGTGCGAGCTCTGAGATCCACCACCCCGCGAGCGCGCGCGGTCAGCGCTCGGGCCGGCCATCGCGGCCCCGGGCTCGCCGTATCCGTTGTCGCCGGTGCTGGCACGCCCTAGTCTGGGACGCCTCGACTGAAGAAGGGCCGTTGCCATGGAAGGCACATTCGTCAGTATTCTGCCGCCGGTCATTGCCATCGTGCTGGTCATCGCGACCAAGCGGGTCGTGCTCAGCCTGGGCGCCGGGGTGCTCGCCTCCGCCCTCATCGTGGCCGGGTGGAACCCGCTGCAGGCACTGTCCGAGGTCTGGACCGCCTTCGTGGAGATCTTCTGGGTCGAGGGTGCGGTCAACACCAGCTACGTCTACATCCTGATCTTCACGCTCACGCTCGGGATGATCACCGCGCTCATCCTGATGGCCGGGGGCAGCGCCGCCTTCTCGGACTGGGCCGTCCAACGCATTCGCACCAGGCGGGGGGCGCAGCTGCTGGGAGCCATCCTGGGGGTGGTCATCTTCATCGACGACTACTTCAACGCCCTGGCCGTGGGTCAGGTGGCCAGGCCCGTGACCGACAAGCACAGGGTCGCCCGGGCCAAGCTGGCCTACCTCATCGACTCCACCTCGGCGCCGGTCGCCGTGCTGGCTCCCTTCTCCAGCTGGGGCGCCTACATCATCGGCGTGATGGCCCCGATGGTCGCGGCCTCCGCCCTGACCATCAGCGAGTTCGAGGCGTTCCTGAGCGCGGCGAGCATGAACTACTACGCGATCGCGGCCATCGTCACGGTGTTCCTCGTCGTCGGACTCCAGCTAGACCTGGGGCCGATGCGCAAGGAGGAGCGGCGCGCCATGGTCGAGGGCAAGACCTTCGACGACAACCTGGAGATTCCCGGTGAGCTGGACGAGGACCTGCCGGTGCACGAGCCGGGCGCCAAGCGTGCCCTGATCGTCCCGTTCCTGGCTCTGGTCTTCGGAGTCCTCGGCGGCATCGTCTACACCGGGTACACCGGTGCCGACGAGCCGAGCTGGGCACCGCTGGATGTCATGGCCAACACCGACGTCACCGAGGCTCTGATCTACGGTGCGGTGCTCGGCTTCGCGGCGGCGATGTACTACTACGTGCGCTACACGATGAACAACCCCAAGTTCGGCGTCGCCACCCTGGGGCGCGGTCTCGTCGAGGGCATCAAGTCGATGCTGCCGGCGGTCTACATCCTGCTGCTGGCCTGGATGCTCGGCTCTCTCATCGGGGCGCTGGGCACCGGGGACTACCTCGGCGGGCTGGTGGAGAGCGCCAACATGGAGCCGCAGTGGCTGATCCCGGTGATGTTCATCCTGGCCGGTGCCATGGCCTTCTCCACCGGGACCTCGTGGGGCTCCTTCGGCATCTTGCTGCCGATCGCGGGCGACATCATGAACTCGATCGACCAGCCCGACCTGCTGCTGCCGGCCTTCGGCGCCGTGTTGGCCGGCGCGGTGTTCGGCGACCACTGCTCGCCGATCTCCGACACCACGATCCTGTCCTCGACCGGTGCCAGCTGCAACGTCATCGTGCACGTCCTCACCCAGCTGCCGTACGCATTGACCGGTGCGTTCGCGGCCCTGATCGGCTACGTCGTGCTCGCGCTGACCGGCAGCGGTGTCGTCGGTCTCTTGGCGATGCTGGTCGTGCTGGTGGCCTTGGCGTTGCTGGCCAAGATGATGGTGACGCGGCTGGACGCCGAGGTGGAGCCGAGAACGGGTGCCAGTGCCAGCACCGGCTGAGTGGGCGCCGGTAGCCTGAGCGGATGAGCGATCTGCAAACCGAGTCGGGGCTGCCGTTGGAGCCGGTCTACGGCCCGGAGGCGTTGTCCGGTTTCGACCCTGAGCAGAGCCTGGGTAGCCCCGGCAGCTACCCGTATACACGCGGTGTATACCCCTCGATGTACACCGGCCGTCCCTGGACGATGCGGCAGTACGCCGGGTTCGGCACGGCCAGAGAGTCCAACGCCCGGTACCACGAGCTCGTGGCCAACGGCACAGGCGGGCTGTCGGTCGCCTTCGACCTGCCGACCCAGATGGGCTACGACAGCGACCATCCGCTGGCCAGCGGTGAGGTCGGCAAGGTCGGTGTGGCCATCGACTCCGTCGAGGACATGCGCCTGCTCACCCACGGCCTGCCCCTGGACGAGGTGTCGACGTCGATGACCATCAACGCTCCGGCCTCGACGCTGCTGCTGATGTACCAGCTGGCCGCCGAGCACGAAGGCATCGCGTCGGACAAGCTCACCGGCACCGTGCAGAACGACGTCCTCAAGGAGTACATCGCCCGCGGGACCTACATCTACCCGCCCGCTCACTCGCTGCGGCTGGTCAGCGACACCTTCGCGTACTGCGCGGCTCACATGCCGCGATGGAACACCATCTCGATCTCCGGCTACCACATGGCCGAGGCCGGGGCCACGCCCGTGCAGGAGATCGCCTTCACGCTGGCCAACGCCCAGGAGTATGTCCGTGCCGCCATCGAAGCCGGGCTAGCGGTGGACGACTTCGCCCCCCGGCTGTCGTTCTTCTTCGTCGCCCGCACCACGCTGCTGGAAGAGGTGGCCAAGTTCCGTGCCGCGCGCCGGATCTGGGCTCGGATGATGCGCGAGCAGTTCGGTGCCCGCAACCCCAAGTCGATGATGCTGCGGTTCCACACCCAGACCGCCGGCGTGCAGCTGACCGCGCAACAGCCCGAGGTGAACCTGGTGCGCGTCGCCTTGCAGGGCCTGGGAGCGGTGCTCGGGGGCACGCAGTCGCTGCACACCAACTCCTTCGACGAGGCCATCGCCCTGCCCACGGCCAAGGCGGCCCGCCTGGCGCTGCGCACTCAGCAGGTGCTCGCGCACGAGACCGACGTGACCAAGTCGGTCGATCCCTTCGCCGGGTCCTACCTGATGGAGTCCATGACCGACGACCTGGAGGAGGCGGCGCTCGAGCTGATGCAGGCCGTCGCCGACCGCGGGGGTGCCGTGCACGCGATCGAGGAGGGCTTCCAGAAGAGCGAGATCGAGGCCGCTGCCTACGCCGGAGCGTTGGCCATCGACTCCGGGGAACGCGTGGTGGTCGGGTTGAACCGGTTCGCCAGTGACAGCGACGAGCCCTACGAGCCGCTCGTGGTGGATCCCCACATCGAAGCCGAGCAGTGCGAGCGCCTGGAGCGGCTGCGCGCCGAGCGTGACGGCGCTGCCGTGGCCGATGCGCTGGGACGCATGCAGCAGGCCGCCACCGGTCGCGACAACGTGGTCGTGCCGATGCACGAGGCGCTGCGGGCTCGGGCCACGGGAGGTGAGGTCGCCGACGCGCTCCGGGAGGTGTGGGGTCAGCACGTCCCGGTCGAGACGTTCTGAGCCACAGGGGCTGCGGCCGGCTACCACGCCGAAGGCACGGCACGCTGAAGTGGCGAGGGTATGGTGAGGAGCTGACCCCGCCGCACGAGACCGAAGAGCGAGCTACCGAGTTTTCTTGTGACTGCTGAACCCACTGCTGCCCTCCGCCCTGTCGACGAGCTGATCGCCCAAGCCTGTACCGCCATCCAGTCGATGCGGCAGACCCTGGTCGACTACCGGCGGGAGGTGCACCGCTTCCCCGAGGTGTCGTGGCAGGAGCACCGGACGACGGCGCTCATCCTCACCGCGCTGAAGGACAGCGCAGTGCAGGTGAAGGCGCTGCCGGGCTCGGGGGCGATCGTGGACCTTGGAGCGCCGAGTCCTTCGCGCCGGGTGGGCCTGAGGGCTGATCTGGACGCGCTGCCGGTGGAAGAGAACACCGGCCTGGAGTGGGCCTCACGGCACAGCGGGGTTGCTCACGCGTGTGGTCACGACCTACACACCGTGGGGGTGCTCGGTGCCGGCCTGGCTCTGGCGCAGATGCACGAGGAGCTGGTGGCGCGAAGCCTCGGCGTGCGGCTGCTGTTCCAGCCGGCCGAGGAGTCGATGCCCGGCGGCGCACACGCGCTGATCGAGGCCGGAGCTCTGGACGGGGTCGACAATCTCTACGCCGTGCACTGCGACCCCTCCCTGGACGTCGGGATGGTCGGGCTCAAGGCAGGCCCGATCACCGCGGCCTCCGACGCCATCCGGGTCACGCTGTCGGGGCGTGGCGGGCACACCTCCCGGCCCCACCTCACGGCCGACCTCACCTTCGCGCTCGGCAAGGTGATCACCGAGGTCCCGGCCATCCTGTCGCGCAGGCTGGACCCCCGCTCCGGGACGGCGCTGGTCTGGGGGTCGGTGCGGGCGGGTTCGGCCGCGAACGTCATTCCCGCCTCGGGTGAGTGCATCGGCACCCTGCGGATGCTCGACGCGCACACCTGGGACACGACGGCTCCGCTCATCGAGGAGATCGTGCATGCGGTGGTGCGTCCCTATGACGTCCGCGCCACCGTGAGCCACGTCCGGGGGGTGCCTCCGGTCAACAACGACAACGTGGCCACCTCGCTCTTCGCCGGTGCCGCCCGAGCGGTCCTGGGCGTGGACGCCGTCGTGCCCACTGCGCAGTCGCTGGGGGGTGAGGACCTGGGGTGGTACCTGATGCAGGTGCCCGGCGCGATGGCGCGGCTGGGCACTCGCACCCCGGGTGGCTCGACCTACGAGCTGCACCAGGGTGACCTCATCGTCGACGAGCGGGCGGTCATCCACGCGGCCCAGCTGCTGGCGGCCGTGGCTCTCGTCTGAGCGGGGCCGGCCACCCGGCCATCACAGCCCGCCTCACCGGTTCGCGCACCGGGCCGGTGCCGGCGGAGGGTACGATGCGGCGCGTGGAAGCCTGCGTAGGCACCACCTCTGCCATCTGCGCCCGAAGGAGACACCTATGCGTCAAGTCGTGAAGCTCGCTCTCATCTCGACGGCTGCCACCATGGTCCTCGCCGCCTGCGGTGACGCCCCCGAAGAGGACGGTGGAAGCGAAGGTTCCGGTTCGGGTTCGGGGTCGGAGGAGAGCTCGGGCAACGAGGACTTCCGGGCCTGCATGGTCTCCGACGCCGGTGGGTTCGACGACCAGTCCTTCAACCAGTCCGGGCGCCAGGGAATGGAGTCGGCCGAGTCCGAGCTCGGAATCAAGACCACCCTGGTGGAGTCGCAGTCCGACGCCGACTACGCCACCAACGTGAACACCCTGGTGTCACAGGGCTGCAACCTGACCATCGGGGTCGGCTTCCTGCTGGAGGACGCCATCCAGACCGCGGCGCAGGAGAACCCGGACACGAACTTCGCCCTCGTCGACTCCGCCTTCCAGAACGCCGACTTCGAGCCCGTCGAGCTCGACAACGCCAAGCCGATCCTGTTCAACACCGCAGAGGCGAGCTTCCTGGCCGGCTACCTCGCGGCAGGGATGACCGAGACCGGGACGGTGGCCACGTTCGGCGGCCTCCAGATCCCCTCGGTGGCCATCTTCATGGACGGCTACGTCGACGGCGTCGACCAGTACAACGAGGACAACGACGAGAGCGTGAAGGTCCTGGGCTGGGACAAGGAGAAGCAGTCGGGGTCATTCTCCGGCGACTTCGACAACCAGAGCCAGGGCCAGACCCTCACCGAGCAGTTCATCGCCCAGGACGCCGACATCATCATGCCGGTGGCCGGCCCGGTGGGTCTCGGAGCGGTCGCCGCGGCGCAGAGCGCCGAAGGAACCAAGATCATCTGGGTCGACTCGGACGGCTACGAGACCACCGACGCCGGCGACCTCATGCTCACCTCGGTGCTCAAGCAGATCGGCCCGGCCGTCGACGACACGATCACCGCGACGGTGCAGTCCGGCTTCGACAACAAGCCGTACGTGGGCACCCTGGCGAACGATGGGGTCGGGCTCGCGCCTTACCACGACTTCGAGGGTGAGGTGCCCGAGGAGCTGAACACGCAGATCGACGACTATTCGCAGCAGATCAGTGAGGGCGAGCTGACGATCGAGTCACCGAACGCACCGTAGAGCCGATCTGCGGTGAAGCTCGAGCTGCGTGGGATCACCAAGAGGTTCGGCGCGTTGGTGGCCAATGACGGCATCGACGTCACCGTCGAGCCAGGGGAGATCCACGCCCTGCTGGGTGAGAACGGTGCCGGCAAGAGCACGTTGATGAACGTGCTGTACGGCCTGTACGAGCCCGATGCGGGACAGATCCTGCTCGACGACGAAGCGGTGACGTTCACCGGCCCCGGGGACGCCGTCGCGGCCGGGATCGGCATGGTGCACCAGCACTTCATGCTGATCCCGGTCTTCACCGTGGCCGAGTCCGTGGCGCTCGGCTTCGAGCCCACCGCCGCGGCAGGGGTGCTGGACCTGGGCGCGGCTCGGGAACGGGTCCGTCAGATCAGTGAGCGCTTCGGCTTTCAGATCGATCCGGACGCCCGTATCGAGGACCTGCCGGTCGGCGTCCAGCAGCGGGTCGAGATCATCAAGGCGCTCGCTCGCGACGCTCGGGTGCTGATCCTGGACGAGCCGACTGCGGTGCTGACACCGGGTGAGACCGACGAGCTGATCTCCATCATGAACGAGCTCAAGGCGGCGGGCACCTCCATCGTGTTCATCACGCACAAGCTTCGGGAGGTCCGTGCGGTCGCCGACCGGATCACGGTCATCCGTCGCGGTGCCGTGGTGGGCCAGGCCAGCCCGACGGACTCGGAGACCGACCTGGCCTCGCTGATGGTCGGCCGTGCGGTCTCGCTGGCCATCGACAAGCAGCCCGGCGATCCCGGCGAGAGCGCGCTGGTGATCCGGGACCTGACCGTGCTGGCGCCGTCCGGGACACCGGTCGTGGACCGCCTGAGCCTGGAGGTGCGGACGGGGGAGATCATGTGCGTGGCCGGTGTCCAGGGCAACGGCCAGACCGAGCTGGCCGAAGCAATCCTGGGGTTGACCGAGGTCGACGCCGGGTCGATCAGGCTGAACGGGACCGACCTCGCCGGGCAGGGCGTGCGAGAACGCCTTCGGGCCGGGATCGGCTTCGTGCCCGAGGACCGCTCCACCGACGGCGTGATCGGCACCTTCACCATCGCCGAGAACCTGATCCTCGACCTGTACCGCACGGCGTCGTTCGCCTCCGGACTGTCACTGCGGCCGGGGTCGGTCCGCCAGAACGCTGCTGCGCGTACCGAGGAGTTCGACGTCCGGCACACCGCAGTCAGCGACCCCATCTCCACGCTTTCCGGTGGCAACGCCCAGAAGGTCGTGTTGGCTCGTGAGCTCTCCCGCCCGTTGCGGCTGCTGCTCGCCTCGCAGCCCACCCGCGGACTGGACGTGGGCTCGATCGAGTTCGTGCACTCGCGCATCGTGGCCGAGCGGGACGCGGGCCTGCCGGTGCTCATCGTCTCCACCGAGCTCGACGAAGTCATCGCGCTGGCCGACCGGGTGGCGGTCATGTACCGGGGCCGCGTGGTGGGGGTCGTCGACGCCTCGGAGCAGCCCGAGGGAATCAGCCGCGATGTGCTCGGGCTGATGATGGCCGGGGTGCCACTGGCCGAGGCACAGAACCAGCTGTCCGCTCGGGGGACGCAGGGGGAGTCCTCATGAGCGAGCCCGCACCGCAGCAGCCACCCCCGCAGCCGCACGTGGACCGTCGCGAGATGATGCGCGCGGTCGCCGGCGGGAACGTCATGATCTCGTTCCTGGCGATCGTGCTCTCGCTGGTCATCGGTGGCGTCCTCATCGCCTTCGCCGACGAGGACGTGCGAGCCGCCTCCAGCTACTTCTTCGCCCGACCGGCCGACATGCTGAGCCAGGCCCTGGAATCGGTGCGCGCGGCCTACAGTGCGCTGCTTCGAGGATCGGTCATCAACTGGCGGGCCGATGACTTCGCGGGTGCGATCAGGCCGCTGACCAACTCCCTGGTCTTCGCGACTCCGCTGATCTTGGCCGGTCTCGGCATCGCCGTGGCCTTCCGCGCCGGGCTGTTCAACATCGGGGCCCAAGGTCAGATCATCGTCGGCGCCATCGTCGCGGCCTACCTGGGTTTCGCCTTCGACCTCCCTCCCGGGCTGCACCTGCTGGTGGCGGTGCTGGGGGGCGCGATGGGAGGGGCCATCTGGGGCGCGGTCCCCGGGGTGCTCAAGGCACGGTTCGGGGCGAACGAGGTGATCGTCACGATCATGCTCAACTACATCGCGATCTTCCTGATCAGCTACATCCTGAAGCAGCCGTCGTTCAACCCGGGCCGCTCCGGCCAGCGCAGCCCGGCCGTCGCCGAGGATGCGACCTACCCCCAGCTGATCCCAGACTGGCTGTTCGGCTCCTCGTTCCGGCTGCACTGGGGCTTCGTGGTCGCCCTGCTCGCCGTCGCCTTCGTCTGGTGGTTGCTGGAGCGCTCCACGGTCGGGTTCGAGCTGCGAGCAGTGGGGGCGAACCCTCACGCTGCGCGGACGGCAGGCATGTCGGTCGGGACGGTCACGGTGATCACCATGGTCATCGCCGGCGGGTTGTCCGGGCTGGCCGCTACCGCACAGGTCAACGGCACCGAAGGATCGCTGACCGCTGGGGTCGCCGCGTCCTACGGTTTCGACGCCATCACGGTCGCGCTGCTGGGGCGCTCTCGACCGGTCGGCACGCTCGTGGCGGGGCTGTTGTTCGGCGCCTTGAAGGCGGGTGGGTTCCTGATGCAGGCTGAGACGCAGACCCCGATCGACATCATCCTGGTGGTGCAGTCGGTGATCGTGCTGCTCATCGCAGCCCCGCCGCTGATTCGCGCGATCTTCCGCCTGCCGGACCCGGACCGTCCGCGCCGTCGTGCGCCGGCGCCGTCGGCCGAGAAGGTCTCGGCATGAGCACCACGTCGACCCAGGTCGCCGACGTCAAGCCCCCGAGCGGCGGGACGGACGTGGTGCACAAGCGCATCGGCTACCGGGTCCCAGCCATGTACGCCACGGCTGCGCTCATCGCCGGCTTCTTCGCCGTGAACACCCCGGCCGACGGCCAGACCCGGTTCCAGCTGTCCTCCGGCTCATCCCTGCTGACCATCCCCGTCTTCGAGGTTCCCTCGCTGGCCTCGATTCTCCTCCTGGTGCTGGGGATGGTCGCCGCAGCCGGATTCGCGCTTCTGCGCTCACGGCAACGACACCCGGTGCCCGCCTGGATGCATGTGGTGGTGGGAACGGCCTTCATCATGAGCTTCCTGGTGTGGGTCGGGGCCGGCCGGGCGTCGGTCATCCCGATCACCTCACTCCTGGCGGGTGCGTTGGCCCTGTCCGTGCCGCTGATCTTCGGCGCGATGGCCGGGGTCGTCTGCGAGCGGTCGGGCGTGATCAACATCGCCATCGAAGGGCAGCTGCTCTTCGGGGCCTTCGCCGCAGCGGTCGTCGCCTCGCAGCTGGGCAGCGGGTACGCCGGCCTGGTGGCGGCACCACTGGCCGGAGCCCTGGTGGGCTCGCTGCTGGCCTGGTTCGCGGTGAGCTTCCGGGTCAACCAGATCATCGTCGGGGTCGTGCTGAACACCCTGATCATCGGCCTGACCGGGTTCTTGTTCTCCACCGTCCTGGCCGACGACAAGGCGAGCTGGAACACGCCTCCCAAGCTGGGCCGGATCGACATCCCACTGCTCTCCGAGATCCCGGTCGTGGGGCCGGTCCTGTTCGAGCAGACGATCCTGGTCTACCTGATGTACGCCCTGGTCATCGCGCTGCAGTTCTTGCTGTTCCGGAGCCGGTGGGGCTTGCGTACCCGGTCCGTCGGCGAGCACCCCAAGGCGGCCGACACGGTGGGGATCAAGGTCAACGCCCGCCGGGTCGTCAATGTAGTCATTGGGGGCGCGATCGCGGGCCTGGGGGGCGCTTTCTTCACCGTCGGCTCCGGGCTGGCCTTCGGCCGCGAGATGTCGGCCGGACAGGGATACATCGCGCTGGCGGCGATGATCCTGGGCAAGTGGAGCCCGCGGGGTGCCGTGCTGGCCGCGCTGCTGTTCGGCTTCTCCAAGAACCTGGGCAACGTGATCTCCACCATCGGCAGCGACGTGCCGTCCGAAGCGCTACTGATGCTTCCCTACCTGATCACCATCCTGGCGGTGGCCGGGTTCGTCGGACGGGTGCGTCCGCCCGCCGCCGTGGGCCAGCCCTACACGAAAGGTTGAAACGATGACCGACGCCGATGCCCCCTCCGTCGACTGGGACGAGCTACGGGGTACCGCGACCGCCGCGATGCGTACCGCCTACGCCCCGTACTCGGGCTACCCGGTGGGGGTGGCCGGGCTCGTGGACGACGGCCGTGTGGTCAGCGGCTGCAACGTCGAGAACGCCAGCTACGGGCTGACCCTGTGCGCAGAGTGCGGCATGGTCAGCTCACTGGCAGCCGGCGGTGGCGGCCGACTGCGTGCCGTGCTCTGCGTCGACGGCGGTGAGCAGGTCATCATGCCGTGCGGCCGGTGTCGTCAGCTGCTCAGCGAGCACGCCGACGCCGATGCCCTGGTGATGACCCCCCGCGGCCCCCGGACCATGGACGAGGTCCTTCCGCAGGCCTTCGGCGCCCACGACCTGGATCGTCACTGAGCCCGCGGCGCAGGAGGTCCGATGACAGCTGACGGCCAAGGGGACGGCCCGGGGACCATCCGGGTGGAGGGCGCGCGACACCACAACCTGCAGGACATCTCGGTCGAGCTGCCCAAGCGCAGGCTCACCGTCTTCACCGGCGTGTCCGGCTCCGGGAAGAGCTCGCTGGTGTTCGGCACCATCGCCGCGGAGTCGCAACGTCTGATCAACGAGACCTACAGCGCGTTCGTCCAAGGCTTCATGCCCACGCTGGCCCGACCCGACGTCGACGTGCTGGAGGGCCTGACCACAGCCATCATCGTGGACCAGCAGCGCATCGGGGCGGACCCGCGTTCCACGGTGGGCACCGTGACCGACACAGGCGCGATGCTGCGCATCATGTTCAGCCGCCTGGGCCAGCCGCACATCGGCTCCCCCCAGGCCTTCTCCTTCAACGTCGCATCCCTGTCCGGCTCGGGCGCCGTCACTATGGAGCGGGGCGGTGAGACCGTGAAGGAGGCCCGCCGCTTCAGCATCACCGGGGGGATGTGCCCTGAGTGTGAAGGGCGTGGGTCGGTGACCGACATCGACCTGGCCCAGATCGTCGACGAGACGAAGTCGTTGTCGCAGGGCGCCATCACGGTGCCCGGGTTCAGCGCCGAGGGCTGGTATGGGCGAATCTTCGGCGCCGTCGTGCCCGCTGACAAGCCGGTCGCCTCCTTCACCGCGAAGCAACGGCGGGAGTTCCTCTACGGCGCGCCGCGCAAGATCAAGGTGGACAACATCAACCTCACCTACGAGGGGTTGGTGCTGCGTATCCGCAAGTCGATGCTGGCCAAGGACGTCGAGTCCCTGCAGCCTCACGTCCGTGCCTTCGTGGAACGGGCCGTGACGTTCACCGCGTGTCCGGACTGTCAGGGCACTCGGCTCAGCCAGGTGGCTCGGTCCTCGACCATCGACGGGGTGAACATCGCGCAAGCCAACGCCATGCAGATCAGCGACCTCGCGCAGTGGGTCGGGTCGCTCAGCGAGGTATCGGTAGCCCCCTTGCTGCAGGCGCTGCGGCATGCGCTCGACTCCTTCACCGAGATCGGTCTCGGGTACCTTTCGTTGGACCGGTCTTCGGGCACCCTGTCCGGAGGCGAGGCTCAGCGGGTCAAGATGGTCCGCCACCTCGGCTCGGCGCTGACGGACGTCACCTACGTGTTCGACGAGCCGACCATCGGGCTGCATCCGCACGACATCGCGCGGATGAACGACCTCCTGCTGCGCCTGCGGGACAAGGGCAACACAGTGCTGGTGGTCGAGCACAAGCCGGAGGTCATCGCGATCGCGGACCGAGTGGTCGACCTCGGGCCGGGGGCCGGGTCCGAAGGTGGACGGGTGGTCTATGAAGGGACGGTCGACGGGCTGAGAGGAAGCGGAACCGTCACCGGGCGCCACCTGTCGGACCGCGTGGGTCTGAAGCCGCAGGTCCGCACGGCGTCGGGGTCGCTATCCATCCGAGGGGCCGACACGCACAACCTGCGTCAGGTCGACGTCGACGTTCCACTGGGGGTGCTGGCGGTGGTCACCGGCGTGGCCGGCTCGGGGAAGAGCTCGCTGGTGCACGGTTCCCTGGCCGGCCGGCCCGATGTGGTGTGCATCGACCAGACCCCCATCCGCGGGTCGCGACGCAGCAACCCGGCGACCTACTCCGGGCTGCTGGATCCGGTGCGCAAGGCCTTCGCCAAGGCGAACGGGGTCAAGCCTGGGCTGTTCAGCGCGAACTCCGAGGGCGCCTGCCCGAACTGCAAGGGTGCCGGCGTCGTGTACACCGACCTCGCGATCATGGCGGGGGTGGCCACCCCGTGTGAGGAGTGCGACGGCAAGCGGTTCATGGCCTCGGTCCTGGAGTACCGTTTCGGGGGGCGAGACATCAGCGAGGTGTTGGCGATGTCGGTCGCGGAGGCGACGGCCTTCTTCGGGGCGGGGCCGACGCGCGTTCCGGCCGCGCATACCGCTCTCACCCGGCTGTCCGACGTGGGCCTGGCCTACCTCCGGCTGGGCCAGCCATTGACCACTCTGTCCGGAGGGGAGCGGCAGCGTCTGAAGCTGGCCACACACCTGGGGGAGAAGGGCGGCGTGTACGTGCTGGACGAGCCCACGAGCGGCCTGCACCTCGCCGACGTCGACCAGCTCCTCGGGCTGCTCGACAGGCTGGTCGACTCCGGGCGCACCGTTGTCGTGGTCGAACACCACCTCGCGGTGATGGCCCATGCCGACTGGATCGTCGACCTCGGCCCCGGAGCAGGTCACGATGGGGGAAAGGTCGTGTTCGAAGGAACACCGGCAGAGCTCGTGGCCGAACGCTCCACCCTGACCGGGAAGCATCTGGCCGCCTACGTGGGTGCTTGAGCAGCGCACGTCACGGCGTGCGCTGGAGGGCTGGGCCGCGCGTCAGGGCCCGCTGGAGGGGGGTTGCAGCAGGACTTCCTGCGGCATGCCGTGCTCGAGCAGGTCTCGGGCGTGCTCTGCCGAGGTGGGCAGGAACATCACCGTGCCACCGATGCCGGCGACGGAGCGGTGCAGCGACGCGCACGTCCCCGAGTCGATGACCATCCGGCCACGCTCGGGCGGGATGCGCGCAGGTTCGCGGCCGGTGGGCGTCGAGGCGTCCCCCGGTCGTGGCTGCGCCGGACCCGTGGCGACGGCGGAGGAGTCCAGCGGCGCGAGGTTCAGCGCGGCGGCCAGCTGGTCCATGATGCTGCGGTCGTCCGGGTCTCCTCGCTCCGGAGTGCCGAAGGTGACGTGCTCGTCCTCGGTCGAGTAGGTCTGGACGGCCAGAGCGGCCCGGTGGTCCTCGGTCATAGTCGTGTAGGCGATGGCGTCCGAGCCGCCCGGGAGGGTGACCTGAGCGGCGAGCGCCAACATCTGAGGGGCCAGACCCACCGCAATGGTGGCAGCGCAGGCCAGAGTCGCTTCCAGTCGCGGAGTGGTGACCGCGGCCACGACCCGGTCGTCGCGTAGGACTACGAGGGTGGGGAACAGGGTGGTCTCGCCGTCGGAGCGTGCTTGTGAGCGACGCTTCAGGTCGTTGACCGGTGGCACGATGAGAGCCATGGCCTCGGCGAGGTTCACACGTGCCACGATGTCACACCCACCCAGGAGAGGCGCATGACTGAACACTTCGACGCCGTCGACGTCATCACCACCAAGCGTGACGGCCACGAGCTGGACACCGCCGCCATCCACTGGCTCATCGATGCCTACACCCGAGACATCGTGGCCGAAGAGCAGATGGCGGCTCTGGCCATGGCGATCCTGCTCAACGGGATGACGCGTCGGGAGACGAGCGACTGGACCGCGGCCATGATCGCCTCCGGAGAGCGGCTGGACTTCGGCGGCCTGTCCCGGCCCACTTCCGACAAGCACAGCACCGGCGGCGTCGGCGACAAGATCACCCTCCCGCTGGCCCCGTTGGTCGCCGCGTACGGGGTCGCCGTTCCCCAGCTGTCCGGTCGCGGGTTGGGCCACACCGGGGGGACCCTGGACAAGCTCGAGGCGATCCCCGGTTGGCGGGCGGAGGTCACCAACAAGGCCATGCGCAGGCAGCTGGAGGATGTCGGTGCGGTCGTGTGCGCGCCCGGCTCGGGGCTGGCCCCGGCCGACAAGCGCTTGTACGCACTGCGCGACGTGACCGGCACGGTGCAGTCCATCCCGCTGATCGCCTCCTCCATCATGTCCAAGAAGATCGCCGAGGGAACGAGCACCCTGGTGCTCGACGTCAAGGTGGGCTCCGGGGCGTTCATGAAGGATCTGGGCTCAGCGCGCGAGCTGGCCGAGCTCATGGTCGGCCTGGGCGCTGACGCAGGGGTGCACACCGTGGCCCTGCTGACCGATATGGAGGTCCCGCTGGGGCTCAGCGCAGGCAACGCCGTCGAGGTCGCCGAGAGCCTGGAGGTGCTGGCCGGTGGCGGCCCGAGCGACGTCGTCGAGCTGACGGTTGCGCTGGCCCGCGAGATGCTCGCCGGGGCGGGTAGGGAGTATGCCGACATCGACCCAGCCGAGGCTCTGGCCGACGGGCGGGCGATGGACGTGTGGCGCCAGATGATCGCCGCCCAGGGTGGCGACCCCGACGCCGACCTGCCCGTAGCGAAGGAGACGCAGCACGTCACCGCCTCGCGGGACGGTGTGTTGAGCTCGCTCGACGCCTTCGCGGTCGGGGTCGCCGCCTGGCGGTTGGGGGCCGGGCGGTCGCGCAAGGAGGACCCCGTACAGTCCGCCGCCGGCATCCAGCTCCACGCCAAGCCCGGCGACCGCGTCCGGTCCGGGCAGCCGGTGATGACGCTGCATACCGACACCCCGGAGCGGTTCGAGCGGGCGATGGATGCCCTTGACGGGGCGTGGGACGTCGCGGAAGGCGAAGGGGCCGGCGACCACACCCGACAGGTCGTGCTAGACCGCGTCGGCGGTCAGTAGCTTCTGGCCCGCCGGCTCAGTAGGTGTCGCTGACCGGGTACCGCGACCCGCTCGGCAGGTCCTGGTCGTTTGCGGCCGCGCTGTGACCGGGGTCAGGGACCACGAGCGAGTCGGAGGACCGACGCTGCCTCGCCTCACGAAGCAGCGCATCGGTGCTGGAGGTGCCCAGCCGGGTGGCACCGTCGGCCACCATGGCCAGGGCGGTGTCGATGTCCCGGACCCCGCCGGATGCCTTCACCTGCACCGCGTCGGAACAGTGCTCGCGCATCAGCCGCACGTCCTCCGGTGTCGCCCCGCCCCCGGCGAAACCGGTGCTCGTCTTCACGAAGTCCGCTCCGGCTGCCTCGCTGAGCTCGCAGGCAGCCTCCTTGTGACCCTGCTCCAGCAGGGCGGTCTCGAAGATGACCTTGACGAGCGCGTCCGCCTCGTGGCCGACCTCCACCACGGCAGCGATGTCGTCCTGCACCTGCTGGTGGGCTCCGCCGATGAGGGCCCCGATGTTGAGGACCATGTCCAGCTCGGTCGCCCCGTCTGCGAGCGCCTGCCGTGCCTCGGCCACCTTGGCCGCCGTGGACGTGGTGCCGTGCGGGAAGCCGATCACCGTGCACACCCGGGTCGGCGAGCCGTCGACCGTCGCGACGGCCTCGACCGCCAGCCGGACATCGCCGGGGCGCACACACACCGACCAGATCCGTTGTGCGGCAAGCTCCGCCACGCTTTCGCGGACGTGGTCCGGGGTCAGCTCCGGCTTGAGCAGGGCGTGGTCGATGAGGTCGGCGATGTCCTGCACAGACAGCGCGGTTCCGCTGGGGATGCGATGAGTCATGGTGGCCACCTTAGACTTCGGAGGTGGCTGAAATCATGGCGCCGACGCCCTTCCCGCTGCCCGACGGCAAGTCCATCCACGAGTTCGTGGGTCGCATCAGCAGCGGCCACGTCAACGTCTCGGTCGCGCACAACAAGGCCGAACCGGGCTGGACCGAGCCGGGCCAGGCCCCGGAGTTCGACGAGGTGACATACGTGATCGCCGGGTCGGTCGACATCCGGCACTCCGACGGCAGCCTGACGGTGACCGCGGGCCAAGCCGCCATATCCCGGTCGGGTCAGTGGGTGCGCTACGCCGCAGGCGACGACGGCGCGGAGTACCTGGCGATCTGCGTCCCGGCTTTCGACCTGGAGGCAGCCCACCGTGACTCCTGAGGACCTGGGGGCTCTGCCCAAGGTGTTGCTGCACGACCACCTCGACGGCGGCCTGCGACCCGGCACCGTTATCGAGCTGGCGCAGGAGCAGGGGTACACCGAGCTGCCGACCGACGACGTGACCGAGCTGGAGCGCTGGTTCCGTGACAGCGCCGACTCCGGCTCGCTGGAGCGCTACCTCGAGACCTTCGCGCACACCGTCGCGGTGATGCAGACACCGGCCGCACTGCACCGGGTGGCCCGGGAGTGCGTGCTGGATCTCGCCGAGGACGGGGTCGTCTACGCAGAGGTGCGCTACGCCCCGGAACAGCATCTGATGGGCGGACTCCAGCTCGACGAGGTGGTCACCGCCGTGACCGGAGGTCTCGAGGACGGGATGGCCGAGGCCGCTGGACGAGGCACGCCGATCGTCGTTCGCTCGTTGCTGGGTGCGATGCGGCACGCCGCCCGCTCCCGTGAGATCGCCCAGCTGACGGTCCGGCACCTGGGGCACGGGGTCGCCGGCTTCGACATCGCCGGGGCCGAGGTGGGCTTTCCGCCCACCCGTCACCTGGACGCCTTCGAGTACCTGCAGCGCCAGAACGCTCACTTCACCATCCACGCCGGTGAGGCCTTCGGGCTCCCGAGCATCTGGGAGGCGGTTCAGTACTGCGGATCCGAGCGCCTCGGTCACGGCGTCCGGATCGTGGACGACATCAGCCTGCGCGGGGTCCCGGTCAGCCCCGCGGAACGGCCGTTCGGGACCTGGACCCATGAGGACATCCAGGCTGTCGAGCTGGGACGGCTGGCCGCCTACATCCGAGACCGTCGCATCGCCCTGGAGATGTGCCCGAGCAGCAACCTGCAGACCGGTGCGGCCGACAGCGTCGCTGCCCACCCGATCACGCTGCTGGCCAGGTTGCGTTTCCGGGTCACGCTCAACACCGACAACCGGCTGATGAGCGGCACCACGATGACCCGCGAGATGCAGCTCCTCGTCGCCGAAGCCGGATGGGAGATCAGCGATCTACGCCGCGTGACGATCGACGCCATGAAGTCGGCCTTCCTGCCCTACGACCAGCGCCGAGCCCTGATCGACCAGGTGATCCTGCCCGGGTACGCGCAAGCGCTGGACTGACACCCGACCCACCCGGCCGATCGCGACTGACGTCGTGCCCTCAGCGCGAGGGCGTTTCGTGCGCCAGGGGGTCCGGGCCGAGCACCCGAGCGCGCAGCTCGTCGTGCCTGCTGGCCCGAAGCATGTCCCGCCGCCGCCGTTCGGCAAGCACCGTGCCCATCACGGCCAGCGCAGGTGCGCCCGCCGGAGGAGGCGGCGAGACGTGCTCGACCACGGTGCTGAACAGCTGCTTCGTCATGGCGGCGTGGTGCTCCGGGGTCATGCTGGAGGAGCGGTTCAGGACCTGCCGGACGGCCACCGTCAGGGCATCGGGCAGGGTGGAGATGTCGGCGCGGCGAGCCCAGTCCTCCAGCAGCGGATCACTGGCCGGAGGCGCAGCGACAGTCAGCTTGATGCGATCCCGGACGACGTAGGTCCCGGCCAGGTAGTCGCCCAGCCGCTTGGCCCTGGCGTTGGAGACCGCCACCACGATGGCGATGACGCCGCCGGTCAGCCATACCTCGACGAACATCGACAGGGCGCGGATGACCGCGTGGCGTAGTCCGATCGGCCCCGCGTCGTCACGCACGGTGCGCAGCCCCAGCGCGAGCTTGCCGACGGTGCGGCCTCGCAGCAGGGTCTCCTGCGCGACCGGAACAGCGATCAGCGCACCGATCAGTGCGACTGTCACCAAGGCCTGCAGCAGGGCCTGGTCGGCGAGGACGGCCGTCGCGGAAACCAGGTAGATGCCTGCGAACAGCACCGCCACGATGATCGTCAGGTCGATCAGGGCCGAGCAGATGCGGGAGCCGATGTCGGCGGCCGGAAGGTCGAGCTCGACCGCCTCGGGCATCACGAACCCTTGGGTGTCCATGATCCCGGTGGTCGCCTTCACCCGTTCAGCCTACGTCCGGGGCCCACGGCTCCCTCCCGACCGGGCCACGTCAGTAGACTCCCCGCGTGGACGTGGATGCGCTGATCTCGCGCCGTCGGGGGGCGTGGGAGCGGCTGGCGACCCTGTCCAAGCGGCGACGGCTGTCCGGGGTCGAGGTCGACGAGATGCTCGACGAGTACGGTCGCACCGCGACCGACCTGTCGCTGGTGCGCTCGACCGCGCCCGACCCGGCCCTGGTGAGCTACCTGTCCTTGCTCCTCACGCGGGCTCGGGTGCGCTCGAGCAGCAGCCGCACCATCAGATGGTCCAACCTGGCTCGGTTCTTCGTCGAGGACTTCCCAGCGGCGCTGTACCGGTTGCGCTGGTGGTGGGGGGTGACCGCTGTCATCAACGTCGTCGTAGGACTGGCCCTCGGCGCATGGCTGGTGCATAACCCGGTGCTGGAGAACACCTTGATCTCGACCGCGGAGATCCAGCAGCTGGTTGACACAGACT
Organism: Ornithinimicrobium sp.; assembly: GCA_049683875.1. Classification (GTDB taxonomy): domain Bacteria; phylum Actinomycetota; class Actinomycetes; order Actinomycetales; family Dermatophilaceae; genus Ornithinicoccus. Next base: position 59,087 of record JBAUJO010000109.1, read on the forward strand.
TCGAGGGCTACTACTCGCAGAGCCCGGCGAGCAGCTTCGCCGCCCAGGTCTGGATCAACAACGCCTGGGTAGCGGCCCAGTGCATCGCGATGGGCGTGCTGGGCCTGCCGGTGCTCTACGTCCTGTGGCAGAACGTCAGCAACGTGGCGGTGATCGGCTCCCTGATGCATATCGAGGGCCGGGGCTCGTTGTTCTGGGGTCTGATCACTCCGCACGGCCTGCTCGAGCTGACGGCCATCTTCGTCGCTGCGGGAGTGGGTCTGCGACTGTTCTGGGCCTGGGTCGACCCGGGGCCGCGGACGCGGTTGTCCTCGCTGGCCCAGGAGGGCCGGACCGCGGCGGGTGTCAGCATGGGCCTGGTGGTCGTGTTGCTCGTCTCCGGCCTGATCGAGGCGTTCGTGACCCCCTCGCCGCTTCCCACCTGGGCCAGGGTCGCGATCGGGGTGATCACCCTCGGCCTCTTCTTGCTCTACGTCTTCACCCTGGGGCGCTGGGCGGTGCGCGCGGGCCGCACCGGCGACGTCGAGGACGCATCGCTGCCCACGGAGACGCCCACCGCGGTGTGATCCTCAGCGGCGCGGGCCGGCTGCCCGCTTGTACCCACAGTCGACGCGCAACGGCGGAGCGCCCACCGCGCAGTGGCTCGCCGTGCGGGTCGGTTCGCCGGTCGCCACGGGAGCCGACGGAGTAGCGGGGCGGGTCGGCTCGACGGCGGGCTGGTCGAGTGTCGTCGAGGAGATGCTGACCAGCGCGATCACCGCCCCCAGCAGCAGGATGGCCATGGCGACCCACAGGGCTCGGTCGAAGCCGACGTCGAACTCAGCGGGCTGCGTGTAGTCCGCGCCGGAAAGACCGGCGACGGCGGGTAGCACCGCGATCGCCACCAGTCCGGCGCCGCGTGCGACCGCGTTGTTGACTCCCGAGGCGAGGCCGGCGTGCTCGGCCGGGGCGGCGGCCAGTGCCGTCGCGGTGAGCGGCGCCACCATGATGGCCAGGCCCAGACCGAACACAGTGACCCCGGGCAGGACCTGGGTCAGGTAGGCCGCGTCCGGGCCGATACGCAGCATCAGGAGAAGCCCGAGGGCGCAGACGACAGGGCCCAGGCTCATCTGCCACCGCGGGCCGATCCGGTAGGCCAGCGCTCCCGAGCGTGAGGACAACGCGAGCATGACCACGGTGATCGGCAGGATGGAGACCCCGGCCGCGATCGGGGAGTAGCCCGCGACGACCTGCAGCTGGATCACCAACAGGAAGAACACGGCGCCGAAACCCCCGTACACGGTGAAGGTCACGGCGTTGGCGGCGGTGAACTGACGGGAGGAGAAGATCGACAGGGGCAGCATCGGATGCGAGCTGCGCAGCTCGACCAGCAGGAAGGCCACGCTGGCCCCTACGCCGATCGCGGCCGCGGCGAGCACGGGCGGCGCGCTCGCCCCCTGCCCTGGCTGTTCCACGAGCGCGTAGGTCACGCCGGCCAGGGCCGCCACGCCCAGGAGGGCACCCGAGATATCGAGGTGGACCGACGCGCTCGGGTCCCGGGACTCCGGCACGTGACGCAGGCTGAGCACGATGACGACGGCCGCGAGCGGAACGTTGATGAGGAAGACCCACCGCCAAGAGGCCTGCTCGACCAGCCAGCCCCCGAGGAACGGCCCTGCGGCCGTGGCGATCCCGCTGAGGCCTGACCACGCGCCGATCGCGCGCGCCCGGTCCTGGGGCACGAACGAGGCCTGGATCATGGCCAGGCTGCCCGGGGTCAGCAGAGCGGCCCCGATGCCCTGCACCGCCCGGGCGGCGATGAGGGTGCCCACGCTGGGGGCGACGCCGCAGAGGAGCGAAGCGAGCGCGAACCAGATGACGCCCACGATGAAGATCCGCCGTCGACCGAACCGGTCTGCCAATGAGCCACCGAGCAGGATGAACGAGGCGAGCGTGAGCGTGTACGCGGTCACCGTCCACTGCAGCCCGGCAAACCCTGAATCCAGCGACTCTCCGATCGCCGGAAGCGCGACGTTGACGACGGTCGCGTCGATGCCGGCCAGCCCGGACCCCAGCACGGCGGCGAGAAGGATCCAACGCCCCGCAGGGGAGTCGAACTCGACGAGATCGCTCCGAGGCTGGCTGGTGGGCTCGGGGTTCATCTGCTGATTAGAGCAAACCGCGTGCCTTGAGAGCGAGGTAATGGTCGGCCAGCGCGGCCGGAAGCCGCTCGGGGTCCTCGTCCAGCACGTGGACCCCGAGTCGTTCCATCCCCTCCGCGGTGCGCCGGCGCAGCGACAGGGTGCGTTCGGCCGCTGCGGCCCCGTAGACCGCCGACAGCGAGGCGAGGTCCGTGGCCATCCGGGGCAGCGCAGGGTCGGAGACCGACGCCACGACCACCTGGTGGTGCGCGGTCAGGGACCCGAGCACGGGCAGGAGGCCCTCCTCCAGCGCGGCCGGGTCCAGCGCGGTCAGCAGCACGACGAGAGCACGGCGCCGACTGGTGGCGTTGACGGTGCCCACCAGCATCGACCAGTCCGCCTCGACCAGCACCGGGTCGATGGGTGCCAGCATGGACACGACGGCGCTCAACAGCTTCGGGCTCGAGGGGTCGGGCCGTACGCGTCCTCGGATCCGCCGGTCGCCAGCGATGAGGTCGATGCGGTCGCCGGCCCTCGAGGCCAGGGCGGCGAGCAGCAGTGCTGCATCCATGGCCGCGTCGAGGCGGGGCTCGTCGCCGACCCGAGCCGCACTGGTGCGAGAGGTGTCGAGCACCATGACGACACGGCGGTCGCGCTCGGGCTGCCAGGTGCGGACCACCACCGCCTGTCGCCGAGCGGTGGCTCGCCAGTCGATGCTGCGGACGTCGTCGCCCTCGACGTAGTCGCGCAGGGAGTCGAACTCGGTGCCCTGGCCCCGCGTGCGCACCGCCGACCGACCATCGAGCTGGCGCAACCGAGCCAGCCTGCTCGGCAGATGCTTGCGGGAGTGGAACGGGGGGAGTGCCCGGATGGAGCCGCTCACCTCCCGGGAGCGCTGACGGGCCGCCAGGCCCAGCGGACCGTGCAACCGCACCGTGACCCGGTCGGCCGGGCGGTCACCTCGCCGCGTCGGCCGCAGCGGCGTGCTCAGACGGCGGCGTTCACCGGACGGCACGTCGAGCGTGTGCCGGTTGGCCGTGGCGCCGGCCGAGGGCACCCAGGCGTCGCGAAGGAGCCCGCGTAGGCGGCGTCGCGAAGGGTTGGTCACCAGCAGTGATGTCGTCTCGCTCTCGCCGAGGCGTACCGAGAGCACGACGGTGCCGTCGGCGGCGCGCACGGTGCTCACCCCTGCGACCTCGCGTTCGACCTTCAACGAGGACGTGGCCGGAGCCATCAGCAGGTCGACGCAGACCAACAGCGCCACCGCGGACAACCACCACCACACGGTCTGGCCGCTGGGCCAGGCCGCCACCGGCGCGACGCCGAGCAGCACCGCGAGCACGCACAGCGGACGAAGGGCCATCGCGTGCTCAGCGTGGTACAGGAACGGAGTTCAGCGCACTGTCGAGCACCGAGCGCACGGAGACCCCCTCCAGCTCAGCCTCGGGCCGCATCGAGAGACGATGGATCAGCGTGGCGACGGCGAGTGCCTTGACGTCGTCGGGGGTGACGAAGGTCCGACCGTTGAGCCAGGCCCACGCCCGAGAGGTGGACAACAGCGCCGTCGCGCCACGCGGGCTGACGCCTAGCTGGAGCGAGGGCGAGGAACGTGTGGCGCGCGCGATGTCGACGATGTACCCCATGACCGCGGGGGAGACGTCGACGTCGCGAACGGCTCTGGACCCCGCTGCGAGGTCCTCGGGCCCGGCGACGGCACCGACGCCGGCCAGGCCCAGCTCGCGCGGGTCGAAGCCGCGCGCATGACGCGTCAGCACCTCCACCTCGTCGGCTCGTGGCGGCAACGGGAGCACGACCTTGAGCAAGAAGCGGTCCAGCTGAGCCTCCGGCAGTGGGTACGTCCCCTCGTACTCGACCGGGTTCTGCGTGGCCGCCACCAGGAACGGCTCGGCGAGCCGGCGCGGGGTGCCGTCGACCGTGACCTGTCGCTCCTCCATCGCCTCCAGCAGCGCGGACTGGGTCTTGGGTGGCGTGCGGTTGATCTCATCGGCCAGCAGCAGGTTGGTGAAGACCGGGCCGGGGCGGAACTCGAAGTCACTGGCGCGCGAGTCGTAGACCAGTGAGCCGGTGACGTCGCCAGGCATCAGGTCCGGGGTGAACTGCACCCGCGAGGTGTCGATGTCCAGTGCCGTGGCGAAGCTTCGCACCATCAGTGTCTTGGCCACCCCCGGGACGCCCTCGAGCAGGATGTGGCCACGCGCCAACAGCGCGACGATGAGGCCGGTGATCGCCGCATCCTGACCGACGATCGCTTTGCCGACCTCGGCGCGCACCCGGTTGAGCGCGTCGCGAGCAGCCTCCGGATGCGGTGACGGGCGGTCGCCGGAGCCGTCCTGGCCGATGCCGGATGTGCCCGCTGCGTGGTCCTGGGTGCTCATGCCCTGCCCAACCCTTCTTCCAGGGACCGCGCCTCGCGCGCGATCCGCACCAGTGTCTCGTCGTCGGCTGCGCTGGAGTCCACCAGCAGTCGGTGGACCTGCGCGGTGTCCCGTCCGCTGACGGCGACGACCTCGGCCACGACGGCCTCGGCTGACGCACCCGCCGGAAGGGCAAGACGCGTCGCCAACCGGCGTCGCGTGGCGAGCTGCACGGACGCCAGCGCGCGGCTGCGGTCCTGCGCTTCCCGGTAGAGCCGCCCGCGGCTCGTGGTGGTCTCGATCGCACGGACCACGACCGGTAGCGGCTCGGTGGTCACCGGCCCGAGCCGTCGCCCTCGCACGATCGACCAAGCGGCCAGGGCGGCCACGATGACGGCCATGCTCGGCAGCAGCGGCTCGGGCAGCACGTCGAAGAGTCCCTGTGGTGGCGTCTCGCCGGCGTCGCCGAGGTTGGGGATGACCCAGACCAGGCGCGGGGAGGCCCCTAGCAGGCGCAGCCCGGTCGCCGCGTTGGCCTGCGCTGTGATGTGCTCGTTGGTCAGCGCGACGGCCAGGCCGGCAACGACGATGCGGGGGGTCTGCGTCGTCGACGCGAGCTGCACCAGGTGGCCTTCCCGGGCACCACCGGCGTTGAAGCCCGGTGATGGTGGCAGACACGTGGTGACCTCCTGCCGGGTCAGCTGTGTGCCCACGCGCAGACGTGCGCCTGCCCGGGAGACCTCCTCGCCGTTGTTCCACAGGTCGAGGTCACACTCCGGGGACATCGGGGTGGGGGTGGGTCGATCGGTCACGTCCACGTCCACGTCCAGGGTCTGTCTGAGGTTGTCGGCCGGGGCCAGGACGACCACCGAGGAGGCCGACCGCGCATACCGCATGACGGCCTTGCCCGAGTCGGCGGACAGGTAGTCCGTGTTCGCGATGAGCACCGTTGCCCCTGCCGCCGAGCCCTCCGGCAGGCTGCTGACACCACGGACGATGTCGACCTGCACTCCCTGCTGCGAGAGCACCTGGGCCAGCGCCTGCATCCCCTCGCCCTCCGGGTTCTCCGGATCCAGCGGGCGGGTGCTGGACCCGGACAGGCCGATGAGCACGGTGATCACGGCCGTCAATGCGAGCACGACGACGGTCCAGATGACCAGTCGCCGGGTGACCGGCCTGGTCCGGGCCAGGTCAGGTTCGGCCGGACCGCTGCGCCTCACCGGAGCCGGCGCGACCGTGCTGCTCACGCGTTCGTCCAGCTCGTCTGCGGCCGCGTACGCAGCACGGACTGGTCGAGCTCACGCACCGCGCTGGCTTCCTCCCGGGTACAGGCCTGCTCGCCGTAGCGCACGCGGTCGAACCCGGCTGCCGCCTGGAGCAGGTCGTCCGCGCGCTCGGGGAAGGCCGGCGCCAGCCCGACAGCCACCTCGAACGCGGTGCGGGTGGGTGCGTCGTCGAGGACGGTGCGCTCGCCGGCGGATGCGGTCAGGGCCCGGTAGGAGTCCAACAGCACCGTGTCCCAGTCGCCGACCCGTGCGGCCTCCTGCGCGCGAGCTCGGTAGTCGCGCGCGCGCAGGTGCGCGCCCTCCAACACCGACCCACCCGTGCCCTGGGTCAACGCCGAGGTGCGCAGTCGTCGCCGGAGGGCGTAGACCGCGACCGCGACCGCGATGGCGACCACGACGGCGACGAGGATCGCCGACAGTCCGCTGGATCCGGGCAGGACCTGCAACACGTTGTCGAGCTGCTCGAAGAGCCAGTCCCTCAGGCGCGCGATGAAGTCCTCGGGCCGGTTGTACTCCGGCTTGGACAGCTCCTCGGTGAGCAGTCGACGGCCCTCCTGCTCGCCGGGCCGGGCGGGGTCGGTGCTCACGGTCGATGGCGTCGAGCGGTGCGTGCCGAGGCGGCTTGTTGCATCGCGATGTCGAGGCCCTCCCTGCGGATGCGCTGGTCCAGGTACAGCAGAGCCGTGACCCCTGCGGTGAACGGTGTGATCACCACGCCGACGACGAACTGCGCCAGGTGCTGGCCGAAGACCATGACGAGCAGGACGGTGGACTCTTCGCGCAGGAGCGACTCCCCGGCGAGCCCGATGAGCAGCTGCAGCGGACTGGAGACGACCGACCCGACGATCGCGGCGAGCGTCTGGGCCAGCAGGGTGATGCCGAGCAGCCGCCAGAACTGGATGCCGCGGCTCAAGGCCCACGACCGCGCGATGGCGCGCAGCGGCCCCACTCTCTCGAGCACCACGGGTGCCGGCGTGAGGATCAGGCGGATGGACAGCCAGATGAGCACCAGCACGGACACCGCGAACGCACCGACCCCGAGCACGATGAGCAGGGTGTCCCCTGCGACAAGCGCGCCGATGAGTACCGCCCCACCCAGCACCAGAGGTGCCAACAGCAGGGCGCTCGACAGCAGCGTGGCCAGGATCAGGGGCAGCAGGCGACCTCGGACCTCGGCCCACGTCTGCTCGAGGCCGACCTTGTCGCCGAGTGCTGCCTCGCTGACCACGTAGAGCACGAAACCGCTCAGGACCAGCGTGGCGAAGGCCGACACCACCGAGGGGATGGCCACGCCCACGATCCCGGCTCCTTCGGGCCCGACTCCCGGGATGAACTGCACGCTGAAGGACAGCGCCAGTGAGGGCAACAAGAAGGCGCTGAGCACGACCACGGCCATGCCCATCGTCGCCTGGGGGTTGCGGCGAATGGTGGAGATCGCCCCGCCGAAGATGTCGCCGAGGTGCAGCGGTCGCAGTGGGACGACGCCCGGCTGGTACATCCGGGCCACCTGCTCGGGGGCCACGTCCTGCCACGACGGTGATGGAGCAGATGGAGCAGATGGAGCAGGTGGAGCAGCGGCGTGCGGTGGCCCCGATGGTGGTGGCGCTCCATACCCTGTCTCCTCGGGTTCAGGCGCGCCGGGTGGCGGATGCCATGTCGGCTGTTGGCCGGGGACCTCACCCATGACCGTTCACCCCCTTCTCGGTGTGGGCATGGACGATACCCGGCCCACCTTTAGACTCCTGGGCGTGAGCACCTCTGAGCCTGCAGCGGAGGGTGAAGGCTCTAGGGAGCCGGGGGAGCTGCTCGGGGTCTACCGCACGCTCCCCGCGCGGCTGCTCGGGTGGGCCATCGTGGTGACCGCTTCGCTCGTCGGGTTCGTTGTCATCCGCGGCGAGCTGTCGCTGGGCCGCAACGTGCTGTTTCCGGTCGCTGCGCTGGGTTTCGTCGTCACCGTCGTGTGGGTGCTGCTGCTCCGGCCCCGAGTCGAGCTGCGCACGGAGTCGGTGACGCAGCGCAACATCCTGCGCGACGTCGTGATCCCCTTCGAGCGCCTGGCAGAGATCGGGTCGCGATGGGCGCTTGAGCTCACGGACACGGCAGGGCGCACGTACAGCTCGTGGGCGGTGCCCAAGCAGCGGGAGTTCTCGGCGCGGCGTGCCTTCGACGACTTCTCCGAGGCCACGACCAGAAGGAGCGCTCGCCCCGGCATCACCGCCAAGGTCGTCGCCGGCGACACGCACCGCGCCTTCCAGCGTTGGCAGATGGATGGCGGGACAGCCCAGCCGGGCGCCCGGGCGCTGCGGACCTGGGCCCTCAGCGCCGTGGCGCCCCTGGCCGCGTCCTGTGCTCTGCTGGCCCTGGCGGTCGTGCTCGAAGCCGGCTAGCAGTCGACAGGGGGTCGGCCCTCAGCCCACCCGGGTGAGCTCGTCCATCGTTGCCAGGACCTCGTCGAGGCGGCGGCGAGCCTCCGCACGGGAGGTGGTCAGCTCGTGCTCGGACGGTACGTCGACGATCACCTCGACGTAGATCTTGAGCTTGGGTTCGGTGCCGCTGGGTCGCACGATGACTCGCGTGTCGTCGTGCAGGAAGAAGCGAACCCCCGGGGTGGCCGGAAGGTCGTCATCCGGGTGCTCGAGATCCTCGACCGAGCGCACCTCGACGTCGCCGATCCGCCGTGGTGGTGAGTCGACGAGGCGCGCCAGGATGGGGGTGACCATGGAGACGTCGGAGACGCGGACCGAGAACGCGTCCGTGGCGTAGACCCCATGGGCACGGGCGAGCTCGTCCAAGAGGTCATCGACCGTGCGGCCCTGGGCGCGCAACCCGGCCAGCAGCTCGGCGATGAGCAGCGCGGCGCTCACGCCGTCCTTGTCGGGCACCCGTGCCGGGTCGACGCAGTACCCGAGAGCCTCCTCGTAGCCGAAGACGAGACCGGGCACCCGGCCGATCCACTTGAACCCGGTGAGCGTCTCCGCGGCAGGTAGGCCTGCGGCGGCCGCCATGGCGCCCAACAACCGGGAGGACACGATCGACCGGGCCAGCACGGTGCGGTCGCCGTCGGGGTCGATGCCGCGTCGGATCATGTGGTGACCGAGCAGGGCCCCCACCTCGTCGCCACGCAGCATGCGCCATCCCCCAGGGCCGGGAACCGCGACCGCACAGCGGTCGGCGTCGGGGTCGTTGGCGATGACGGCGTCCGGGCGCGTGGCGTCGGCCAGGCTCAGCGCGGCGTCCATCGCGCCGGCCTCCTCCGGGTTGGGGAACGTCACCGTGCTGAAGGCGGGGTCCGGATGCTCCTGCTCCTCGACCGGGGCCGGGGCGGCGAACCCGGCGCCGGTGAAGGCCCGCCGGACGACCTCGGCGCCCACACCGTGCAACGCCGTGTGCACCAGCGAGAGCTCGCGGCTGCTGTCGGGCTCGACCACGGCGACGACCCCCTGGAGGTAGGCCTCCAGTACCTCCTCACCCAGTCGCGTCCAGCCCTGTCCGGACCGGGCGACGTCGCCGACCCGGTCGACCTCCTCGATGCGCGCCGCGATATCTTCGTCGGCCGGCGGGACGATCTGCGACCCGTCGCCCAGGTAGACCTTGTAGCCGTTGTCGTTGGCTGGGTTGTGGCTGGCGGTGACCATGACCCCGGCGTCGGCGCCGAGATGCCGGACGGCGAAGGCGAGCACCGGGGTGGGCAGGGGGCGTGAGAGCACCATCGCGGTGCCCCCGGCGCCGGCGACGACCTCGGCCGTGTCGACGGCGAACGTCTCTGAGTTGAGGCGCGCGTCGAAGCCGATGACCACGCGGGGGGCGGCGATCTCGCGGTCCCGTTGCAGGTAGGTCGTGAGACCGGCCGCCGCCCGGATCACCACCGCACGGTTCATCCGGTTGGGTCCAGCGCCCAGCGCCCCTCGCAGTCCCGCGGTGCCGAATGCGAGCAGTCCCGCGAACCGGTCGGTCAACTCGGCGTACGCCTCGCCGTCCTCCGGCACCGACTCGGTCTCGGATGTGGTCGCGGGCTGGGATGTGGTCTCGCTCGTGGATTCGGTCTTCAGGCGAGCCAGCAGCTCATCCAGCTCCGCGCGCGTCGTGTCGTCGGGATCGTCGTCTCGCCAGGCGCGCGCCCGCGCGACCAGGTCGTCGCGCCGCGACATCAGAGGCGCTCCACGATCCGCGCCAGCAGCTGGCTGCACCGCGACGAGGCCGCCTTGCCCGCCTCGGTGACCTCCTCATGCGACAACGGGTCGGCGCTGATGCCCGCGGCGAGGTTGGTGACCAAAGAGATCCCGAGCACCTCCATACCCGCCTGACGGGCGGCAATGGCCTCCAGCGCCGTGGACATACCGATCAGGTCCGCCCCCAGGGTGCGCGCCATGGCCACCTCGGCCGGCGTCTCGTAGTGCGGGCCCCGGAACTGGGCGTAGACACCTTCGTCCAGGCTGGGGTCGACCTCTCGCGCCACAGCCCGTAGCCGCGGGGTGTAGAGGTCGGTCAGGTCCACGAAGGTGGCGCCCTCGATCGGTGAGGTGCCGGTGAGGTTGAGGTGGTCGCGGATCAACACCGCAGTGCCCGGCTCCCAGTCGGTACGCACGCCACCGCACCCGTTGGTGAACACGATGGCACGGCACCCAGCGGCCGCCGCCGTGCGCACGCCGTGCACCACGGCACGGACACCCCGGCCTTCGTAGAAGTGCGTCCGGGTTCCGAAGACCAGAGCGCGCGTGTCGCTGTCACCGACCGCGACCGAGGAGATGGTGCCCCGGTGGCCGGCGACCGCCACAGCGCCGAACCCGGGCACGTCGGTGTTGTCCACGCTGGCCACGGTCTCGCCGATGAGGTCGGCCGCGCCGGCCCAACCACTGCCCAGCACGAGCGCGATGTCGTGGTGGCCGGTGCCCGTGCGCTCGGCGATGGCCTCAGCAGCCCGGTCCGCAAGCTCCGAGGGGTCCACGGCGGGGTCGTTCAGTTCCGGTGCGCTGTCGTGGGTCATCGGCTCAGCCTAGTGAATTCCCCGGGTGGTTGGATGGGCAGATGAGCACACCGAGGCAGTCCGTGACGATCATCGGCGCCGGTCCCGGTGGCTACGAGGCCGCCCTGACGGCGGCGCACCTGGGCAGCACTGTGCACCTCGTCGAGAGCGCGTCGATCGGCGGTGCCGCAGTGCTCACCGACTGCGTCCCCAGTAAGGCGCTGATCGCCACCGCCGACTTCATGGACCGCTTCAGTGCCGCCGCGCGGATCGGGGTGCAGTTCGACGGAGCACCACAGAACCAAGGGGTGACCGCGCACCTGGACGACATCAACACGCGGGTGCTCACCCTGGCCTCGGCCCAGAGCGCGGACATCACCGAGCGTCTTGAGCAGGCCGGGGTGGAGCTCGTCGCGGGCAAGGCGGTCGTGCGTGACCGCCAGACGGTCCAGGTGGGGGAGCGCACCGTGCGCGCCGACGTCATCCTGCTGGCCACCGGCGCGCGTCCGCGCGTGCTGGACAGTGCGGTGCCCGACGGTGAGCGAATCCTCACCTGGCAGCAGATCTACACGCTGACCGAGCTTCCCCGGCATCTGGTGGTCATCGGCTCCGGCGTCACCGGGGCCGAGCTGGCCCACGCCTACCTGGGTCTGGGCTGCGAGGTCACCCTGGTCTCCTCTCGCGAGCGCGTGCTTCCAGGCCAGGACGTGGACGCCGCGAACCTGCTCGAGGAGGTCTTCCGCCGCAGGGGCATGCAGGTGCTGAACCGTTCGCGGGCGGCGTCGGTCGAGCGCGTGCGCGCCGCCCCGGGGGCCCCGAGCGACGAGCAGGAAGGGGTTCTGGTCACCCTGGAGGACGGGCGTACCGTGCACGGCAGCCACGCGCTGCTGGCGGTCGGGTCGCTGCCGAACACCGAGGATCTCGGTCTCCTCGAAGCCGGGGTGGAGCTGACCGAGACGGGGCACATCGAGGTGGACCGGGTCTCGCGCACGAGCGTTCCCGGCATCTACGCCGCCGGTGACTGCACGGGCAAGCTCCCCCTGGCCTCCGTGGCGGCGATGCAGGGCCGCGTCGCCATCGCGCACGCCTTGGGCGACGCGGTGGCTCCGTTGTCGCTGCGACGTGTGAGCTCCAACATCTTCACCGACCCCGAGATCGCCACGGTGGGGGTCTCGCAGGAGGAAGTGGACGAGGGCAGGGTGGACGCCCGGGTGGTCATGCTGCCGCTGACCAAGAACCCGCGCGCCAAGATGCAGAACCTGCGCGACGGGTTCGTCAAGCTGTTTGCCCGCCGGGGCAGCGACACCATCCTCGGCGGGGTCGTGGTGGCTCCGCGAGCCAGCGAGCTGATCTTCCCCATCGCCCTGGCCGTGTCGACACGCCTCAACGTCGACCAGTTCGCGCAGACCTTCACGGTCTACCCCTCGATGACGGGCTCGATCTCGGAGGCCGCGCGCCAGCTGCACTCGGTGTCCGAGTAGCGTGTCTCAGTCGGTGACGTCGCAGATCACCGCGCCGTTGGTGACCGTCTGCCCGACCTCGGCCTGCAGCGAGCTGACCGTGCCGGACTTGTGCGACTTGATCGGCTGCTCCATCTTCATGGCCTCGATGACCACGACCGTGTCGCCCTCGCCGATCTGTTCACCTTCGGAGACCACCACCTTGACCACGGTGCCCTGCATCGGCGCGGTGACCGAGTCGCCCGAGGCGGCCTGCCCACCCGAGGCGCGCCGCGTGCGTCGCGGTGCCTTGCTGCGCTCCCCGGATGCGGAGCCGCCCAAGGACAGGCCACCGGGCAGCGAGACCGACAGGCGTCTACCGTCGACCTCGACGACCATGTCGGTGCGCTCGGCCGGTTCGTCCGCGCCGTCCGCGGTGGGCCCCGAGTAGGCCTCGATGGTGTTGTCGAACTCGGTCTCGATCCAGCGAGTGTGCACAGAGAAGGCCTCGTCGTCGGCCGGGGTGAAGGCGGGGTCCTCCACAACGGCGCGATGGAAGGTGAGCGCGGTCGGCATCCCGACCACCTCGAACTCGCGCAGAGCGCGGCGTGCACGAGCGAGCGCCTGGTGTCGGTCCGCGCCGGTCACGATGAGCTTGGCCAGCATGGAGTCGAACGAGCCGGAGATCACGTCGCCCTGCTCGACACCGGAGTCGACGCGGACTCCCGGCCCACTGGGGGTGCGGTAGGTCATCACCGTCCCCGGGGAGGGGAGAAAGTCGCGGCCAGGGTCCTCGCCGTTGATCCGGAACTCGATGCTGTGCCCCCGTGCCGGCGGTAGCGAGGAGAACGACAGCTCCTCCCCGTCGGCGATACGGATCTGCTCGCGGACGAGGTCGACTCCGGTGATCTCCTCCGAGACCGGGTGCTCGACCTGCAAGCGGGTGTTGACCTCGAGGAAGGAGATCGTGCCGTCCTCTCCGACGAGGAACTCGACCGTGCCGGCGCCGACGTAGTTCGCCGCCAGCAGGATGTTCTCCGACGCCGTGACCAGCTCCTGAATCTGTTCCTGCGTCAGGAAGGGCGCCGGTGCCTCTTCGACGAGCTTCTGGTGTCGGCGCTGCAGGGAACAGTCACGGGTGGAGACCACAGCGACGTTGCCGTGGGTGTCGGCCAGGCACTGCGTCTCCACGTGTCGGGGCCGGTCGAGGTAACGCTCGACGAACGACTCGCCCCGGCCGAAGGCGCCCTCGGCTTCGCGCACCGCTGCGTCGAACATGTCGGGGATCTCCTCCTCGGTGCGGGCCACCCGCATGCCACGACCGCCACCGCCGTAGGCGGCCTTGATCGCGACCGGGAGCCCGTGTTCGGCGGCGAAGGCCACCACGGCGTCGGCATCGGGCACCGGGTCCTGCGTGCCCGGCACCAGCGGGGCGCCCGCCTTGGTGGCGATGTGTCGTGCCTTGACCTTGTCGCCCAGGGCGTCGATGGCCTCGGGGGGCGGACCGATCCAGATGAGGTCGGCGTCGATCACCGCCTGGGCGAACTCGGCGTTCTCGGACAGGAACCCGTACCCCGGATGGATGGCGTCGGCACCGCTCTTCCTGGCGGCATCGATCACCGCCTGCTGGTTGAGGTAGGACTCGCCCGGTGTGCTGCCACCCAGGCCGTAGGCCTCGTCGGCGATCTTGACGTGCAGGGCATCCCGGTCCGGGTCGGCATACACCGCCACCGACTCAAGGCCCGCGTCGGCGCAGGCCCGCGCCACCCGGACCGCGATCTCGCCGCGGTTGGCAATGAGCACCTTCTGGATCGACATAGCGGTCAACCTACTACGCAGCCCGGCCCCGTCGGGGCCTTCCAGAGAAGGGCTGGCGGGCCGCCTCTCCGCGGCTGGATCACCGGGAGCGGAGCCGAGACAATGCCCCGGCTAGCGCCGGGTGTCGAGGTCCCGACGGCAGCGCCGTTCGAGCTCGTCGAGCTCATGCAGCGAGGTGCGGATGTCGGCCGCCCGCCGTTGCAGGTTCGCCCGCCGGTCTCCGATCTGCGAGAGCAGGTACTCCAGCTGCCCGGTCTCGCCTGGCTGCTCGTCGTACATGTCGATGATGGTGCCGATCTCCTCCAACGGGAAGCCGAGACGACGGCCTCGCAGGATCAGCGCAAGCCTGGTCCGGTCTCGGCGGCGGTAACGCCGGGTTGAGCCGCCGACCCCCACCCGCTCGGGCGCGAGCAGCCCGAGATGCTCGTAGTGACGAAGCGCGCGATGGGTGACCTCGAACTCGTCGGCCATCTGGGCGATCGTCCAGGAGGGCTGGCTTGTCATGTCCACGATTTTGCTTTACGTTGACGTTAACGTCAAGCGGTGGTGCGCACACCGCAGAGAGGTCGGTGCAGCGATGTTCGAGCTCAGCCCGGACCACGTCGAGTTCCGCCACCTCGTCCGCGATTTCGCCCAAGCTCAGGTCGAGCCCTACGTGGCGGACTGGGACCGTCGCGCTCACTTCCCCACCGACCTGGTGGCCTCCATGGGTGACCTCGGCCTGTTCGGCCTGCACGCGCCTGAGGAGTTCGGCGGCGCCGGGCTGGACGAAGGGGGCTTCACCTACCTCTGCGTCGCGATCGAGGAGCTCGGCCGGGTGGACCAGTCGGTCGGGATCACTCTGTCCGCCGGCGTGGGACTGGGGATCAACCCGATCCTGACGTACGGCACCCAGGAGCAGAAGGAGCGCTGGCTGCCCGACCTCGTCGCCGGGCGCCGGCTGGCCGGGTTCGGCCTGACCGAGCCGGACGCCGGGTCCGATGCCGCCTCCTCCAGGACCCGTGCCTCGCTGGCTCAGGGACAGTGGACGATCAACGGCTCCAAGGCCTTCATCACCAACTCCGGCACGGACATCACCTCCCTGGTCACGGTCACCGCCAAGACCGGGCAGCTCGAAGGCGGCAAGCCCGAGATCAGCGCGATCCTGGTGCCCAGCGGCACACCGGGGTTCGTCGTCGAGCCCGCCTACCGCAAGCTCGGCTGGCACATCAGCGACACCCACGGGCTGAGCTTCGACGACGTCGTGGTCCCGGAGGAGAACCTGCTGGGCCGGCGCGGGCACGGCTTCAAACAGTTCCTGAAGACCCTCGACGACGGTCGGATCGCCATCTCTGCCCTGGCCCTCGGCTGCGCCCAACGGATGCTCGAGGAGGCCACCGCGTACAGCAAGCAACGGATCGCGTTCGGTCGGCCCATCGGCGCCAACCAGGGAGTCAGCTTCCAGGTGGCCGACCTGGCCGTGCTGGTCGAGTCGGCCCGTCTGCTGACGTACAAGGCGGCATGGCTGAAGGACGAGCACGAGGCCGGTCGACGCAGCGCCGAGGAGGTCAAGCAGGCCGCGGCCATCGCCAAGCTGCAGTCCACCGAGGCTGCGATGGATGCCACCCGCATCGCCACCCAGATCTTCGGTGGCAACGGCTTCATGGAGGAGTACCCGGTGGCCCGCTTCTACCGCGACGCCAAGATCCTTGAGATCGGAGAAGGGACCTCCGAGGTGCAGCGCATGCTGATCGCCCGCGGGCTGGGGCTGCCGGCATGACCTCCGCCAGGCAGGGCCCCACGGCGAACGGCGACACGATTTCGCCGGGTTCCGCCGTTGACGAGCTGCGCGGACGGTTGGCGGTGGCGTACCGGGCCACCGAGCAGCCGAACGCACAGGGGCGAGCCAAGCTGGAGTCTCAGGGCAAGCTCGCGGTCCGTGAGCGCATCGAGCTACTGATGGACCCCGGGACCTTCGTCGAGGACGGGCGCTACGCGAACGCGCTCGCCGGCGACCTGCCGGCGGACGGTGTGGTGACCGGGCGCGGTCAGGTGGACGGCCGGGCCGCGATCGTCGTGGCCGGTGACCCCACGGTCAAGGCCGGGTCATGGGGGGCCCGCACGGTCGAGAAGATGCTCCGGGCCACCGAGGCCGCGCTGCGCGAGGAGCTGCCGGTCTTCTGGTTCGTCGACTCGGCCGGCGCGCGCATCACCGACCAGGTCGAGCTGTTTCCGGGCCGCCGCGGTGCGGGGCGGATCTTCCACAACCAGGTCGCGCTGTCCGGCAAAGTGCCGCAGATCTGCTGCCTGTTCGGCCCGTCGGCTGCCGGTGGTGCCTACATACCCAGCTTCACCGACGTCGTGATCATGGTCGAGGGCAACGCCTCGATGTACCTGGGGAGCCCCCGAATGGCCGAGATGGTCATCGGGGAGAAGGTCTCGGCGGAGGAGATGGGCGGCGCGCGGATGCACTGCACCGTCTCCGGGGTCGGTGATGTGCTCGTCGCCGACGACGCCGAGGCGATCGAGC
This sequence comes from Ornithinimicrobium sp., assembly GCA_049683875.1. GTDB lineage: Bacteria > Actinomycetota > Actinomycetes > Actinomycetales > Dermatophilaceae > Ornithinicoccus. The sequence continues at coordinate 75,597 of JBAUJO010000109.1, forward strand.
TCGCCAAGCTCGTCTTCTCCTACCTGCCCGCACGGTGGGATGCGGCGCCGCCGCAGTACTCGGTCGAGGAGCCCTCGCGCCCGCTGCGGCCGGACTCGGTCCCGGAGTCGGAGTCGGTGCCGTTCGACATCCACGAGGTCATCGAGTCTCTGCTCGACCAGGACAGCTTCCTCGAGATCAAGGAGCTGTTCGCCCCTGAGCTGGTCATCGGCCTGGGGCGCCTGGGCGGGGAGTCGATCGGGATCGTGGCCAACAACTCGGCGGTCAAGGGCGGTGTGCTGTTCAGCGACTCCGCCGACAAGGCGGCGCGCTTCATCTGCATGTGCGACGCCTACGGCATCCCGCTGGTCTACCTCGCCGATGTGCCCGGCTTCATGATCGGCTCGGAAGTCGAGCGGGGTGGCATCATCCGCCACGGCGCCAAGATGGTCAGCGCCGTGGCCGAGGCCACCGTGCCGCAAGCCTGTGTGGTGGTCCGCAAGGCCTACGGAGCGGGCCTGTACGCGATGGGTGGGCCCGGGTTCGGGCCCGACGTGACGCTGGCGCTGCCGAGTGCCCGGATCGCCGTGATGGGCCCCGAAGCGGCCGTGAACGCGGTGTACGCCGGCCGGCTGGCGCAGATGTCGGGTCCGCAGGAGCGCGAGTCGTTCGTGGCGGCGAAGCGAGCCGAGTACCTCGAGGACGTCGACCTCGAGCGGCTGGCCTCGGACCTCGTTGTCGACGGCATCATCGAGGCCGACCAGCTGCGCGCCGAGCTGCGGCTACGGCTGCGCTATGCGGCCGGCCGGGACCGGCACTTCTCCACCCGCCGGCACGGCGTCCCACCGGTGTGAGGCGGGCCGAGGCAGGACGGTCAGCCCGAGCGTAGGGCGTGCCAGTCCAGCCCGACGTCGCGGACCAACAACCGGAGCAACGGCAGGCTGAGCCCGACCACCGCGTGGTAGTCACCCTCGATCCCCGTGACGTAGGCCCCGCCGAGACCGTCGACGGTGAAGCCACCGGCAACCTCCAACGGCTCGCCGGTGGCCACGTAGTCCTCGATCTCGC
>JBAUJO010000110.1:0-14325 GCA_049683875.1 Ornithinimicrobium sp.
CCCGCCCCCGGCGCGGGAGGCCGGCGACCGGTGTCACTGACCCTGCCCGACCCCGCGGGCGGCCCCAGCAGGCGGCGCCGGCGGCGACCGGTGGTGGTCATCCCCGACATGGGCATCGGGCCGCACCCGTGGTTCCGCGACGAGTCGGCGGTCACCCGCACGGTCGAGGTCGCGGGGGTGCGACTCGGGCTCGGCGGGCCGATGGACGTGGCCCGCCCCGAGCCGCGCAACCCGCTGGACGGCGCGGTGGCCCGGTTTGCCGGCCACGGCACCTCCATCGCCGGCATCATCCGGCAGCAGTGCCCGCAGGCCCGGATCGAGGGCATCCCAGTGATGGATGACGACGGCGGGGTCAACGAGCGCCTGCTCCTCAACACGCTGGTCGCGCTCCTGGTGCGCCAGGCGGTGGCGGTGACGCGAGGAGACGCGGCGGACGTCGTCGACGTGATCTCGCTGTCGCTGGGCTACTACCACGAGGAGCCCGGCGACGAGCAGACCGACCCCATCCTGGCCGGCATCCTGCGTGAGCTCGGCTCGTGGGGAGTGATTGTGGTGGCCTCGGCGGGCAACGACGGGACGACCGCACCCTTCCACCCCGCCTCCTTCGCCGGGCAGGTCACCGGGCCGCGCTCCGACAGCGTCCCGCTGCTCAGCGTCGGCGCGCTGAACCCCAACGGCAGCGTGGCGCACTTCAGCAACGCCGGCCCGTGGGTCAGCTGCGAGCGCGTCGGGGTCGACGTGGTCAGCACTCTGCCCATCACGATGCAGGGCACCGACCAACCTTCGCAGCATCGTCAGCACCAGGGCCGGGCCCGTAGCGCTCTGGACCCCGACGACTTCTCCGGTGGCTTCGGCACCTGGACCGGCACCTCGTTCGCCGCGCCGATTCTGGCCGGGCAGCTGCTGAGCCACCTCGCTGGGAGCCGCTCGATCGACTCCACCGACCGGCCGACCGCCCTCGCTCGAGCATGGAGAGCGGTGCGACGGGAAGTCCCGGCGCTGCGCTGACCATGTATCACCTCACCGGCATCCGACTCCCCACCACGAGCAGCACGACTCCACAGTGTGACGAGGGAAGCCCATGACCGAACAGCCCGACGGCGACCGGCCCGAGTGGACGCCCCTGCCGGTGTTGCCTCCCGACGTGGTCGAGCGCTTCGCGGTCCGCGTGCTCGACCCGGTCTCTGCGGTGTCGCTGCCCTCGGGGGCCGCCCCTCGGCCCACGGCATACCTCGGCGACCGACTGCTGGTGCGCGGCCTGCCCGGCCCGGAGCGACAGGAGGCGCTCGACCAGCTCACGAACCTTGCCGGTGAGCTCGGCCTGATGGTGCGTGTCGATCCTCGCGACGACGAGGTCGTGTCGCCGCTGATCGACGATCAGGATGTCGCCGCCGAGATCATGCGGGAGCACTGGGTGACCTCGGTGCAGGTGCTGGCTCAGACCCAGGAACCGGCGCTGGAGCCCGCACCGGTCGACGTCTGGCCGCTGCTCCAGCGCCTCCGTGCGCAGGGGCGCGGCGACGACCAGGTCGGGCTGGACCACCTGGTCGTGGCCTGTCCGGACATCGGGGGCGCGCCGTACTGGTCGGGAGCTCCCTACTGGTCCGGTGCCCCCTACTGGTCCGGAGCACCCTACTGGTCCGGAGCACCCTACTGGTCCGGAGCACCTTACTGGTCCGGAGCCCCGCTGGTGGCTGAGTACGCCTCCCCCGGCAGTGGAGGGCGCGCGCCGGCCGCCCTCACCCTGCGTGACCCCGCGCTCGGGGCCGGCAGGCTGGACCGGCCTCCCGTCGTGTGCTGCCCGGACACCGGGATCGGGCTGCATCCTTGGTTCGACGACCCGGACTCAGCCACGGACGAGGTGAAGGTCAACGGCCTGCTGCTCGGGCTGGACGGGCCGATGAACACGCTGCCACCGGCTCCGAGCAACCCGCTCGAGGGCGGGGTGCCGCCGTACTCCGGCCACGGGACGTTCATCGCGGGCATGGTCCGCCAGCAGTGCCCGCAGGCGCGCATCCTTGGCGTGCCCCTGATGGATGGGGACGGGGTGGTCCCGGAAAGCCTGCTCATGCGCACCCTGGTCGCGCTGTTGGTCCGCCACGCCATCGGGCTCACGGTGGGCAGACCCACCGACCTCATCGACGTGCTGTCCCTATCCGCGGGCTACTACCACGAGGAGCCGGCCGACGCGGCTTTCGACCCCATGCTCAAACACCTGCTCGTCGGCTACGGCGAGTGGGGCGTGTGCGTGGTCGCTGCCGCCGGTAACCACGCCTCGGTCACCCCGTTCCACCCGGCTACCTTCGCCGGTCCGGGGGGCGGGTTCGACCGGTCTGTCGTCCCGCTGGCCAGCGTGGGGGCCCTGAACCCCAACGGCACGTCGGTGGCCTACTTCAGCAACGCCGGCTCGTGGGTGTCGTGTCACCGGCTCGGCGCCAACGTGGTCAGCGCCCTTCCCACCGATCTCAACGGCGACCGTCAGCCGTCGGCGCGAATGCAGTTCATGGGCCACGAGCGTTCGACCATCGACCCCGATGACTACTCCGGCGGGTTCGGGACGTGGAGTGGTACGTCGTTCGCCGCGCCGGTGCTCGCCGGTGAGCTCGCAAGGCACCTGACGCAGGACGCGACGCTGCCCGAGACAGACCGTGACGCAGCACTGGCTCGCGGCTGGGCCGCCGTACGGGCCGAGCTCCCGAGCTGGAAGCCGTAGCCAGGTCCGCGCGACTCCGGTCGTGCTCGCCCGCGGGTGTGGAAGTCTGTCCAGGGTGGACGCCGAGGCCGACGGGTCACCCCTGCAGCGCGCCGAGCAGATCCTTGAGCAGGCGCGGGGGGAGATCAACGAGCAGCATCCCGAGCGTGCAGACGCCCTGCTCGACGCCTGTGAGGCCGCGCTCGAGCGGGCCCGTCCCGCGAGCGACCCGAGCGCGGTGCTGCGTCTGCAGACCAGGGTCGAGCTGTGCCGCGCCTGGGTCGTCTTCGAGCGGGACGGGCCGGAGCTCGCCGTCGAGGCCATCGACCACTGTCGCGACGTCGCCGTACAGCACGGGTTCGACGACCTCATCGGTGCCTGTGATCTGCAGCTCGGCAGCGTCCAAGGACGCAGTGGCGACCACCAGGCGGCGCTGATCGCGCTCAGCCGCGCTGAGCAGAGCCGCCGCACGATGTCAGCCGTGGACCAGGCACGACTCCTGCTCAACCGAGGCTCGTTGCTCAGCCACCTCCAGCAGCCCGCCCGCGCGGTCGGCGACCTGGCCGAAGCGACGGAGGTCGCACTGCGAACAGGCATGGGGCCGCTGGCCTTCATGGCCACCCACAACGAGGGCTACGCGCATTTCCTCCTCGGCGACGTGCCGCGCGCCTTGCGCCTGATGGAGCGGGCCGACGAGATGGACGTGGAGGTGGACCGAGGGATCGCCCGCCTCGACCGGGCCCGGGTCATGCTCGAGGCCGGCCTGGTGGACGAGGCTCACGAGCTACTCGACGCCGCGGCACGAGAGGTCGAGGCTTCGGGCAGCGCACACGACCTCGGCGAGATCGAGCTCGACCTCGCCCGCTGCGAGGTCGTCCTTGGCCGACGAGGGGAGGCCATCGAGAGAGCGCGTCGCGCGCGCCGCCTTTTCCAGCAGCGAGGAGAGTCCGGCTGGCGGCTCGTCGCTGCCGCCGTGGAGCTGGAGGCCATCCCCACCACCGCCGACACCGCCTTCGTCCGCGCGCGGCTCGGCTCCGCGCTGCAGCGCCTCGCCGAGGGCCACCACGACCTCGCCGTGAGCCGGCGGGCCGCGCTGGTGCTGGTCGAGGCCCTGATCGACGCCAACCTTCTTACCGAGGCCCAGCTCGCCATGGGTCACGCCGCACCGCTGACCCGCTCACCACAGCTGGCCACCCGGCTGCACACGCGGCGCGTCTCAGCCCGACTGCACGCGGCAGCGGGGCGTCCCTCGGCGTCGGTGCGCGTGCTGCGACGGGCCGCTGACGACCTAGGGCGCAGTGCCCGCCGGGCAGCCGGGCTCGATCTGCGCACCGCCCTGACCGTCCACGCCGGACCCCTGATCGACCTGGACATGTCGCTGGCGATGCGTGGTCGGTCACCGGCGCGGGTGCTCTCTCGCACCGAGATCTGGAGAGACCTCGTGCGCACCGTCCCGCCGCTGCGCTCGTCCACCGACGAGCGACATCCGGAGGCGCTCACGCGGCTGCGTCGAAGTCGTGAGGAGCTCCGCCAGGCTCTGCGTGGCGAGCCCGAACGACGAGCACAGCGCGAGGTCATCTCTGCCGAACGTGCCGTGCGTGAGCTGGACTGGGTCGCGACAGCGACCGCGACCAGGAGAGTCGCCCACGGCCCGATGACCTCCCCCGCGATCCGGGATGCCGTGTGCGCCGCTGGGGTGACCTTGCTGAGCACCCTGATGAACGAGAACGACCTGTATGCCGTCCTGGTGCGTCCGGACGGGCGCCCCTCGCTGCACCGGCTGGGAGGGCGCGGGGCGATTACCGACGTCGTCCGGGCCACCCAGGCCGACCTCGCTGCCGATGCTCGACTACCGGCGCAGAGCCCCCTGGGCTCCATGGTGCGGGCCTCCCTGCAGCAGCACCTCGCTGCCCTGGACGACGTGCTCCTGGCACCCGTGCGGGACGCCGGGCTGGGGGCATCCTCGCTGGTCGTCGTGCCCATCCCCCTGCTGATGCCCCTTCCGTGGGGGATGCTGGCGAGCCGGCACGCCCGAGCCACCACCGTCGCGCGGTCGGCCACGTTGTGGGCGCGACGGCATACCCGTCTGTCGCGGGCGCCCGAGGTGTACGCCGTGGCCGGGCCGGACGTGCCCCTGGCTGACGAGGAGGTCACCTCGGTGATGCGGGCGTGGGGCTCGGGCGAGGTCGTCCACGCGAGCGAGTCCAGCGCGCACGGCGTGGTCTCAGCCCTGAGGACCCGCGACGTGGTGCACATCGCCGCGCACGGCGAGCACCACAGCCAGAACCCCTTGTTCTCCAGCCTGCGCCTGGCCGACGGGCCGCTCTTCGCGCACGAGGCGGAGGGACAACAGCTGCAAGCCACCCACGTGGTGCTCTCTGCATGTGACGCCGGCCGGATCAGCGTGCGTCGCGGTGAGGAACCGCTGGGGATGACGGCCAGCCTGCTGGCCCTCGGCGTGCCCACGGTCGTCGCTGCTGGCAGCCCCGTGCCGGACGCCGTCGCACATCCGGTGATGTCGGCCTACCACGCTGGTCTCGCCGCCGGGCACGACGCCGCCACCGCCTTGGCACAGGCAACGGTAGAGGGAGACCTGCTGGCCAAGACGTTCACCTGCTATGGCTCGACGTGGAGCACTCCGGCCTAGGGAAAAGGGATGCGCAGAAAAGGGGGCGTCCGCATCTCTATTCCACCCGCTTGAGCAGCACCGCGGTGAACTGCTGAATCTTGCCCCACGGCGTTTCGTGGTCCTCACCGGCGGTGGAGACCAATTCGAACCCGGGAAACTCAGCGGCCAGCTCTTCGTGGGTGTAGCGCACGATCGGCAAGCCGCTACAGGTCAGCGGCCCGTCCGGGCCGAACGTCGCGACCACCGCCCACCCGTTGGGGGCCAGGCAGTAGCGCAGCGTTGCCAGGTAGTCCTCGCGCTCGTCGGGCTCGGTCAGGAAGTGGTAGACGGCCCGGTCGTGCCACAGCGCGTACCGGCGGCTGCGGCGCATCTCCAGCACGTCCTCGATCTCCAGTATGACGTCAGAACCGGCGGGGCCCAACCGATCACGCACGACCTGCAGCGCGCTCGCAGACAGGTCCACCGCGGTCAGATCGGTGTACCCGCGCTCGAGAAGGTGGTCCACCAACGTCGACCAGCCGGCACCCACGTCGATGATCGCCCGCTCCCGAGGGACCTGGGTCTCATCGACCAGGCCGAGAGAGAGACCGGGCACGGACTGCCACCAGGAGACCCCGTCCACGTCGTTTCCTGAGTGCACATTCTCCCAGAAAGCCAGTCTCGCGGCAGCGTCTTCGGGGCGTTCCGTCGCCGTATCACTCATGCCTATCGCTCCCTGAAAATGAACCGTCACAGTATTGTCATCGAGGGGGAAGCCAGAATCGCAAACCCTCTCGCCTACACTTTCACAATGACAAGTTCTCCGGCACCCTCGGTTCCTGCAGGTTTGGGCGAGGTGGCCCGTTTAGTCGATGGCGGCGACATGGACTGCGGTAGCGGATTGCTTCTGCTGATCACGCGAGCGATGCGCCGGCTCTCCGAAGGCGAGCTGCTCGGCATCCGTAGCGCCGAGCCCAGCGTCACGGTCGACCTGCCGGTCTGGGCCGAGCTGGTGGGCCACGATCTCGCCGGCGAGGTCGCCGAGTCCGAGAGCGGGCCGTGGTGGTTCGCCGTCCGCAAGAGCGTCAAGGTCTCCACCGTGTTCAGCCTCGGGGAGCGCACGCCGGTGGGCCACCGGTTGTGGGCCTACACCAACTTCAACTGCAACCTCGCGTGTGTCTACTGCTGCGCGGAGTCCTCCCCCAAGGCCGCCGCCCGTCATCTGGACCCCTCGGTGGCACGCGAGGCGTTCACCGAGTTCGCTTCCTCGGGGGGCAAGGAGCTGTTCCTCACCGGCGGCGAGCCGTTCATGCACCCCCAGCTGGACGAGCTCGTGCGTGCCGGCGAGGGACTGGAGCGCACCATCCTGACCAACGCGATGGTCTTCGGTCGCGGCCGTCGCCGGCAGATGTTGGAGGAGATGGACCGCTCCGTCGTGCTGCAGGTCAGCCTCGACTCCGCCACCGCCGAGCTACACGACGCCCAGCGCGGGGCCGGATCCTGGGCCAAGGCGATGGTCGGCATCGGTGAGGCTCATGAGCTGGGCTTCCGGGTCCGTATCGCCGCGACCATGTTCGACGAGGACCCCACCCGAGTGGGCGAGCTGCACGCGGCGCTCGACGAGGTCGGGATCGCGACGCAGGACCGCGTCATCCGGCCGGTCGCAGCCGAGGGGTTCGCCGACACCGGGATGCACGTCTCCATCGACAACCTGGAGCCCGAACCCACCATCACCGCCGACGGAGCGTGGTGGCATCCGGTCGCGGTGACCAACCCGCACATGCGCATCCACGACGCCCCGCTGCCCCTGTCCGAGATCTTCGGCGTCGTGCGCGACACGCTCGAGGTGCAGGACGCTGCGTCCCGCACCGGAAGAGAGGTGTTCCGCTGTGCCTAGCGCGAAGTCCACGGCCGGCTGGTTCTTGGCCCCGGCCATCGACGATGTGCCGCGGTACACCGCGGTGGGCATGACCACCCTGAGGATCATCGTCGGGCTCATGTGGTTGTACAACGTGGCCTGGAAGCGAGCGCCGCGCTTCGGCGAGGATTCGGGCACCGGGCTCTACCGCTTCACCCGGGAAGCGGTAGAGCACCCGGTGCTCCCGCCGTACAGCTGGGCGGTGGAGTACGTGGTGCTGCCCGCCTTTCAGCCCTTCGGGTGGGCGGTGCTGGTGGTCGAGACCGCGCTGGCCGTGTTGCTGCTCACCGGCACCTACGTGCGGCTGGCGGCGTTTCTGGGAGTCGCCCAGTCGTTGGCCATCGGGTTGTCCGTCGCCTATGCCCCAGGGGAGTGGCCGTGGGCATACTGGCTGATGATCGGTGCGCACATCGCGCTGCTGGTCAGCGCCTCCGGGCGGGCGTTGGCGGTGGATGCGGTGCGGGCCGGGCTGAGCACCGGCCGCGTCCTGGGCACCGTGTGGGGCGGGCTTGCGGTGGCCATCGGCGTCATCGGCGTCATCGGCTCCTTCAGCGATCCGGTGGCGGCGAAGGGCTTCCGGCTCGGGTCGACGGACCCGTCGGTGAGCCTGGGCAACTACAACGTGCTTGGCGCGGTGGTGATCATCGTGGTCGGAGTGCTGTTGGTGCTGGCGGCACGCGGTCCGTCACGGGGACTCGGCTGGGCAGCGCTCGCCGTGGGCGTGTGCGCCGGCCTGTCGCTCCACGCGCAGCTCGGCTTCACCGACCCGCTGCTGGGCGGCAACACGACCTCGGCGGCGATGTACTTCTCCCTGGCCGTCGTGGCGGCGTACGTCTCGGTTGTCCCGCAGCGCCGCCGCAACCGGGAGACGGTTCCTGGCTGACCTGCATCACTCACACCACGACAGAGCGAACCTCAAGGAGACACGATGACTGTGCACCGACCCCGAGCGGCCCTTCCCCGGCGTTCCTTCCTCCTCGGCACGTCCGGGCTGGTCCTTCTCGCCGCCTGCGGCAGCGACGGCGGGTCTGAGGGTTCGGGCAGCGAGGACTCCTCCGGTGGCGGCGGCGGTGAGCAGTCCAACGGGCCGCTGTCCATCTCGGCGATCCCTGACCAGGATCCGGAGCTGCTGAACCGGCTCTATCCCGACGTCGCCAAGCGCTTCGCCGAGGCAACGGGGGTCGAGGTCGAGTACCAGCCGGTCACCGACTACACCGCGGTGGTGCGGGCGTTCGAGGTGGGCGACGTCTATCTGGCCTGGATGGGCGGGCTGACCGGGGTGCAGGCGGCCTCGAGGATCGAGGGCTCCCAGGCCATCGCACAGCGCGACATCGACCCCGACTTCCACAGCCTGTTCATCGCCAACACCTCGGCCGGCATCGATCCGTTCGATGACGTGAAGGGGCTGACCGCCCTCGAGGGCCACACCCTGACCTTCGGCAGCGAGACCTCGACCTCAGGCCGGCTGATGCCGCAGTACTTCATGCAGCAGGGCGGCTTCGACCAGGCCGACCTGAAAGGCCAGCCGGGCTACTCGGGGTCTCACGATGCCACCATCGAGGCCGTGGCCTCAGGCAGCTTCGAGGTCGGGGCCCTCAACGAGCAGGTCTGGAAGGCGACGCAGGACGCCGGTGAGGTCGACCTCAGCGACGTCGTCGTGCTCTTCCGCACCCCTGCCTACTACGACTACCACTGGCTGGCTCGACCCGACCTGGACGAGAAGTTCGGTGAGGGCACGACGCAGAAGGTGACCGACCTGCTGCTCGGCCTCGACGTCAACAACGAGGAGGACGCCAAGATTCTCGAGCTGTTCGGCGCCGAGTCCTTCATCACGACGAAGAACTCCAACTACGACGAGATCAAGCAGGTCGCGCAGGAACAGGGCCTGTTGGCGTGAGCCACGGGCCACCGGTTGTCCGACTGGTCGGGGCCGGCCGGCAGTTCGGCGGTCATCAGGCACTGAGCGACGTCGACCTCACCGTTCACGCCGGAGAGCGCGTGGCCGTGCTCGGCCCCAGTGGTGCGGGCAAGAGCACGCTGTTGGCCCTGCTTAACGGCGCGTTGGCCGCCACGACGGGAAGCGTCACGGTGCTTGGCCACGATCTCGCCGCCCTCAGCCCGGGCCGCCGGCGGCTCGTGCAGCGCGGCATCGGGCTGGTCTCGCAACGGCTCGACCTCATCGAGGAGGTCAGGGTGCTGCACAACGTGAACGCAGGCAGGCTGGGCCGGTGGTCGACGTGGCGAGCGCTGGCGTCGTTGGCTCTGGCCCGCCCCGACGCCGAGGTTCGCGAGGCGCTGGAGCGGGTCGGGCTCGGCTGGGCGGCCTCGGAGCGCACCGACCGGCTCTCCGGCGGCGAGCGCCAGCGGGTGGCCATTGCCCGCCTATTGGTCCAGCGTCCGGAGCTCGTGCTGGCCGACGAGCCTGTGTCCAGCCTGGACCCTGGTCGGGCTGCCGAGATCCTGGGCCTGCTGCAGGTGGCGGCCGAAGGCTCTGCGCTCGTGCTCAGCCTGCACCAGCCGGAGCTGGCCGCGACCCACTGCACCCGTGCCGTCGGGTTGTTGCAGGGACGAGTGGTGTTCGACCTCCCGGTCGACGAGCTGGACCCCGCGCGTCTGAGCGCCCTGTACACCCTGAGCTGATCCGCCCACGATGACCCAGCAGCTCGAGCGCGACGTCGCTCCGGCCGAGGAGCCCCGCTCGGGCGAGCCACCGGCGCGGGTCTCGGTGGCCACCGTGCGGATGCGCCGGTTGGTCGCTGTGCTGCTCGTCGTCGTCCCGCTGGTCTGGGCCACCCAGCGAGCGGTGAGCGGCGGCACGGGCCTGGTGAACGTCAACGGGCTGCGCCTGTTGGACGACCTGCTGGCCAGGGCCCTGTCGCCGTCGCTGGACCCCGAGTTCCTCGTCGTGGTCTGGAACGGCGCGATCGTGACCGTGGCCTTCGCGGCCGTGGGCACCCTGGGGGCGCTCGTGATCGGCTGCGTCGGGGGGCTGGTGCTGAGCGACGTCGCCTGGGCACACCGCCCCCCCGCCGTGGTTCGGATCGTGCGACTGGTGCTACGCGGCATCCTCGTCGCAGCGCGCTCGATCCACGAGCTGGTGTGGGCCCTGCTGCTGGTCAGCGTGCTCGGTCTGGATCCGTTGGTCGGTGTCCTGGCGATCGCCATCCCGTTCGGCGCGCAGACGGCGAAAGTGTTCGGCGAGACTCTCGACAACGTGCCCCCCGGGCCGCTGCATTTCTTGCGCAACGCCGGCTCGCGCCCGGTGCCGGCAATGGCCTACGCGCTCGTGCCGGGCGCCGCGCCCCTGTTGCTGTCCTACTCCTTCTACCGTTTCGAGTGCGCCATCCGCTCCGCGGTCCTGCTCGGCGTGGTCGGCGTCGGCGGGCTGGGACAGGAGCTGGTGGTCAGCCTGCAGTCCAGGAACTGGGACGAGGTATGGACGCTGGTCTTCGCCGTGTTGCTGCTTTCAGCCGTGGTCGACCTCTGGAGCACCAAGCTCCGCTCGGACATGGCGACCGTCAGCTGCACCGAGATCTCAGTGGGCGAGGAGGGTGCGCCCCAGGCCCGGTCTCCGCGGCGCTCACGGTGGGCACGGTGGTCGGCTCTGGCGGGCGTGGTCGGCGTGTTGCTCGCCTGGTGGGTCTCCGGGGTGTCGTTGGCCGGGCTCACCTCCGAGCGCACGCTCAGGCTCACCGAGAGCCTGTTGCAGGACCTGTGGCCACCGCAGCTTCCGTTGGGTGGCTGGACTGTCTTGGTGGCGTCCGTGGCGGACACGCTGGCGATGGCCGTGCTCGCGATGGCGGTCGCCGTGGCGCTGACCCTGGTGTTGGGGCCGTGGGCCGCGAAGTCACGGCCCATCCCGGGCCACCACGTGAGCACGGGCCGACGGACGGTGGGGTGGTCCGCCTGGATCGTGGCCCGGCTGATCCTGCTGTTCCTGCGCTCGGTGCCGCCGACCGTGTGGGCCATCGTGGCGCTGCTGGCGCTGTTTCCCGGCATCCTGCCCGGCGCGCTGGCCCTGGGGCTGTACACCGGCGGGATCCTGGGACGTCTGGTGGCCGAGGCGTGGGAAAGCATCGACACCCGGGCCCGGGATGCGCTGCTGCACTCGGGCGTGCGGCCCTCGCTGGCCTCGGTGGCCGCGGTCATTCCCCCGTCCGGCCGCCATCTGCTGACCTACACGCTGTACCGCTTCGAGATCTGTGTGCGAGACACCGCCGTGGTCGGTGTGGTGGGGGCGGCCGGACTGGGCCGGTTGCTGGCCGAGAACCTGGCCTCGTTCCGCTTCCCTGTGGTGACGACCGTGCTCCTGGCGTCGTTCGCCGTCAGTGTGGGCGCCGAGCTGCTCGGTCGATGGTTGCGGCGTGCTACCCGGGCCTAGCGCCGGAACGTCGGGGACGAGCTTGTCTGTGCGCAGAGTGAGGAGCTGTGATGCCAGTCAGCCCGCGATTCGGCTTGCCGCTCGGCGCGATGGCGGCGACTTCCGCCCGGAGTCAAGGACGCTGAACGGGAAGGTGATCCTTCTACCGTGACGGCGAACGCCCGGTGGCCGAGCGGCCGTCTGCACCGATGATGAGTGGGAGACATCAGTTCACATGGGCGCGCCCGGAGAGATTCGAACTCCCAACCTTCTGATCCGTAGTCAGATGCTCTATCCGTTGAGCTACGGGCGCTTGTCACTGCCTACGCAGCGGCTGTGAACGATACCGGATCGGGTTCGAGGCCGTGAAATCCCTGCCCGGCTCTGACGGTTCGCCCGTCATGCCGCGCTAAGGTCCACAGAACGTCATCACGAAGGGAATCCAGCCGATGAGCCCCGAGGGCCCCGAAGACAGTCCCGAGGTCAACCCGCCGACCACGACGTCGGCCGTCGAGCCGCTACCCCCTGGCAGCAACGCCGAGGAGGTCGTCGACGAGATCGACGAGAGGATCCGAGAGCGCTGGAAGGAGATGGACTCCGACGACGACACCGAGATGAAGAAGGGAAACAGCCCCCACGACAAGGACCACCCCTCGGAGGCCGACCAGGCCTCGGAGACGGAGGAAGCCGAGGACGAGGACGACGCAGGGGAGCCGACCGCATAGGCACCCTCCCCGCACGCAGCAGAACTCTCGCCACCGATATCGGCGACGAGAGTGGTCCAGTGACCGGGCGGAGGCGGAGGGATTTGAACCCTCGATGGGGTTTAAGCCCCAAACCCGCTTAGCAGGCGGGCGCCATAAACCAGGCTAGGCGACGCCTCCGAGCTCCGTTGCGACGCGCATGGCGAGTTGCCTCGGAACGGCGCTCAGGTTACCCGCGCGGGGTAGCGTTCTCCAAACAGCAAGAACCTATGGCGCTCTTCGTTCGTTGAGCCAGCCGCAACACCCATCACCGAAACCACGACCGAATCCATCAGCGACGACCAGAGGGGTCGATGCATGCCGGACCAGACGCCGGATCACGAGGGGGCAGCGCCCTCCTCCGGCGTCCCCGACCCCACGGAACCGCAGACCCGCCGACAGCAACGTGAGCGCCTCGCCACGTCAGGTCGCTCGGAGACGGTGCTGCAGACCCGTCGCGCCTACACGCTGACTGCTTTGGGCACCCTGATCCCGGGTGCCGGCCTGTCGTTGACCCGGCGGCGCACGCTCGGCGTGGCGATGATGGTGGCGGCACTGCTCGGGCTGATCGCTCTGGCGTGGTACGTGGCGGGGCGGGGCGCTGAGGCGTCCGTCCTCGACCTCGGATCCCGGCCGGCGCTGCTGCGCCAGCTCGGCATCGCCGTGTCGCTGCTCGTCGTGGTGTGGATGGCGTCGGTGGTGCTGACCGCGCTGACCAGCAGACCCGATGTGATGGCTCAGGGCCAGCGGTGGGGTCTGACCGTGTTCACGGCGGTGATGTGTCTGCTGCTGGCTGCACCAACCGCCCTGGGGTGGCGCTACGTGAACGCGCACACCGAGGCTGTGGACCGGATCTTCGTCGGGCGGCAGAGCCCGCAGGGCGGCAGCGGCGACAGTGCCATGCCCAACCTGCAGACCGATGAACCGTGGGAGGGCGTGCCCCGGGTCAACGTGCTGCTGCTCGGCTCCGACGGCTCGGACACGCGGGAGGGGATCCGCACCGACACGATGCTGATCGCCAGCATCGACACCCAGACCGGGGACAGCGTGCTCTTCGGCATCCCGCGCAACCTGGAACGCGTGCCGATACCCAAGACCAACCCGTTGTCGAAGCGGTGGCCCAACGGTTACGACTGTGGCGACGGGTGCCTGATGAACGCCATCTGGACCGAGGCCACGAACTTCGCCGAAGAACGTCCGGCCCTGTACGCCGACGACCCCAATCCCGGTCTGACCGCGACGCGCGACGTCCTGTCGGCGGTCATCGCGCAACCGATCGACTACACCGTCATCGTGAACCTGCGCGGCTTCCAGGACCTCATCGACGCCATGGGAGGAGTGGAGGTCGACGTGCAGGAGCGCCTGCCCATGGGCGGTCGTATCACCTACGACTCGCAGGGGCGACCCATGCTGGTCCCGGGCAGCGAGTCCGGATACCTCCAGCCCGGGGTGCAGACCCTCAACGGCTACCAGGCCCTGTGGTACGCGCGGTCGCGCGTCACCACCGACGACTTCAGCCGGATGCGGCGGCAACGCTGCGTGGTGGCGGCGGTCGTCGAGCAGGTCAACCCGCTGCGGATGATCCGGCGCTACCCCCAGATCGTGGGCGTCGCGGGTGACAACGTCACCGCGGACATCGCCCAGGACGAGCTGCCCGCTTTCGCCGAGCTGGTGCTGCGCGTGCAGAACGGCACGATCAAGTCACTCCCCTTCACCGTCGAGAACACCAACGTCGGCAACCCGGACTACCCGCGTCTGCGCCGGATGGTGGCCGAGGCGATCGAACCGGCTCCGGAGCCGGCCACGAAGACGGGGGCGGACAAGACGGCAAAGGCAACGAAGGACTCCACGCCGACCGAGGACACGCCGACCGAGGACGAGCAGCCCTCCGACGAGCTCGAGGACGTCGGCGCGGTCTGCTGAGGCATACGACAGTCAGGACACACGGCAGTCATTTCACACGGCAGTCAGGGCATACAAAACGGCCCGTGATCTCACGGAGAT
>JBAUJO010000111.1:0-14942 GCA_049683875.1 Ornithinimicrobium sp.
CCCTTGATGGGCTCGGCCTGGACCACGCCCTGCGGGGTCACCGAGACGAAACGCTCCGGTGAGGCGCTCAGGACCGAGAACGACCCACACCGCAGCCATGCGGCGTGTGGCACCGGGCTGGCCTGGCGGAGCGACTGGTAGGCGGCCGCCTCGTGCACCGCCTCGGGCCAGCGCACGTCGTTGGTCAGGCACACCTCGTAGCTGTCGCCGGCCCGGATCGCCTGCTGCGCGCGGGTGATGAGCGCGTGGTACTGCGCCTCGGTATGACGGCCCGCCCTGGCCACCATCGCGTCGCGTCGTGTGGCGTCGCGCCGTTGCTCCGCTGACGGGGCGGCGGGCACGCTGCCGGAAGGCGAGGGGTCCGGCACGTCTGACCGCCGCTGCACCTGCTGCACGATGTGGCCGACCGACGACATCCACCCCGCCTGCGCCTCCCGCGTCAGGTCGTCGACCAGGGCCAGCGCGAAGACGTCTCCGCTGGCGTGGTCGAGCACCACCGCCCGGTCCACGAAGGCCAGCCACGCGTCGGGATGCTGAGCCCGGTAGGCCGCGCTGCCACCGGTCTCGGCCTTGAGCTCATACCCGAAGTAGCCGACGAACCCCGGTCGGAAGTCGAACGGCAGGGTCTCCTCGCCGTCGATGGCCTCGTCGAGCGTGACACGGTCCAGCAGCACCTCGAGGGTGTCCCACAACACCCCAGACCGGTGCTCTCCGGTGGACAGCGTGGTGCCTTCCCCGACGCGGTGTTCCAGGGTGTAGCCCAGCGGGCCGCTCGGGTCGGCCATGACGGAGACACCACGCTCGTTCGAGGAGTCCAGCCAGAGCGACGGGGCCTCGGGTGCATCGTCGAAGAGCAGGTCGTGCAGCAGCGACGCCGACACCGGTCCTGGGCATCGCCGCACCGACAGCCGCATCGGCCGGCCGGTACCCGACGACTGTGGCCGGGCCTGAAGCACGTCCCCATGCGCCACGGCCGTGTGCTCGCCAGCGGACGAGGTCGGCCGCGGGCCCTCGGCGGCATCCGCAGCCAGGGGTACCCCCGCCTCGGCGAAGAAGTTGGCCACGATCGTCATACCGTGCTCGGTGCGCACCGACTCCGGGTGGAACTGCACCCCCCAGCGTCGACGGGTCGGGTCCGCGAGCGCCATCACCGCCTCGTCGTCTGTCGCCCAGGCGACAGCGCGCAGGGGGTCGCCGGCTCGGGGCTCGAAACCCGGGGGGAGCGCCAGGGAGTGGTAGCGCACCACGGGAAACGGCGACGGCAGCCCGGTGAACAACCCCGAACCGTCGTGGCGTACCGGCGAGATGATGCCGTGGCGGGGGCGCACCATGGGGGCCACCGGGTAGCCCGAAGCGTGGCCGATGCCCTGGTGGCCCAGGCACACGCCCAACACCGGCACGCGCCGCTGCTCCAGGGCGGCCAGTGAGAGGCCCATGTCCGCGGCGTTGCTCGGCGCGCCGGGGCCAGGGCCGATGACGATGGCGTCGAAGTCGGACCACCATTCCTGCCCGGCCGCGACCGGGTGGTCGTGGCGCCACACGGTCGGAGCCGTCCCGGTGACTCGATGCAGCAGGTCCGCCACGTTGAAGGTGAAGCTGTCGATGTTGTCGATCAACAGCACCCGGGGCGCAGACTTCATCGGGGCATTCTCCCCCGTGCTCGCCCCCGTGCCGAACGGGCCTACGATGGCCTCGCTGGCTCCGTCGGGCCCACCTTGGCGGGGGCGGGCGAGAACCGGGCCACCTGAGCCAGCTGGGGGAACTCGTGGTCGGGGTCCAGCCGGCCGCACCACCAGCTGACCTCGAGCTGGTCACCATGTACCTCGGCGATGGCCAGGTTGTTGTCGTACCAGGGGCCTTCGATGGTGTTCCAGTCCCACGGCGGCTCCGGGGCGCGGGCCGAGCGCGCCACGGCGGAGCACACGGGGCGGGTGACCCGGTGCGCCAGGATCGCGGTCGCCGCACGGATGGCTCGCGGAAGGGGGTTGCGGATCGGCGAGCAGACCAGCTGCAGGACCCGGCTCCGGCCCTCGTGGTGGCCTTCGACCTCGGCGGCGTAGGAGTGGTGCACGTCTCCGGACAGGAAGGTCACCGTAGCCGGAGGAGCGCCTCGTTGCCCGGCGGCTACCTCCCCGACCATGCGGCAGACGCGCTGGAACCCGTCCTGGAACGCCGCCCAGTGCTCGAGGTCGATCTCCCAGCGCAGCTTCTCCGCGACACGCGCGGCCCGCTGGCCCCATCCGCCGGCCGCCAGGGCCTCGCTCCACGCCTCGAGGTAGTGCAGTCCCGGGGGAAGCAGAAACGGCAGGGACGTCCCGATGAACAGGTGCCGATGGTCGCCGTGCATCTGCTCGTCGAGCCATCTCATCTCTGGCTCGTCCAGCATGCTGCGCCGTTCGGGCTCCAGCACTCGGGCAGCTCGCGAGTCGATAACCACCAGCCGCGACTGACCCACGTCCCTGGCGTAGGACCAGCGGTAAGTGCGCGGTTCCTGGTCGACGCGGGCAGCGAAGGCGTCGAGCAGGTCGCTGAGGTCGATCTCCGCCTCGGACTCCTCCTGGCGCCGTCGCCACTCACCCCAGATCTCGTCCTGGGCGCGTTCCTCGACGGACAGGTTGCCCAGGTGCTGGTACACCCAGTACGAGGCGAGCGCGGAGACGATGCGCCCGTGCCACCAGGGCAGCGTCTCCATGTGAGTCCGCCACTTCCACGAGGTGTTCCAGTCGTCGCGGACGTCGTGGTCGTCGAAGATCATCAGGGTCGGCAGGCAGGAGAACAGCCACCGGAGCCACGGTTCGCCCCAGGCCAGAAGGTACAGGTGGGCGTACTCGGTGAAGTCCTTCAGCTCCTCCCCCGGTGGCTCCTGCAACGACCGGCGGGCGGCGATGAACTCGCGCATCTGCTCACTGGTCTCGTCGGCGTAGATCTGGTCGCCGAGCAGCAGCATCAGGTCGGGCCACTCCGGGGCCTCCGGCGACTGCGCGAGCGCGATCCCGTAGGTGCGCAGCGCGTCGATCCCGTGGCGACGGTTCCCCTCGGCATCGTGCGGAACGCTGGTACGGCACGAGCCGAACGCCATCCGAAGGCGGTCGTCGTGCTGCATGGTGCGCAACCGGCTCGGCGGCCCTGCCGCCTCATGATCCGCCAGCGGCCAGACCGTCGTGTCGTCGAGGTCCACCCGGTATGCGGCGTCGGTGCCGGCCCGTAGGCCGGTCACCTCGACCAGGGCGTAGTGGTGCCCGTGCACCGCGAAGGTGCGGGCGCTCCAGGTCTCGTCGTGGCCGTCCAGGCGCACGGTGACGGTGGTGGTCTGCGCGGTCTGCACCCAGATCGCCGCCGAGTTCTCATCAACGTGCCGGACCAGGGGGCCGAGCACGAGGTCTACCGCCACGCTTGCCCTACCGTCGGTACTGCCAGGAGCCGTCGCTGTCGTACACGGTGCGCGACAGCACCGTCGACAGCAGCGAGCCGATGGACAGGCCAATGACCAGGTTGATGGTGGCCACCGAGATCTGGCTGGCCAGCAGCGCGTCCCGCGCGAACGGGACGACGACGGCGGCGAGAGTCAGCAGACCCACGATCCAGCTGAAGAAGGCCTGCGGCCGAGGCGTGGTCACCGCCAGGGCATGAGCCAGTCCCGTGGCGGCCAGGGCGAGTGCCGCCGCGGTGATCACGTAGTCGGTGCCGATCGACCCCGAGACGCTGAGCAGCAGGGCCGGGCCGTAGAGGTCGAACCCCAGAATGTCGCGGGCGATCAGCACGCCGATGACCGCGACCAGCGCCGCCACGCCCGCCGTCGCCGCGCCACCGCTCCACAGTCGGACGGCGTTCACGCTCACGCTGTCGTCCGGCGCGCCACCCCTGGGCGGTTCGTAGGATTCGTAGCTCACGGCACTCCTTGCCCAGTCGCGTAGCGCCCCCTCTGGCCGCTGTCACCAGCGATGCTACGCCCCTGCGCCTGCTCGGCGAGGACGTACCAGTGACCCCTTCGACTACTGCGCCAGGCCGATGGGGGTGGCGAAGACCACAAAGTTGCTGTCGTAGCTGGAGACCTCGGGTCGCCAACGCCCCCAACAGGTGATGAGCACCAGGCGATGGTCGCCGCTCTGGTCGAAGGCGGCACTGTCGGAGACCAGAGCGTCCTTGTCGATGAGGGCCGTCCGACTCACCCGGTAGGTCAGCGTCGCATCGTCGCCGCGCACTGTGATCTCGTCTCCCAGTTCGATACTCAGCAGCTGGCCGAAGTAACCCGGGCCCTGCTCTGCGGAGTCGATGTGACCGGCGATGACGGTGGATCCGAAGGGGTCGCCCGAGTAGGCACCCCCGTCCCACCAGCCGAGGCGGTTCACGTTCTCGGGCACCATCAGCTCCCCGTCGACGGTCGAGACCTGACTCACGCCTGCGGTCGACCCACCCGGCAGAGCGAGCTCGGTGGGTTGGAAGCGAGCTCGTTGACTGGCCGCCTCGCTGCCCCGACGGGCCGAGTCCGGGTCACCTCGCGCTTCGCTGGTGGCCGCGCTCACCTCGGCCTCGGCCGCTGCCCCCGACTCGCGCGCCGCGTCGTCCACGCTCGAGGCCGCCTCCGTCGCGGTGCCACATGCCGCGCTCAGCGCCACCGCGCCAGTGAGCAGGGCAGTGGCGACACTTCGCCGGCCGAGGTCGGGCAGGCTCAGCGCCACAGCCCGCGCAGGGAGTCCACGGCCCGAGCCAGCATCGCGGTCTGACCCCCTGAGCCGGTGTTGACGACGTCGGGTTTACCGGAGCCCTCCTCCTCGACGTCGATGACATGGGTGGCCACGTTCATCGTGCCCGTCTCGGGGGTGCCCACGGCGTAGACGCGGTTCAGCGACCCGCCCTCGACGGGGAGGTCGAGGGGCCCGAGCAGGGACGGCTCGCTCTCACCGGTGGGCACGATCTGGACCGTGTAGGTGTCGGCCGGCACCACCAGGTTCAGCGACTCCCCGTTCGCGACGTTGGCGAACAGCACCTCGTCGTCGACCAGGATGTCGGCCGGCGGCACCGCAGCCGTGTGAGCCACCGTGACCGATGCCTTGTCGTCCGGCACCGCCGACAGGTCGTTGTCGAAGACGGTGAGAACCGGCTTGCCGCCGGTGGCCGCCGGCAGGTGCAGGACCACGTCGGAGTTGTCGCCGACGGCGGCATCTACCGAGTTCTCGAGGATCACCTTCCCGTCACTGTCGGTGAACGTCCACGTCTTCTCACCGGGCGAGACCGTCAACGGTCCCGCGATCTCGGCGGTCGCCACGTCTTTCGCGAGCACCTTGTCATCGACGCTGATGTCCACGTCCTCGCCAGGCAGCGCCTGAACGACGTACAGGGTCACCTCGCCTTCTTGTGCTTGTGCCGGGGCGGCGGCCATGGCTCCCACCGTCATCACGCCCAGGGCGAAGGTGGACGCGGTCATGCGAACGACAGAGGGCGTGCTCATGGGAACTCCTTGAACCAGTCTTTACACGTTTTACTCAGGGACGAGATAAAAGATACCTCGTTTAGAGTATGAAGCGGCTATCGCCGTCATCTGTCAGTGAAAAGGTAAGTCATGGGTCAAGAGTCACACCATCGTGTGCGTGAGCCTCGCCAGGGCGTGCGCCGGGCAGTCGGCGGGGTGGTCGCTTGTGTCTTCATCTTCGCCGCGCTGCTCTATCCCCTGGTCGCGCCAGAGAGCACCGAGCCCGCGAGGCAGACGGCGCCCACGGCACAAGCCGCACCCGAGGAGTCGATCCCGCAGGGGGCGTCCGAGCTCGACGAACCAGGCATCGTGATGGTCGTCTCACCATCGTTGGACGGTGACCTGCTGGTCACCGAGACCGTCCGCCTCTCCGCCTCGACGGACACCCTGACCTTCGGCCCGCCCTTGGTCAGGCGCGCCGGGTCGCAGTTCGACGAGGCGACGGCCACGGCCACCGGCGTGCGCCTGCGATCCCCGGGGCAGGCAGTCTCCTTTCCTGAGGGTCCCGTGGATGAACAGGTCCAGGTCGCTGTGCCCGCCACCCAGGACGCCGAGATCAGCTACCGGCTCAGCGGAGCCACCGTGCGCAGCACCCCCTCCGAAGCGGGCCGAGCCAGTGGCGCCGTGAGCCCGCTGCTTCGCGACCTCGACGCCGAACTGCCCGTTCAGGTCGTCGTCACCGGGCCCACGGTGCTCAACCTCGCCTGCCCGCTCCTTCCCGTATGGGAGCAGGCCTGCCAGAACGGCACCCCGCTCGCGGCCCAGACCAAGGCGCCACTGCCGTTCGCCGACGCCGTGGTGACGGTGCAGCTCGACCTCCGACGGACGTGAGGGGCGCCGCGTGGGCCCAGAGCTGATGGACGTGCTCGTGGGCGCAAACCGGACGCTGCTGTACACCGGCTACGTGCTGCTAGCGGGCACGTTGACCTTCTGGACGCTCGTCTGGCCCGAGGGCGGCGCTCACCGCAAACTGGTGCTGCTGGCGGTGGGCGGCATCATCCTCATGGCCCTGACCTCGGTGTCCGGCCCGATCTTGCAGCGGCTCACCGCCGACCTGACATGGCCGCAGATCCTGACCCCCGTCGTGGGGGTGGCGCTGCTCATCCGGTTCGCGGCCCTGGCCACGGCGACCTTCTTCATGGCCGACATCGTCAGCCATCCCGTCCGCGGGGTTCGGCTGGTGCTTCCGGTCATGATCGTCCTGGTGCTGGCGGTGAGCCTGCTGCTGGTCTCCAACGCCGTCGACGCCCCGTGGCAGGTGGCCAAGACCATCGCGACGCTGGGCCACGTGATCGCGACCGCTGCCTGGCTGGGCGGGCTGCTGGCCCTTGCTGCGGTGCTGATCCCGGGCCAGCATCTCAGCGAGCTCGACCTCCTCATCCCCCGCTTCTCGCTGGTGGCCGCCACCAGCGTGACCGTGCTGGTGGTGACCGGCACCATCCACGCCGTCGCGGTGGCCGGTGGTCTGCGCCCGCTGGCCGACTCCCCCTACGGTCTCGTGCTCGTCGTCAAGGCGTCACTGTTCGCGGCGATGCTGGTGCTCGGCAACCACGGTCGGACCTACGCGGCACGGGTCGCCTGGCGTGCCACACAGTCCGACGAGCAGTCCATGCGCGGCTCGCACAGCGTCCATTCACTGGCCGTGGTGATGGGAGCCGAGCTGGCCATCGCCGCCGTTGTGCTGGCCACCACCTCGGTCTTGGTCATGGTGGCTCCCGCGCCGTGAGCGACGGAGCATCGAGACGTGGGGGATGCCGTCCTCGAGGTAGGTGTGCCCGGTCGGCACGAAGCCGAACGAGCCGTACCACTGCACGAGGTGGGCCTGCGCCTCCAGGGTGACCTCCGGCGCACGCTCCGCGTCCAGGCTCTCCAGGGCGGCCCGCATCGCAGTGGCGGCGTGCCCGCGCCCCCGAGCGGTCGAGGCCGTCGCGACCCGGCCGATGCGTGGCCGGCCAGCGGGGTTGAGCACTCGGAGCGTGGCGACCACGACGCTGTCGACCTCGACCCACCAGTGCTCGGTGTCCGGCCGGGTGTCCAACCCGTCGAGCTCGGGGTAGGGGCACTGCTGCTCCACCACGAACACGTCGACGCGCAACCGGAGGATCGCGTAGAAGGTGCCGATGTCGAGCGCGTCGCAGCGGGCGCGGCCGACGCTCACGGCGTCGGATGGTGAGTCGGCGGGCGGCATACCGACACGGTATGCCGCCTCGCTGGCGTAGCGTCTGGGTGTGGCCATCGAACCTGTCGACGCCCTGCGCCGGATCGCGTTCCTGCTCGAGCGCAGCCGCGCCTCGACCTACCGCGTCAAGGCGTACCGCGAGGCTGCGGGCCGGCTGTTGGAGATCCCTGAGGAACAGGTGCGCTCCTTGGTGCAGGCCGGGCATCTGACCTCGATCTCGGGCATCGGCAGCTCGACCGCACAGGTCATCCAGCAGGCAGTCGCCGGGCAGATGCCGGACAAGCTGGCCGAGCTGGAGCAGTCGGCCGGAGGTCCGCTGGTCAGCGGCGGGGAGGATCTGCGGGCCGCGCTGCGCGGTGACCTGCACAGCCACTCCGACTGGTCCGACGGCGGGTCGCCGATCCAGGAGATGGTGGCCTCAGCGATGGAGATCGGCCACGAGTACCTCGCGCTGACCGACCACTCCCCTCGCCTGACCGTGGCCAACGGCCTGAGCGTGGAGCGCCTTCGACGTCAGCTGGGCGTGGTGGACACGATCAACGAGGCCGTCGGTGACGGCTTCCGGCTCCTCAAGGCCATCGAGGTCGACATCCTGGACGACGGCTCGCTGGACCAGAGTCAGGAGATGCTCGACGCCCTCGACATCCGGGTGGCGTCGGTGCACTCCAAGCTGAAGATGGACTCCGGCTCGATGACCCGCCGGATGGTGGCCGCGGTGAAGAACCCGCACACCACGGTGCTGGGTCATTGCACGGGGCGGCTCGTCGAAGGCGGCCGGGGCAAGCGAGCCCAGAGCACTTTCGACGCAGCGGCCGTGTTCGAGGCGTGCCGGGACCATGACACAGCGGTGGAGATCAACTCCCGCCCGGAGCGATGCGACCCGCCGGACGACCTGCTCATCTTGGCGCTGGAGGTGGGGTGCCTGTTCTCTATCGACACCGACGCCCACGCGCCGGGGCAGCTGGACTTCCAGGCCTACGGCTGCGAGAGGGCGCAGCGCCTCGCTGTTCCCGCCGAGCGGGTGGTCAACACCTGGCCCCTCGACGACCTGCTGGCCTGGGCCGGTGGCGGCCGTTGAGGCTTTTGGACTTTGCCTTGACCTCCCCGTATTCTTTCGTGCGTCCTCGACGGGTCCGAGTTGCGCTTGCGCGGGGGGCCGCTAGAGGACGGGTCCCCATCGTCTAGCGGCCTAGGACTCCGCCCTTTCACGGCGGCAACACGGGTTCGAATCCCGTTGGGGATGCGGTGTGCGACCAGCGCACCACACAGCACGATCGCAGGCCTGTCCAGGCCCCGTAGCGCAGTTGGTTAGCGCGCCGCCCTGTCACGGCGGAGGTCGCGGGTTCGAGTCCCGTCGGGGTCGCGGTGTGATGCCGCCGTATGCCGTCGCTCCCGGTAACCGGGTCGATGGTGTGCGGTGGCCTTCTGCCCTCTGGCCAGGTAGCTCAGTTGGTACGAGCGTCCGACTGAAAATCGGAAGGTCGGCGGTTCGACCCCGCCCCTGGCCACACGCGAAAGCCGCGGGTCCGCCCCCTGATGCACCCGCGGCTTTCGTCTGTTCTCGACTGGGTGGTCACGGCAGCTCCGCCTCCTCGGCCCACTGCCTGCTGTGCGCCAGGAAGACCTCCGCAGCGGGCAGCATCCGACGCTCGGTGGACCACACCATGCCGATCTCGAGCAGGGCCCCCGGGTCGGTGATCGGCACATAGTGCACCTCGCTGCGGATGGGTCCCGTGGTGGACACCATTGACATCGGCACGATGGCCACCCCCAACCCTGCCGCCACATAGCCCTGGGCCGTGGTGAACTCGTCACACTCGAAGGTGATGTCGGGCTCGAAGCCCGCGTCACGGCACAGGGTCTCGGTGATGGCGCGGATCCGTGAGGTCCCGAGCAGGCTCACCACGGGCTCCTGCTCGATCGCGAGTAAGGCGACCTCTGCCCGCTGGGCCAGGGGATGGTCCACGGGCACCGCCAGCAGCAGCGGGTCCTTGGCGAGACGTTGCCAGCCGTAGCCGGCGCCCGTGGGGCGCAAAGTGCACAGGTCGAGGTCGATCTCCCCCCGGGCTCGAGGGGCGAGGAGGTTCTCGTTGCGCTTGGCGTGCAGGTCGAACTGCACCTCCGGCCAACGCCGGCGGAAGGAGCTGATCAGCTGCGGCAACAACCGGGTGCCCAGCGGAGGTTCGAAGGCCAGCGTCACCGTCCCCTTCTCGGGGTCGACGATCTGCTGGACCGCGGCCAGACCGTCGTCGAGATGGTGGATGACCGCGTCCACGTGCCGCTTGAACGCGAACCCAGCGTGGGTCATACGCAGAGTCCGGCCCGAGCGGCGCAACAGCGGCGTGCCGACTTCGGCCTCCAACCGGGCGAGCGCCCGGGATACCCCCGACTGTGAGGTCCGTTGCAGCTCACTGACTTCAGTCACCGTCGCGCCGTCGGCGACGTCCTGGAACCAGCGGAGCGTTTCGATGTCCATTTATATGACTCTACGGCATATGTATCTAGCAATACAGTCATTGGACGCATGGGTTGTGGCTGAGGAGACTTGATGTCATGACAACACAGAGCCACAGCAACCCGTGGATCCACCGCAGCCCGTTCCGGGCCAGCAGTCACCCGCTGGCCGGCGTCCTGGAGACGCTGCAGACGCGGCGTGAGCGCAACGCGGACTTCGCGCGCGAGATCTCAAGCTACCCCGCCACCCGCGGCGTGGCCCCACTCACCCGGCGCTGAGCCCCGGCCACAGGGGTCGCTAGGGCGCGTGAATCTCACCTGACCCCCGCTCGATCAAGCGGTAGGGCACGACAATGCGCTCGGCCGGGCCCTCAAGGCCGTCCAGTCGCTCGTACAGCCGGGTGGCCGCCTGATAGCCGATCCGACGAATGTCCTGCTCGATCACCGTCAGCGGCGGGTCGGTGAGGTCGGCCATGGGGAAGTCGTCGAAACCCACCAGCGCCACACTGCTCTGCAGCCCGCGGTCCCGGATCACCGACAGCGCGCCGATCGCCGTGACGTTTCGCGTGGCGAACACCGCGGTCGGCGGCTCGCGCGAGTCCAGCAGCTCCGACATCGCCGACGCTGCCTCCTCGATGCTGCGTAAGTCGGTGCGCACCAACGACGCCGCCGGGCTCACCCCGGCGGCCTGAAGAGCCAGCTCGTAGCCGCGGATCCGCCGCTCCGCGGTCTCGATGCGGGTCAGGTCGGCCAGCAGGGCCACCCTGCGGTGCCCCCGTCGGACCATGTGCTCGACCGCGGCGCGCGCCCCGGCCGTGTTGTCGACGGTGACGGAGTCCACCTCGAAACCGTGCGGCTCGCGGTCGGCGAAGACGATCGGCATCCCGTTCATACGTTCCTCGTTGAGGTAACCGTGGTCACGGCTGGCCGGCATCAGGACCAAGCCGTCCACCCGGCGGCGCAGCAGCGCCCGCACGCGCTCCTCCTCGCGCTCGACCTGCTCGTCCAGGCTCGCTGCCAGCAGCGCGGCGCCGCGCTCGTCAGCTGCATCCTCGATGGCCCGCAGCAGGGTGGCCGAATAGTTGTTGCTGACGTCCTGGACCAGCGCCGCGATCACACCGGTGCGCACGCCCCCGCGCCGGAGGCTGATGGCCTCCAGGTTCGGCTCGTAGCCGAGCTCCTCGACGACATCCATCACCCGTCGGCGAGTCGCTGCAGCGACCCCGTCTTCGGCGTTGACCACCCGCGACACGGTCTTGACACCGACACCGGCGGCGGCGGCGACATCGCGCATCGTGGCCCGACCGGGTGCGAGGTCCCTCGCCTCCGTCATGTCGACATCGTTGTCCGCCATGCCGCAGGAAAGCAAGAAGGAGGGGTTGACAACGTCAGACAGGCCTCGGGATACTCTGCCTTGACAACGTTGTCTAGGCGGGGGTCGGTCCCTCGGCGGAGGAGTACCCGTGATCACGATCGTCACCCGTCACCACGAGAGGGCGAGCTGACATGGCCACCGAGGTCTCAGGCTCCACCACCACGCCGTCCCGCAAAGAGCCGATGGTCGAGCGCCACCTGCTCATCCCCTTCATCCTGCTGGTCACCTGCTTCGCCGCCTGGGGCGCGGCGGCCAACCTCACGGACATCCTGGTCGGTGTCTTCCGCGGCATCTTCGACATGTCGAACTTCCAGTCCTCCCTGGTGCAGTTCGCCTACTACGGTGCCTACTTCATGCTGGCCCTCCCCGCCGCGTTCATCACCAGCCGGTTCGGCTACAAGGCCGGAGTCCTCAGCGGGCTCGGACTGGCCGCGGCGGGGGGCATCATGTTCTGGCCGGCCAGCGAAGCGCTGGTCTACGAGTTCTTCCTCCTGGCACTTTTCACCCTGGCGGCGGGCCTGTCCATCCTGGAGACCTCGGCCAACCCGTTCGTGATCGCGATGGGCTCGGAGGCGACCTCGACGAGACGACTCAACCTGGCTCAGGCGTTCAACCCCGTGGGCGCCAACATCGGCGTGCTGCTCGGTGCCATCCTCATCCTGCCCGGTCTGACGACCGAGGCCGAGAAGTCGATCATGAGCCCCCAGGAGCTCCAGGCCAGCCAAGAAGCCGATCTCGGCCTCGTGCTGACCCCCTACCTGGGCATCGCGGTCGTGCTCATCATCATCTGGCTGCTCATCGCCTTTCGGCGCTTCGACATTCCCGCACCACCCCCCGCCGAACTGGCCCTGGGCGGCAACACCGCGAGCCGGCTGTGGAAGAACCGGCACTACCGCTACGGGGTGGCTGCGCAGTTCTTCAACGTGGCCGCACAGACCTGCACGTGGACGTTCACGATCCTCTACGCGACGGATGTCGTGGGGCTGTCCAGTGGGGACGCGGGGTGGTTCCTCCAGGCGAGCCTGATCGTCTTCCTCGTCTCGCGGTTCGTGATGGTCTGGCTGCTCGGCATCTTCCGCCCGACCAAGCTCTTGCTGATCATGGCGCTGTTCGGTGTCTTCTGCTGCCTGGTCGCCATGTTCGTGCTCAATATCGTCGGCCTGCTCGCTGTGGTCGCGATCTCGGCGTCGTTGTCGCTGATGTTCCCCACCATCTACGGCGTCGCCTTGCAGGGCCTGGGCGAGGACGCCAAGTTCGGAGCGGCCGGGCTGGTCATGGCCATCCTGGGCGGGGCCCTGCTGCCGATGGTGCACGCCTTCGTGATGGACGTCTCGCGCCCTGCCTTGGGGTACGTGGTGCCCGGCATCTGCCTGGCTCTGGTCGCCGCCTACGCCCTGTTCGACCTTCGCACCCGCCGCGATAGCGCGGTCGACGACTCAGCCACCCCGGCCACACAGTAAGGAGGAGCGACCGTGCGAAGCGCCAATTCCCACTCCCACCGCACCCGCGTGTTGGTCGGTGCCGCCGCACTCACCCTGCTCGGGCTGAGTGCCTGCAGCGGCAGCGACGAAGAGCCAGTCACCGTGGGACTCATCACAAAGCAGGAGGAGAACTCCTACTGGGTCACGATGCGCGAGGTGGCACAGGACGTGGCCGATGAGGAGGACGTCGAGCTGCTCACCGCGACTGGCGAGAGCGACGTGGACGTCGAGAGCCAGATCGACGCACTGGAAAGCATGGTCGAAGACGGGGCGGACGGCATCCTCATCGCCCCCAACGACTCCACCGAGATCGTGCCGGCCATCGAAGCCGCCCGCGAGGAGGGCGTCATCGTCATCGCCGTCGACACGCCGGTGCAGCCCTTGGCCGCCGTCGATGCGTTCTACGGCACCGACAACCTGCGGGCCGGGGAGCTCGTCGGGCAGTACGCAGCGGTCAAGGCCGAAGAGCTCGGGCTCGACCCGCAGATCGCGCTGCTCGACCTTGCACCCGACATCAGCTCAGGTGAGCTGCGCCGGGAGGGCTTCTTGGACGGGTTCGGGATCTCCGAGGGCGACCCCGAGATCGTCGGGGAGGCCGACACCGAGGGTGACGAGGGGCTCGGCGAAGAGGCGATGGCCGACATCCTCAGCGACAACCCCGACGTCAACGTCGTCTACACCGTCAACGAGCCCGCGGCGTTGGGCGCGCTCACCGCGCTGGACGACGCCGGCGCCGACCTCGGCGAGGTCGTCGTGGTCTCGGTCGATGGAGGCTGCGAGGCGATCAAGAACGCGGTGCGCCCCGGCGACATCGACGCCACCGCCCAGCAGTTCCCGGAGAACATGGCGCGCAAGGGTGTGACCGCGATCGCCGACTCGGTGCGCGGTGGCACCTCACCGTCGGGGTACCTGGACACCGGGGTGGAGCTGATCACGGGCGACCCCGCTCCGGGTGTGGACTCCGAGGACGTGCCGTTCGGCGTGCGCAACTGCTGGGGCGACTGACCGGCACCCCGTCGCACTCTGTCGCGGCCTCGACGCGGCGGGGGTCGCAGCGCGCGCCGCGTCTCGGCGTCGTACCGTGGTGAATCCCTACCGCACCACAGGAGGCAACACGATGACGCAGTTGACCGTGACCAGCCGAGGCACCGACCTCTCGCTGGAGGTGTACGACTCGGGCGGGGACGGCAGGGCTGTTGTGCTGATCCACGGATGGCCGCTGAACCACGAGTCGTGGTCCGACCAGATGAGCGAGCTGGAGCGCTTGGGCTACCGCGTCGTGGCCTACGACCGTCGCGGCTTCGGCGCCTCGGACAAGCCCGCCGACGGATACGAGTACGACACCTTGAGTGATGACCTGGCGGGGGTGCTCGAGGCTCTCGACCTGAGCGACGTCACCCTGGTCGGCTTCTCCATGGGCGGTGGCGAGGTCGCTCGGTACATCTCCCGCCACGGGCAGGACCGCCTGCACAGTGTGGTCTTCGCCTCGGCCGTGCCGCCCTACATGCTGCAGACCGACGACAACCCCGAAGGAGCCATCGACCGGGCGTCGGTGGATGAGATGAAGGACGGACTCAAGGGTGGCCGGGAGGAGTTCTTCAAGGAGTTCACCACCAGCTTCTTCACCGCAGGTGAGGAGGTGAAGGTCACCGACGAACAGCTCGAGACCGCCCGCGCCCAGTGCGCCCAGGCCGACGACACCGCCGCCGTGGAGTGCATCGAGGCGTTCGCGGCCACGGACTTCCGGGAGGATCTGAGGGCCGTCACCGTGCCCACGCTCGTGCTGCACGGGTCTGCCGACGGCACAGTGCCGTTCGAGAACTCCGGGATGCGCACCGGCGAGGCCATCGAGGGTGCCCGCGTGCACGTGATCGACGACGCCCCGCACGGGGTGAACGCCAGCCACGCACGCGAGTTCAACCGTGCGCTCGTGGCCTTCCTCGAAGAGGAGTAGCCCGCAGACGACGAACGAACGGCCTCGGC
>JBAUJO010000112.1:0-6275 GCA_049683875.1 Ornithinimicrobium sp.
CTGCTGAGCAGCGAGGCGGCTCGTGAGATGGACCTGCAGGTGGGAAGCGTGGCCGTCGCCTCGATCAAGGCCACCCATGTCACCGTCGGCGTTCCTTCGTGAAGCCTGCTCGTGCGACGGCAGTGACCACCGCGCTCGTCGCCACTATGGCTGCTCTCGGGGCCTGCTCGTCGGCAGGCACCGAGACCGGCGACAACCAGCGGGTGACCGTGCTGGCGGCCGCATCGTTGGCCGGGGTGATGCCTGACCTCGTGGAGCAGGCGCACCAACGCCACCCGGGCCGCACCTACGAGGTGTCCTATGCGGGGTCCTCGCAGATCGTGCGCCAGCTCGGCTCCGGCGCCCGGGCAGACGCGGTCGTGCTGGCTGGTGAGGGGCCGCTTGGGACCCTCGAAGGGGACCTCGACCACAGCGAGCCCGTCATCGTGGCCACCAACAGCCTCCTCATCGCGCTGGCTCCGGGGAACCCCGGTGGGATCGAGCGGTTCGAGGACCTCGCCGACGACGAGATCACCCTGGTGGTGTGCGCCGAGCAGGTGCCGTGCGGGCAGGCCACCCAGCAGGTCTTCGACGCAGCCGGGCTGAGCCCGAGGGTCTCCTCCTACGAGCCGGACGTCCGCGCCACGCTGTCCAAGGTCACCTCGGGGGAGGCCGATGCGGCCATGGTCTACGTCACCGATGTCGAGGGGCGAGATCTGCCCACGGTGCCCGTGCCGCACGGGGTCGACGTGCTGAACCGCTACCCGGCGTTCAGCGTCGAGGGCAGCCGCGCCGGAGCGGACTTCGTGGCCGGGCTGGCCTCGTCGCGCAGCCGAGACACGCTGCGCGACGCGGGCTTCGGGCTGCCGTGAACGGCTCGGGGCTCCGGCGCTCGTCAGGGCGGGGGCGATGGCCGATCCTGCTGCCTGCGTGGCTGGCGGTCGCGGTGCTGGTGCTTCCGCTCCTGGCCCTGCTGCTCCAGGTCGACTGGCCGGCGCTGCCGCAGGCCCTCACCAGCCCCCTCGCTCGTCAGGCGCTGGCCCTCTCGGCCGTGACCACGTCGGTGACCCTGGTCATCGTCGTACTGCTGGGCACACCGCTGGCCTGGGTACTGGCCCGGGGCGACCATCCGCTGCTGCCATGGCTTCGGGCCCTGGTCACGGTGCCACTGGTGCTCCCACCCGTGGTCGGCGGGGTAGCACTGCTGGCGGCGTGGGGGCGTGGAGGAGTCTTCGGTGCTGCACTCGAGGATGGCTTGGGCCTCACGATCCCGTTCACCACCGTTGCGGTCGTCGTGGCCGAGACCTTCGTGGCGCTGCCCTTCTACGTGATCTCGGTCGAGGGGTCGATGCGGGGACTGGACCGTCGCTACG
This sequence comes from Ornithinimicrobium sp., assembly GCA_049683875.1. Lineage (GTDB taxonomy): Bacteria > Actinomycetota > Actinomycetes > Actinomycetales > Dermatophilaceae > Ornithinicoccus. Next base: position 1,353 of record JBAUJO010000112.1, read on the forward strand.
ACGGCATCGCCGCCACCCTAGGCGCATCTCCGTGGCGCACCTTCACCCGTGTGGTCATCCCCCTCGTCGCTCCCGGGATGGCGGCCGGGGCCGCGCTGGCCTGGGCCCGGGCGCTCGGCGAGTTCGGAGCCACCATCACCTTCGCGGGCAACTTCCCCGGTCGCACCCAGACGGTGCCGCTGGCCGTGTTCACGGCCCTTGAGCAGGACCCCGACGCCGCACTGGCGCTGTCGGTGGCCATGCTGGGGGTCTGCGTGCTGGTGCTGGGCGCACTACGCAGCCGGTGGCTGTCGTGACGACGCCACCCGGGCTTCTGGTGCGCATCGGCATCCAGCGCGCCAGCTTCTCGCTGCAGGTGCACCTGGACTGCCGGCCAGGCAGCGTGATCGCCGTGCTGGGCCCGAACGGGTCGGGCAAGTCGACCCTGTTGTCGGTGCTGGCCGGGTTACTGAGGCCTACCACCGGCACGGTCACTCACCGCGCGCACCCGGACGTGGCGACCTGTTGGGACGACACCGGAACCGGCCGGCACCTCTCCCCCGCAGACCGACGGGTGGGGCTGGTGTTGGCCGAGCCGCTGCTCTTCTCCCACCTGTCTCTGCTCGAGAACGTGGCCTTCGGGCCCCGGTCACGCGGGGTGTCCGCCACCGCGGCCCGTCAGCGCGCCGCGGCAGAGCTGGAGCGGGTCGACCTCGGCTCGATGCTCAGGCGAGCCCCGGCGGCGGTCTCGACGGGGCAGGCCCAACGCGCCACCCTGGCCCGTGCACTGGCTACCGATCCGGACGTGCTGCTGCTGGACGAGCCGCTCTCCGCGCTGGACCTGGCCACCCGCTCGACCACGCGCGCCGCGCTGCATCACCGCCTCGCCACCTTCACCGGCATCACCCTGCTGGTGACGCACGACCCCCTCGACGCCCTCACGCTCGCCGACCACCTGGTGTTCCTCGACCAGGGGGAGGTGGTCCAGCAGGGCGGACCGTCCGCCGTGATCGCCCGGCCGCGCAACCCATACGTCGCCGACATCGTCGGGATGAACCTGCTGGAGGGAACGATGCGAGACCGAGGACGCGTGGAGGTCGATGGCGCCGTCGTGGTGACAGCGGAAGACCCGTTCGCGATGGCGCAGGGCACCCGTGTCTGGCTGACCATCGACCCGGCCGCCGTGGCGCTCTACGAGACCCCACCCGACGGGTCGACCCGCAACCTCTGGCCGGTGCGCGTTCGCGACGTCGTCATCGCGGGCCAGCGGGCGCGTATCACCCTGGATGGGCCGGTGCCCTTGACAGCGGAGGTGACGACAGCTGCGGTGGCCGATCTCGGCCTGCTGCCGGGCCGCTCCCTACACGCCGGGGTCAAGGCCACCGAGATCGTCAGCTACCCGGCGTGAGGGTCGCCGCACCTCGAGGCTGGCGCCGTCAGGCCGGCACCGGGCTCCTGCCCTCCTACTCCTGCCCTCCTACTCCTGACCCGGTCGGACCATGACCTTGACCGCCTGCGGATCCTGGCCGGGCGCGGTCAGCGCCGCCTCCACCTCGGACAGGCCGAAGTGCCCGGTCACCAGGACGTCGAGGTCGACCTTTCCGGAGGAGACGAGCTCGATCGCCGTGGGCCAGGTGTTCGCGTAGCGGAACGCGCCGGTCAGGGTGAGCTCGCGGTCCTGGATTCGCGGCAACGGAAGCGAGACCTCGTCCCCGCCCATCCCGACCAGGGCCACGCGGCCTGCTCGGTTGACCGCGTGCACCGCATCCCAGGTCGCGCGTCCGTTGCCCGAGCACTCCAGCAGCACGTCGGCATGCACCTCGGCGTCGACCACCGAGGTCTGACTCACGTCGACGACGTCGAAACCGATGGCTCGGGCCACCTCGAGCCGGTGCGGGTTGATGTCGGCGACCGTCACCGACGAGGCTCCGTAGGCGCGGGCTGCCATCGCGCTGGCCAGCCCGATCGGGCCGGCCCCGGTGACCAGCACCGAGTCCTCAGGCGCGACCCGGGAGCGCCGAGCCGCCCAGACGCCGACCGACAGGGGCTCGACCAGCCCGGCGGCGTCGTCGCTGACATGGTCGGGCACGGCATACACGAAGTCGGCAGGCATGGCGACGTACTCGCAGAAGGCGCCGTCGTAGGGCGGCGTGGCGAAGAACTTCACCTCGGGGCAGAGGTTGTAGCGACCGAGCAGACATTGTCGACAGCGCCGACACGGCACGCCGGGCTCGATCGAGACCCGCTGCCCCTCGCTCAGCGACGTGACCGCGGAACCTACCTCAGTCACCACGCCGCCCGCCTCGTGGCCGAGCACGAGCGGGGAATCGAGCACGAACGAGCCGATCCGACCGTGTTCGTAGTAGTGCATGTCGGAGCCGCAGACACCGACCGAGCCGATCCGGACGAGCACCTCGTCCGCGGCGGGGGTGGGTATCGGGCGTTCCTCGACCGTGACGTCGTGCACGCCGCGCAGGACGCTGACCCGCATGGTCTCCATCGGATGTCACCTCAGTCTCTGAACACCGGTGCTCAGGTGAGCACTGTAGTGGCTTTCGTGCTCCCATCCTTCCCCCTGAAGGTTGAGTATGTTGCACCGGGCCGACCCAGGGGTGAGGATCACGGCATGACACGCGCCACCCGCCTCACGGAGCTGGCGACATGGATCGTCCGCGACGGATCCCTGCGCGTCGAGGACGTGACGCAGCGTTTCGCAGTGTCCGCCTCGACCGCGCGCCGGGACCTGGACGCACTGGCAGACCAGCAGTTCGTGCAGCGCACCCGCGGCGGAGCCCAGATCGCCAGCGGGTCGGGCGACCTGCCGTTGCGCTATGCCGTCGTCCGGCGCGAGGCACAGAAGCAGGCGATCGCCTCGGCCGCCGCGGCGCTCGTGGAGCCGGACACCGTGGTGGGCTTCAACGGCGGGACGACGACCACTGCCGTGGCCCACGAGCTGGGGATCCGGATGGCCTCGGAGCATCCGGACCGGTTCGAGGTGCTGACGGTCGTCACCAACGCGGTGAACATCGCCGCCGAGCTCGTCGTCCGTCCCCAGCTCCGGGTCGTGGTGACGGCCGGCGTGGCGCGGCCGTGGTCCTACGAGCTCACCGGGCCCCTGGCCGACGCCATCTTTCCCCAGATCGACATCGGAACCCTCTTTCTGGGGATCAACGCGCTGGACGTCCAGCGCGGAGTGTTCACCCAGCACGACGGAGAGGCGGCCATCAACGCCGCCCTGGTGAAGGCAGCGCGCCGGGTCGTCGTCGTCGCCGACTCCTCCAAGCTCAGCGCCAGGGCGTTCGTGAGGATCTGCGGACTCTGCGATGTGGACGAGCTCGTCACCGACTCCGGCGCCGACCCCTGGATCTGCGAGGCCACGCGCGCGGCGGGAGTGACGGTCACCCTCGTCTGACCAGAGCTGACGTTGCCTGCGCTAGTCTCCATGAAGCAATCAGTTTCGCTCATTCCGAGGGAGTCGAGCCCGTGTCGATGCCACATTTCGCCGGCATCGATGTCGGGGGCACCCGCACCAAAGCCGTCTTGGTGGCCCGAGACGGTGACGCAGTGGTCTCGGAGGTCGTTCGTGACACTCCTCAGGCGCTGGGTGACGATGCCCCCGCGCACGTCACGCAGGTGCTGGCCGATCTCGGGGGAGCTCCGGCTGCCGTCGGCGTCGTGGTGCCGGGGCTGGTCGACGACCGCTCCGGTGTGGCGATCTGGTCAGTCAACCTGGGTTGGCGGGACCTCGACCTGCCGGCCCAGGTGAGCGCGGCCTCGGGAGTGCCTGCAGTCGGTGGTCACGACGTGCGCGCCGGGCTACTCGCCGAGGCCACCCGCGGCGCAGGCCGGGGGTGCGAGAACGTGCTGTTCGTCCCCCTCGGCACCGGGGTGGCCTCGGCGCTGATGTCAGCGGGCAGAGTCGTGTCCGGCTCGCCGTGGGCCGGTGAGATCGGGCACGTGCGGGTGGGAACTTCTCAGGCACTCTGCGGATGTGGTGCACGTGGATGTCTGGAGTCGGTCGTCGGGGTCCGCGCGCTGAGCCAGCGGTGGCAGGAGATGACCGGTCGACCGGGCACCGCGGCCGAGCTCGCCGAGGCCGTCGCGGCCGGTGAAACCGCGGCGACCGAGATCTGGGCAGAGGCCCTCCTTGCCCTGGCCCAGATCCTGGCTCCCGCGGTGGCTGTCGCCGGTGTCGAGCGGGTCATCATCGGGGGCGGGCTGTCGAACGCCGGTGAGGTCCTGCTGGCTCCACTGCGCCGCGAGCTCAGCGAGCGCATCCCGGGCCGAGAGGTCGAGATCGTCCGGGCGGCCCTGGGCGACCGCGCCGCCGCCCTGGGTGCCGTCGAGCTGGCCCGAGCATGGTTCACCCAGGGCTCGCCGTGATCACGACCGTGACGCCGAACCCGGCCCGCGACGTGACCTATCGCGTGCCCCAGGTGCGCATCGGCCAGAGCCACCGCGTCGAGGTCCTGGGCACTCGCGCGGGGGGAAAGGGCATGAACTGTGCCGGCGTGCTGGCCTCCATGGAGACCCCGCACCGCGCCCTGGCGATCGTGGGCGAGGCGGACCGGGAGTGGTGGGAACGCGACGCCGCCCACCGCGGGATCTGCAGCGAGGCGTTGGTCGTCGCCGAACCACATCGGGTGCGGCTCAGCACCGCGCTGGTTCACGAGGACCATGAGGTCACAGTGCTCAACGAGCCGGGACTCGGCCCGCCGCCCGCTGCCTGGCGGGGCTTGGTGGACGCGAGCGTAGCCACCGCCGAAGCCCTGGACGTGATCGCGTGGTGCGGCAGTGTGCCGGCGCAGGCCCCTGAGGCGATGCTGGCCGACGCGGTCCACCGCGGGGTCGTGTCCGGTGCGCACGTCGTCATCGACGGCTCGGGGACGTGGCTGCTCGCCGCCGTCGCGGCCGGTCCGGCCATCGTGACGGTCAACCGCCAGG
>JBAUJO010000113.1:0-18226 GCA_049683875.1 Ornithinimicrobium sp.
CGACCGGGCCTGCGACCAGCGGGCCAGGTTGTTGCGGGCGTGGCGTGCCGCCGCGGGATCGGACTCCACGGCCGTCACCCGTCCGCGCGAGCCCACCGCCTCGGCCAGCGCCGCGCCGAACAGGCCGACCCCGGCGTACAGGTCCAAGGCATGCTCCCCGGCTCGCGGCTCCAGCATCCCCATCACCAGGTCGACCAGTCGCTGGGCAGCTGCAGGATGCACCTGCCAGAAGCCCCGGGCCGCCAGCGTGAAGTGGCCTGGGCCGCCCGGAAGCCGGACCTGTTCGCTCACCTCCTGGTCGTCGTGCTCTGGCACCTGCACCGCGACCGTGCCGCTCGCGGCGCCGACGACGTCGACGGCCTGGGCACCGGGGTAGCGCTCGGCCAGGACCTCCTTCACCCGCAGCGACGGATGCGCGATGAGACAGTCTTTGACGGCGACGACCTCGCGGGAGCGGTGTCGACGAAGCCCGGGCACGCCGGCATCCACCGCGAACTCCACCCGGGTACGCCACCCCAGCCCCGGGGCGAGGTCTGGGGCCGGCGGAGGTAGCGGCTCACAGACCCGCTCCCCCAGCTCCGCCGAGACATCCAGGCCGGCCAGGCGACGGAACTGCTCGTGCACCACCCGGGTCTTGAGATCCCGCTGCGCGGACAGCGTCAGGTGCTGGAAGTCGCAACCACCGCAGCCCCCGGGCCCTGAGTACCGGCACGGGGCCGGGACGCGGTCAGCACTCTGGCGCAGCACGTGCACCGCGTCGGCCTGGACGAAACGTCCCCCCTTGCCGATCCCGGTGATCCGGGCCGTCACCCGTTCCCCCGGTGCGGTGTGCCGGACGAACAGCACCCGGCCCTCGTGCCGGGCGACGCAGTGGCCGCCGTGGGCAATCTCGCCGACCTCGACGTCGAAAGCGTCGCCGATCTGCCAGTCAGTCGCGGTGTCGCTCACGGTCGCATCGACGGATTGGAGACCACAGACTGCTCGGAGTAGACCGTGACGTCGCTGTCCTCGGGCTTGACCCCCTTGCCCTGCCAGGGGACGGTGACCACCATGACGCCGGGGCACCGCACCAGCTCGGCGCGCAGGTGCTCGCGCGCCCGGTCGCGCATGAAGGGCAGGAGCCTGTTCTTGGTGATGTACTCCGCGATGTAGACGACGACCAGGTCGCGGGGCCGGTCCCGGTGCAGCCGGCCGACGTAGTCCATCACCGGACGGACCCGTTCGCGGTAGGGGGCCTCGAGCACCCGCAGGCTGATCGGCATGTCCCGCCGGTCCCACTCTTCGCGGGTGCGTGCGGTCCGCTCGGGGACGATGTCGACCAGGACCGCCTCGAGCACCTGCGGCCGCGACGCACGTGCCCAGGTCACCGCCTGCAGCGTGGGGCGATCCACCTGCTCGACGTAGACCAGGGCGTGCACTCGCGCCGGCACCGCCGGCTTGGGCGTCTCGTCCGCCGGGAGCGCGGTCTCGGCCCTCATCGAGGTGTGGAAACGGTCGACCATGGTCATCACCATCCAGATGAGTGCGATGAAGAGCAGGGACAACCCTGCTCCTTGGGTGAAACGAGTCAGGACCACGACCACCAGCACGGTGGCCGAGACCGAAGCGCCGACGATGTTGATCGAGCGACTGCGCAGCTTGGCTCGGCGCTGCTTCATGCTCAGCTCGAGGCGCATCTGGGTGTTCCAGTGTCGGATCATGCCCAGCTGGCTCAGCGTGAACGACACGAACACCCCGACCAGGTACATCTGGATCAGCTGGGTCACGGTGGCCTGGAAGACCAGGACCAGCGCCGTCGCGCCCGCCGCCAGGAGCAGGATGCCGTTGGAGTAGGCCAGGCGCACCCCGCGGCTGATCAGCTGGCTGGGCAGGAAGTCGTCGCGGGCCAACCGGGAGGCGAGCACCGGGAAGCCGTTGAAGGCCGTGTTGGCCGCCACGATCAGCATCACCCCGGTGCAGATCGATACGACGAGCACCCAGAGGCTCTCGCCGCCGAAGATCACCTTCGACAGCTGCCCCAGCACCGGGTCCTGGACGAAGTCCTCGCCGACCGGCTGCCCCTCGAAGCGGATCTGCTCCTGGGGGTCGATGGCCATCTGGATACCCGTCTCGCGGGTCAACGCGATCACGCTGAGCAGGATCGTGATGGAGATGCTTGCCATCACGAGCAGGACGGTGGCGGCATTCTTGGACTTCGGGCGCTGGAACGCCGGCACCCCGTTGGCCACACCCTGCACACCCGTCAGCGCCACCGTGCCGGAGGCGAACGCACGCAGCAGCAGCACCGCCAGACCCAGCGCCGTGAGCGCCTCGAAGCCCTCGGCCGGGCGCAGCTCCAGCTGGGAGCTCGCGGCCCGGGGCAGGGTGCCGCTGGCCCACTGGACCATCCCGACCCCGATCAGCAGTGCCATCGAGGCCAGGAACGCGTACACCGGCACGGCCAGCGCACGACCCGACTCGCGCACGCCACGCAGGTTGATCAGGGTCAGGCCGGCGATCAGCGCCACTGCGGCCAACGGCTCGTAGCCGCGCAGGAACTCCAGCGCGCTGGCGGCGTTCTGCACTCCGGCCGAGACCGAGACCGCCACCGTCAGCACGTAGTCGACCATGAGCGCCGCCCCCACCCCCAGACCGGCGGTGGAGCCGAGGTTGACCGAGGCCACCTCGTAGTCGCCACCGCCACTGGGGTAGGCGTGCACGTTCTGCCGGTATGAGGCCACGATCACCAGCATCACCAGGGCTACCGCGACCATGACCTCCCAGGAGTTGAAGAACACGGCCGCACCCCCGGCCAGGGCAAGGGTGAGCACGACTTCGTCGGGGGCGTAGGCCACCGAGGACAGCGCGTCGCTGGCGAAGACCGGCATGGCCAGGCGCTTGGGTAGCAAGGTCTCGCTGAGCCTGTCGGTGCGCAGCGCGCGGCCGACGAACGTGCGCGTCAGCAGTCGCCGCCCCAGACTCATGCGCCGATTCTAGGAGTGTGCTGTAGGAACGACCTGGTCGAACGCGCTAGCGTCGGGGCGTGCACTTCGTGATCATGGGCTGCGGCCGGGTGGGGGCGACCCTGGCCACCAGTCTGGAGAACCGTGGTCACGAGGTGGCCGTGATCGACCAGAGCGAGACGGCCTTCCGTCGGCTGTCCAAGGATTTCAACGGTCACCGCATCAAGGGGGTCGGCTTCGACCGCGACGTGATGCGACGCGCCGGCGTGCCGGACGCCTACGCCTTCGCAGCGGTCAGCAGTGGTGACAACTCGAACATCATCGCGGCGCGGGTGGCCCGCGAGACCTTCGGGGTCAAGCGGGTGGTCGCCCGGATCTACGACCCGGGACGGGCGGAGATCTTCGAGCGCCTCGGCATCCCCACCGTCGCCACGGTCAGGTGGGCCGCCGACCAGACGCTGCACCATCTGTTGCCGCAGGGGTCGACCCCGGACTACTTCGACCCCACGGGCAAGCTCGTTCTCGCCCAGATCCACGTCCACGAGGGCTGGATCGGCCGCAGGCTCAGTGAGGTCGAGGAGTATGCCGATGCGCGTCTGGCCTTCATCTCACGTCTCGGTGACGCCCAGCTGACCGACCGGGAGACCGTCTACCAGGAGGGCGACGAGGTGCACCTGATCACCATGCGTTCGGCGCTGCCGCAGCTGGAGCAGCGCCTGGACAACCCACCGCCGCAGGACTGAGCCGGGGGACGACGATGCGTATTGCAGTGATCGGGGCCGGCAGCGTCGGGCGTTCCATCGCCCGCGAGCTGATCCACAACGGCCACGACATCCTGCTCATCGACCGGGATGCCACCAGTGAGGCCACGGCCCGCGTGGCCGCCGCCGACTGGCTGATCGGTGATGCGTGCGAGCTCAGCGTGCTGGCCGAAGCGGACCTGGAGAGCTACGACCACGTGGTCTGCGCAACGGGTGACGACAAGGTCAACCTCGTCGTGTCCTTCCTGGCCAAGACCGAGTTCGCGGTCGCGCGCACGGTGGCCCGGGTGAACAACCCCCGCAACGAATGGCTGTTCACCGATGCCTGGGGGGTCGACGTCGCGGTGTCCACGCCCCGCCTGATGACCGCGTTGGTGGAGGAGGCGGTGGCCGTCGGGGATCTCGTGCAGCTGTTCGAGTTCCAGCAGGGCAACGTGCACATGGTGGAGCTGACGATGCCCGACAGCAGCCCCTACGTGGGCAAGACCGTCGGGACGGTGCCGTTGCCCGAGGACACCGTGATGATCGCGATTCTGCGTGATGGTCGTGCGGTCATGCCGATGCCGGACGAACAGCTCGCCGTCAGCGACGAGGTGATCTTCCTCTGCCCGCAGGAGGCCCAGGAGGAGCTGGCGCTGACGCTGAACCCCGATGCCCACCCTCGCTCGTCCGCGGAGACCGAAGGGGACGACGGGTAGCTGGTCAGTCCGGCTCAGCCTCGCCGAGGGGCGTGCGCCCCGTGCTCAGCATCACGCCCATGACGAGGATGGCGGCCAGGTAGGCCGGCCAGCCCAGGGCGATCTTCGCAACCCCGAGCCACACCACCTCACCGGCCAGGTACAGCGGCAGCATCACCGCCACGCGCACCACGAACAGGCCGACGAGCACCCAGGTCAGCCGGCTGCAGACCCGGACCAGCGGGAGGTCGCGACGCCATCGCGTCGGGTCCTTGGCGTAGGCCGGGTCGGCTGCTGCGACCAGGAACCCGATGATGGGCCACCGCCCTAGGATGGAGACGAGCGCCAGCACGCCGTAGGCACCGCTGAAGATGATGCCCGGCAGGAAGGCGTCCTCGGCCTGCCCGCTGCGGAGCGCGAAGAACGCGGCGATGCCGATCCCGGCCAGCGAGGACAGCACGTACCGCACCGACCCCCCGACGTACAAGCGGACTCCCAGCAGGATGAACGTCAGCCCGACCGCCGAGAGCACGGCCACCCTGACGTCGTCCCGCACGACGTACATCGCCACGAAGACGACGGTGGGAACCGCCGTCTCGATCGAGCCGTACCACCCGCCGAGCAGCTCGGACAGGCGCGACCGGATCACCCTCTCGACCGTGTCCTCGGCGCTGGAGTCCCGGGCCGGGGGCGGGGCCGACTCAGGCACGGAGCGGCAACAGGTCGTAGGAGGGGTTGAAGATGAGTAGGCGGTCGGTGGTGTCGTCGTAGGCCACTCGCCCCCGCACGGTCAGGTAGGACCCGGTCGAGATTCCGGCGATGGAGCGTCGCCCCAGCCAGATCAGCTCGACGATGCCGGTTCCGTCGTAGAGCTCGACCCGGATCTCCGGCGCCTGCGCCCTGGGGGGTATCGCGATGCTGTGCACGGTGCCGGTGATGACGGCGCGGTCCCGGTGACGCAGGTTCGCAATACGCACGCAGCCGGGGCGCGCGCACTCCGCAGCGATCTCCTCGGCCTCGACGTCACCCTGGCTGCGCAGCAGGCCAGCGAAGGCGCTCGACAGGCTGCTCATGACGCTCCTTCGGCCGGGTCGTCCTCACGCGTCTGCCCCGAGCTGTCCTCGGCGTGGGCAGGGACGGGTGGGGGCGTGAGGTCCAGCAGCTCACGTGGCGGGCGCGGCTCCTGACCACGGTCCACCACGATGCCCCGGGCGAAGGCCAGCAGCTGCCGCAGGAGCGCATGCTGGGTGGCGCCAGGCCCGTGGACCACCAGGCGCAGGAACCACGTCGGGCCGTCCACCCCGTAGAAGCGGGCGTTCTGGTAGACGACCTGGTCATCCGGGCCCTGGCTGGGCAGCTTGGTCAGCAGCTCGGTGCCCAGGAGTCCCTGCTGCTCGTGCAGCGCGCCCCCGGCCTTGCGGATGCTCTCGGCCAGCTCCGCGCGGATGCCGTCCCAGATGCCCTCCGAGCGCGGGGCAGCGAACGCCTGCACCTGCAGGGTGCTCTCGCCGATGCCGCAGGTCACCCCGACCACCCGTCGGCTGTCGGACTCCACATCCATGCGAAGCGTCATCCCACTGACCGGGGGGATCCGCAGTGCACCGAAGTCGACGTATCCCTCGACGTCGGGGCGTTCGGAGACGTCGAACGGGCCGTCGACCCGGCGGTCCCAGTCACGGTCGACGCCCGGCTCCCCCTCGGGCACGACGCTCTGCGGGCTCTCCCCCTCCGGCGCAGGGCCGGCTTTGCCTCGTCTGGTGAACAGTCCCACGGCGGTGAGGTCAGCCCTTCGTGTCGTCGGATGCGGGCTCGGAGCCGAACCCGCCGGTGGAGCCGTGCCCCCGCTCACCCCGGGCACTGCCCGGAAGGCGCTGCACCTCGGTGAAGGCGACCGCCTGGACCGGCTGCACGACCATCTGGGCGATCCGGTCCCCGGGGTGCACCCGGAACGTCTCGGCGCGGTCCGTGTTCAGCAACGTCACCCGGATCTCACCGCGATAGCCTGCATCGACGGTACCCGGGGAGTTGAGCACGGTGATCCCGTGGCGAGCGGCCAACCCGGAGCGAGGCAGGACGTAGGCGGCGAAACCGTGGGGAAGCGCGATCGCGATCCCGGTGTCGACGGTGACGCGTTCTCCAGGAGCGATCTCATGGGTGCTGGCCGCACGCAGGTCCAGCCCGGCGTCACCGGGATGCGCCGCGGTCGGCAGGCACAGGTCCTCCGGGCCGCTGGTCGTGCGGCGTAGCAGCACGCGGACGGCCTGGGTGGTCACCGCGGCGAGCCCGCCGTGCTCAGGCAGCGCACTCGCTGCAGACCAGCAGGCCGCCGGACTCAGAGGCGAGCTGGCTGCGGTGGTGGACCAGGAAGCACTTGGAGCAGGTGAACTCGTCAGACTGACGGGGCAGCACTCGCACCGACAGCTCTTCGCCGGACAGGTCCGCGCCGGGCAGCTCGAACCCCTCGGCGTGCTCGGTCTCGTCGACGTCCACCGTGCTCGCGGACTTGTCGGCGCGGCGAGCCTTGAGCTCCTCCAAGGAGTCCTCGTTGATGTCGTCCTCGGACTTGCGCGGTGCGTCGTAGTCGGTTGCCATGGCAGCGTCCGGTCCTCCCTAAGCGTGGTGGAGAGAGTCAGCCTTGCGAGGCCGATGTCGATGTGTGCCGAGTTGAACGCCGGGACGCTCCGATTTGTGCCCACGGACGCCGACGTTCCTACGGTGAGCCGGGATTGTGCCTCATGGCGACCCGTTTTGGCGAGCCGACCCCTACGAGGCCGGTGAGCGAGCGTGCTCGGACAGCGCGTGGCCGAGCAGGTCCAGCAGCTCCACATGGAGATCCGGTGGCGCGCAGGCGACCATGTCCGGCGAGGCTGGTCCGTCCAGCCCGGTGACCAGAGCGCCTGCCTCCGCAGCGATCAGCGCGCCCGCGGCCATGTCCCAGGCCTGCACGCCCCGCTCGTAGTAGGCGTTCAGACGGCCGGCGCCCACCGCGCAGAGATCGAGCGCGGCCGAGCCCATCCGTCGCAGGTCGCGGACCCGCGGCAACATCTCAGCGACCACCGCAGCCTGCTGTACCCGACGCGCCGTGTCGTAGCTGAAGCCCGTCCCGACCAGCGCCTTGTCCAGGGGTACTTCCATGGGCACCTGCAGTCCGCGGGCGGTGGGGAACGGTGCCGTGCCGGCTGGCTCGAGCCGGGCGCCGCCTCCTGCGTGAGCGTGGAAGATCTCATCGACGCCGGGGTTGAAGACCGCCCCCGCCACCGGCGTCCACCCGCCGACGCTGGTGGGGTCGCCCACCACCACCGCCACCGAGACCGAGTAGGCCGGGATGTCGTAGAGGTAGTTCACCGTCCCGTCGATCGGGTCGAGCACCCAGGTCAGGCCGGTGCTCCCGGTGCTCATGCCGTCCTCCTCACCCAGCACCGCGTCGTCCGGTCGATAGTGAGCCAACCGCTGGCGCAGTAGGTCCTCACACCGGGTGTCCATCTCCGTCACCACGTCGAGCACGGTGGCCTTGGTCTGCGCCACACCCAGGTGGTCGGGCCGTTCGTCGCGGATGAACCGCCCGGCCTCGAGTGCCAGCCGGGTCGCCAGCTCGCGAAACGTGGCCGCCTCCTCGGGTGTCGGCATACCCCCGGTCGTTGCGGTGTCCAGGGCCTGAGGCCCGCAGTAGGCGGCGCGCACCGGGTCAGTCCTGACCGCAGCAGGCCGGCTTGGCCACGCGCAGGTTAGGGCAGCAGCCGGTGCGGCAGACGGCGGGTCGAGGCCGAGGGTCAGGCCACGCCGGCTGGTCGACCTGCTTCCCCTGAGCCAGCGCGGAGCGTTCCATGACCAGGTCGACCAGGCCGGAGACGAACTGGGCGTCCACCCCGACGGTGGGCACCCGCACCATCTCAAGGCCCAGTTCCTGCGCCGTCTCACGGGCCTCGGTGTCGAGGTCGAAGACCACCTCCATGTGGTCGGAGACGAAGCCGATGGGAGCCACCACGACCCGGGTCACCCCCTCGGCGCTCAGGGCGCGTAGGTGGTCGTTGATGTCGGGCTCCAGCCAGGGCTGGCTCGGCGGCCCTGAACGGGAGCAGTAGGCCAGGTCTGCCGCGACAGGCTGTCCCAGCGTGGCCGAGACCTCTTCGGAGATCGCCGAGGTCAGTGCCCGGTGTTGCATGCTGTAGAGGTTGCCCTCGCTCTCACCCGGGCCGGAAGTGTCGTCCATGGCCTCGGGGATCGAGTGCGTGACGCAGACGACACGAGGGGGCGGCAGGTCTGGATCGGTCTCGTGCATTCCTCGCACCGCATCGTCGACGAGGCGCACCGTCGTGGCGGCGAAACCGGGATGGTTCCAGTAGGGCCGCACCTTGTCGATGCTCATCGCGAGGCCATCGTCGCTGAGGGCGCCGAGCGCCTCGGCCATGTCCTCGCGGTACTGACGGCACGAGGAGTAGCAGGAGTAGGCACTGGTCGTCACGGCCACGACGCTGCGCAGTCCGGCGAGGTGCGCCTCGCGCAACGTGTCGGTCAAGAACGGCGCAGAGTTGCGGTTGCCCCACACCAGCGGGGTGCTGATCCCGCGCCGATCCATCTCCGTGCGCAGCGCCGCCAACAGGGCGCGGTTCTGGTCGTTGATCGGGCTTCGACCACCGAAGTGGTGGTAGTGCTCGGCCACCTCGGCGAGACGCTCGTCCGGGATGGCCCGGCCCGCCGTCACCCGGCGCAGGAACGGCATCACCTCCTCGGACGACTCCGGGCCGCCGAACGAGACGAGTACGACCGCGTCATAGGGGTGCAGCTCGTCCGCGTCCAGCCGGGGGTCGGGCTGATCGAGGGGCTCCTCGGCCGGTTCGGCCAGCGGTGAGCTCATGAAGGGTCTCCTGTGCGGAAGGTGGTCGGGGCGTTCAGGTCGAGCAGCACTGCCACCATACGGATGACGAACACCAGCATGACGGAAGCCCAGACCACCCAGGCGGCGAGGTAGCCGAACGAGAACGCCACGACGACGCTGAGGGAACCGAGCAGCGCGGGGACTGCGTACAGCTCGCGACGAAGTACTTCGGGCACCTCGCGCACCAGCACGTCTCGCAGCATGCCACCGCCGATCGCGGTGATCACGCCGATGAGCACCGCGGCCTGGCCCGAGCTGCCGAACGAGAGGGCCTTCAACGCACCACCGACGGAGAACACCGCCAGGCCGGCGGCGTCAAGCACCCGCACCATCCGTGTCACCAGACCGATACGGACCCGTGCACGCTCACCTCCCTCCCGCGCCTGCATCAGGCGCGGGTGGAAGGCGAAGACGAGCAGCCCCGCCAGGACCGCGGCCGCCAGCAGTCGCCAGTCGCTGACACCCACCGGCGGAAGGTCGCCCAGGAAGACGTCGCGGATCATGCCACCGCCGAGACCGGCGATCCAGGACAGGACCGCGACCCCGACAAGGTCCAGGCCCTTGCGCACCCCGACCAGGGCGCCGGAGAGGGCGAAGACGAAGACGCCGATGAGGTCGAGGGCGAGCTGCAGCTCGCTGCTGGAGGCCACCATGGTCGAGCCAACGTACTCTGAAGGAGGCCTGGCGCCGACCAGGGGCGGCGTGGCACCTGCGACGCCATGGTCGAAGGTGGCACAGTCGGGGCAACCCCTGATCGGCACAATGGACCCACGAGACTGCACGGGTGAGGAGCGATCGTATGGATCAGCTGCGGTTCACGGGGCTGCACGAGGACGGATCCCACCTCGTGCTCACGGCCGCCGACGGGTCGGACTACCTCGTCCCGGTCGACGAACGCCTTCGGGCGGCGCTGCGCTCGGCGGCGTCCGACTCCGCCGCGCGAAGCACCCCGGCCACACCCCGGGAGGTGCAGACACGTATCCGGGCAGGGGTCAGCGCCGAAGAGATCTGCGAGGACACCGGCTGGAGCGTGGAGCGGGTCCGCCGGTTCGAAGGCCCGATTCTGGCTGAGCGCGCCCATGTCGCCGGGCAGGCGCGGGCCGCGATGGTTCGCTCGCACGAGCGCAGTACACCGCCGCCCACGTTGGAGCCGCGGGCCCGTGAGCGTCTCGCCGCACGTGGCGTCGACCTGGAGCAGGTGTCCTGGGACGCCACCCGACCGGATGGCGGACAGTGGTCGGTCCGCCTCCGGTTCATGGCCGGTCAACGGATCCGGCACGCGTCGTGGACCTTCGACCCACAGGCGCGGACGGTCGAGGCGGTGGACGACGAGGCACGGTGGCTCAGTGAGGACGAGCAGAGCCTGCCGGCCGGTGGAGCCTCCAGCGCCCTGTTCGGCGGCGGTGTGGACGGACCAGATGACCTGATGTCGTCGGTCCGGGAACGCAGCCGACGTCGTGGCCGTGGTGGATCCGGACGCGGGCAGGGCCGCCGCTCCGGTGCCCGCCGGGCGGATGCTTCACCCGCCGGCGAGACGGCGGCTCCGGAGGAGGGTGAGGAGCAACGCGCCGGCGAGCAGACCCCGCAGGATGCCGGCGCCGCGTCGGAGCTGACCGACGACCCCAGCGCCGTGCCCGGGCAGGGCAACATCCCCCTGCAGGCCCTGCCGCTGGAGGATCTGCCCTACGACCCGGACAGCATGGGCCCACCCCCGGCAGCCGGCAGAGCCGCGAGCACCGACGCCGACCTCGAGGAGACCGGCGAGCAGGCCCTCACCGGCGAGCAGGACGACGCCGACGAGCAGGACGACGGTGAGGACGGAAACCCCGAAGGCAACAACGGCAATGACGGCAACGAGGAGGGCAGCGACCTCGAGGAGGATGGCGAGGAGGACGTCGAGCTCGACGACTCCCGAGAGGCCACGTTGGCCGACTTCTTCGGTGACATCGTCGAAGACGACGAAGACTCCGCCGAGCCGGAGGACGACGCCGCAGACGCGCGGACACCGCAGCAGGAGGCGCCTGAGGACCCCGAAGAGTCCTCAGCACCCACCCGGGGGCGCAAGCAGCGCAAGGCCCGCCCCAGCGTGCCCAGCTGGGACGACATCATGTTCGGAGCCCGGGACCGCTGAGAGCCCACGACGGGCTGAGTGGACTCAGGTCGTCAGACCCGTCTGGACCGGCTCGATCGCGGGTCGCGATCTCAGGTGGCCTTCAGCGGTTGCCGCCGACAGGCTGCCGGTGACTCGAGGGTGCGCGCCGCGTGCGTGAGCTGCGTAGCACCCAGGTGAGCCAGGCGAGCATGACCAGGGCCAGGACCGCCATCCCCAGGTCCTCCCGAGCGGGAAGCGCCACCGCCAGCCCCCCACCCAGCACCCAGGAGAGCTGGATCAAGGTCTCGGACCGGCCGAAGACACTGGTGCGCCGTTCTTCGGTGACGTGCTCCTGGATCGTCGCGTCGAGGGCGAGCTTTCCGAGCTGCTGACACAAGCCCACGACGAAGCTCAGCAGCAAGACCGTAGACAGGGTGAAGGCCATCGCCGTGAGCGCGGCCACCACGGTGTCGACGAGGAGGAGCCACTTGACCAGCGTCACCGGACGAAGGTCGCGCGCGGTCGAGCCCAGCACGGTGCCGGCGGCGCTGCCGGCTCCGGCTGCCGCCACCACCACAGCCAGCAGCAGGGTGTAGCTCTGCTCCCACCCGGCGGGGGGCGACTCGCGGAACAGGAACGCGAGGAAGAGCGTCAGGAACCCCGAGAGCAACCGCAGCCCGACGTTCGCGCGCAGAGCGGTCACCACGGGTGTGGGCACACCCAGCGAGCCCCGCCGCGAGCCGAAGTCGCGCATGGACACCTCCTGCTCCCCCCGGCTCGAGTCGACATCGCTGGGCAGCAGGATGGCCAGCACCGTTCCGACCGCGAAGACCACGAACGCCAGCCGCAGAGCCCACGTCGCGCCCATCGTCGCCACCGCCACCGCTACCGGCGCGGCGACCGCGGCGCCGACCACCCCGGCCATCGACATCCGGCCGTTGGCCGACACCAGGGTCATCGAGGCCGGCAGCAACCGTGGTGTCGCCGCGGCCCGGGTCACGTTGTAGGCCTTGGAGGCGATCAGGATTCCCAGCGCTGCGGGGAACTGCCACCACAGGGAGCCCTCCAGCGAGGAGGCCAGCGCCCAGCACAGGAAGCCGCGCAGGGCCATGGTGGAGCCGATGGCCCAGCGGCGCCCGTGCCGGAAGCGATCAAGGAAAGGACCGACCAAGGGTGCAAGCACGCTGAACGGCAACAGAGTCAGCAGCAGGAAGAGTGCGACCTGACCGCGAGCCTCGCCGGAGGGGACCTGGAAGAACAACGAGCCGGCCAGGGCCACCGCCACGATCGTGTCACCGGCGTTGTGCAGACCGTGTATCTCGATCAGCCGCGACAGCCCGGTCTCCCCCGCACCCCTGGACCCGGTGGCCCGACGCGTTGCGCGGTAGGTCGCGCGACCGGCCGCGCCCGTGCCGTGACCGACCGCTCGAGCGGCGCGGCCCATGCCTTCGCCGAGGCGAGCAGCCCTGGACGGGCGGCGGCGTGCGGATGCCCCGGAGATCGGCGCCGAGTATCCCCCGCCCCTCTCGTCGCCCACCCAGGCGAGTCTACGGACACCGAGGTCCGCAGCGGCTCAACCGGACCGGTGCAACACCGGAACTGAGGTCTCGGCCTCGGTCATCGACCCGTGGTGTCCCACGAGAGCCAGGAACGCCGGTCGCATGCTCGCCGAGTCGACCACCGTGGACTGCCCCGTCATCGCCGTGAGCACATCGCCGATCCGCGGGCGGACCCGAGCTGTCACCGGCCCGAACCACCCGGCCTCGATCGCCTGCTCGCGGCTGCATACCTGAGCGTCCTCGCCGAGCACCTCACGCCACCGCTGCTCGACGTCGGTCGCGGCCCCGGACCGGCAGAACACGTGCCCAGCGCGCGGGTCACCGCCCAACATGCGGACATCCTCACCCAGGGCTTGGACCTCGGCGAGGTCATAGCGCTGGGCGAGCGGGGCTGCCACCATGCCGTGGTCCGCGGTCACGGTCACCGACGTGCCTGCCGGGAGGCGTTCGGCGATCTGGCGCAAGGTGGCGTCCGCGGTCTCGACCGCCTCCCCCCACTGCCAGGAGTCGGGACCGTGGACATGCCCGGCCTTGTCCACCTCGTCGAGGTCGACGTAGGTCAGGCTGGGGTCGGGGCCGTCGCGCACCGCCGCGACGGTAGCGCTGACCCGCTCGTCCGAGGTCTGCGCAGGCCGAAAGTTGCCTCCGGCGAGGGCGGCGGTCGTCAGGCCGGACCGGGCGAAGTGCCGTCGCGACACCGTGGTGACCTGCACTCCCGCGGCCTCGGCGCGGGCCAGCAGCGTCGGGGCGGGCTGGTAGGCGGCCGGGGCCGGCCCGCCCTCCCACGAGAGATGGCTGAACAAACGCGTGCCGTCGGGCGTGGGCGCCATGGTGCCGATCAGGCCGTGCTGCCCGCAGCTCAACCCGGTGCCGAAGCTGGCCAGGCTGCTCGCCGTGGTGGACGGGAACCCGCTGTAGACGACCGGGACGGGGCTGGACAGTCCGCGCAGGAAGGGTGCGTGCCCGCTACGCCGGGCCAGCTGCTCGGCACCGAGCCCATCGACCAGAGCCACCACCGCGCGGCGCGCTGGGGCCAGAGTGATCGGTGCCGGCGGCGGGCCGGCGGGTCCACCGAGGTCGCCCACCCCCAGGGAGGCCAGGACGGCGGGCAGCACGTCGGCCAGGGACGGGCTGTACGGCGGGGCCGCCCATCTCAGCGGGTGGCTCACCGTCCCAGGCGCGCGGACAGCTTCTCGGCGAAACGCAACGCACCGGACAGGGCGTCCTCGCCCTCGGAGTCGGCCGCGATCCGCAACGAGATGTCGTCGCCGGCCACAGTGCCCTCGTAGCCGTGGTCCCCCTCGCACTGGGGGTCGGAGCACGAGGCGGGCACCAGATCCAGCCGAGAGACCGAGCCCCACCCCAGCGTCAGGGTGACCGCGCGCCCGGCCAGCCCCCCGGCATACCGGTCGGGTTCGGGAATGACGTGCGTGAGCATCACTCCGCGTACTGCGCGCAGGGGTACGACCTCGGTGGTGACCGTCGCAACGTGCTGATGACCGGGCTCGGCAGACTCGTGGTCGTCGGCGTGACCGATGACCAGACGATGCTCGGTCAGCACGAGAACCGTCACGTGCCGCCGCACCGCCTCGGCGTCGAACGTCATCTCCTGGTGCACCACGTGGGCCAGCACCTGCTCCGACCCGAGCGCCGTCGCCACGACGTCGTCGACGACGGCCGGAAGGTAGCCGGCCTTCTCGATGTCGCTGCGCAGCTCCTCGGGCAGCGTGGATGCAGAGCGGGAGCGAGAACGAACCATGAGCGTCATCCTCGCATCACCGACGCCCGCCCCGGGTGCTACGCGTCGCGGCTCAGCCTTCGCCGCCCGGTGTCGGCACGCATCGCTGTCCGGGCGAGGCGGACGTGAGCCCCGAGCACGGCCGCCCCTCCCGCATGGGCGATCACCGGGTTCAGGGACAGCGAGGCGATCTCGGGGTGGTCGTCGGCAAGCACCGACACGCGCCCGAGCAGGTTGTGCAGCGCGTCCAGGTCGACCGGCTCGGCCCCGCGATACCCGCGAAGCAGGGGCGCGGAACGGATCTCGGAGACCATGTCCTCGACGTCCCCGGTGCGCAGCGGCGGGAATCGGTGGCTCACATCGCGCAGCAGGTCGGTCGACACGCCCGCCACCCCGAACCCGACCACCGGCCCGAACAGCCGGTCCTCGGTGCTCGTGAGCTGGACGGCCGTCCCCCGAGGGGAGGCGGCCTGCACGGCGATGGCCCCCATCTCACTGGACCCTGCGGCCCGCCCGGCTAGCGACTCGGACAGCTCGGTGTAGGCGGCGGCACACGCGGCCGGGGTGGTCAGACCGGTGCGTACCCAGCGCAGGCTGGGCTCGTGGCGCAGCTCCTGCGCGGTGGCCTTCAGCACGACCGGCGCCCCGATTCGAGCGGCCGCCTTCCGCGCGGACTTGGCGCTGGTCACCGGGTGCAGCGGCCACAGGTCGATGCCGTAGGCCTGAAGCAGAGCCTGCGCCTGCCCCTGTGTCAGCGTCCCCCCGTCGGGTCGCTGGCTCAGGAAGCTCTCGATGACGTCGTGAGCGGTACGGCGGTTGATGCCGTCGGGCTGGCACAGCCGCCCTTGGTCCCGTGCTCGCCACTGGACGTATCGGACCACGCTGGCCAGTGCCCGGACCCCGTCGTCGGGCATCGCGTAGGTCGGCAGCCCGCTTAGCGTCCCGCGCTGTCCCAGCAGGGTGGCAACACACGGCTTGCCGTACCTGGCGCTCTCGGCGGCGACCGCGGGTGCCAGGCGCGGGTCCACCAGGGACTCCGCCTGCGGGGCCACCGGGACCACACACAGCACCACCGCGTCGACCTGGTCGCTGGCCATCGACTGCGCGACGGCGGCCGCCACCTGATCCGGGCCGTCGGTGGAGGACAGCATCACCGGCGGGTCGATGCTCTCCAGCCCCCCTGACTGACAGGCTTCGGCGGCCAGGGCACCCAGGGCCGGCGAGGTGGTGACGATGGCGACTCGAGGGCCGGAGGGAATGGGCTGGTGCAGCACGAGCTCGGCGACGTCGAACAGCTGGTGGGTGTTCTGCACCCTGATCACCCCGGACTGCCGCAGCATCTCGGCGAAGACCTCCGGGCGCTGGCTGGTGGGTCGCACCTTGTGGCCCGGTGTGCCGCGCCCCTGGCCCACCCCCGACTTCACGGCCACCACCGGCTTGACCGCGGCCAGCTCGCGAGCGATCCGGGTGAACTTGCGCGGGTTGCCCATCGACTCCAGGTACAGGCCGACGACGCCGGTGGCATCGTCATCCAGCCAGTACTGCATCAGGTCGTTGCCGGAGATGTCGGCTCGATTGCCGGCTGAGACGAAGGAGGAGATGCCCAGCCCGCGACGTTGCGCCGAGCTGAGCAGGGCGATGCCCAAGGCTCCGGACTGGGCGAACAAGCCCAGCCCCCCCGGGTCCGGCATGGCGGGAACCAGGGACGCGTTCAGCGACATCGCGGCGTCGGCGTTGATGAGTCCCAGACTGTTGGGGCCGAGCAGCCGCATGCCACTGCTGCGGCTGGCCGCCAGGATCGCGGTCTGAGCCCGTGCACCCTCATCGGTCTCGTCGTCGGCGAAACCTGCGGTGAGCACCAGCACCGCCTTCACCCTCAACGCGTCGCAC
Source organism: Ornithinimicrobium sp. (assembly GCA_049683875.1). Taxonomy (GTDB): domain Bacteria; phylum Actinomycetota; class Actinomycetes; order Actinomycetales; family Dermatophilaceae; genus Ornithinicoccus. The sequence continues at coordinate 16,536 of JBAUJO010000113.1, forward strand.
TGTCGCACCACGTCGAGCACCTCTGGCGGGGGCACGGCGATGACGACCAGGTCGACCGGCTCGCTGAGGTCCTCCAGGGAGGACACGACCGGGACACCCGAGACGTCGTGGCCGCTCTGGGCCGCATGCCTGCCCACGGCGTACAGGCTGCCCGTGTAGCCGCCGTGCGCGATATGGCGCAGCACCGCACCACCTGCCGACCCGCCGTCGGCGGGCACACCCACGACGGCCACGCTGCCGGGGTGTAGCACCCGGCGCATGCTGCGCCCCTCGGCCCGGTGCTCCCGCGCCAACCGCACCTCGCGGGAGCGGTCCGTGGGCTCGATGTCGAAGGAGACCGCGAGGACCCCGTCGTCGTACTCTCGGCTCACCTCGAAGCCGGCGTCCTGGAAGACCGACAGCATTCTGCGGTTCTGCGGGAGCACGTCAGCCAGGAACCTGCGGATCCCCAGCTCGGAGCCGATATCAGCCAGGTGTTCGAGCAGCACGGAGCCGATCCCCTTGCCCCGGTGCGCATCGGCCACGTTGAAGGCGACCTCGGCGGTGGGCTCCTGGCCGTCGGCGATCCGGTCGAAACGACCGATCCCAGCGATCTCACCGGCGATCACGACGACCAGGGCCACCCGGTCGCGGTGGTCGACGTGGGTGAAGCGGTGGACGTCCTTGGCGCTGAGCCGTGGCAACGGCGCGAAGAACCGCAGGTAGATCGACTCCGCCGACTGGCCCGCGTGGAAGCGGTGCAGTCGCTCGCTGTCCTCTGGCGTGATGGGTCGCACCCGGGCGACCGACCCGTCGGACAGCACGAGGTCCGCTTCCCAGGCTCGCGGGTATTCCGGTGCGAGAGCGACCGGCTCGTCCATGATTCCTATCGTTCCACGCGCCCGGGCCGTGGCCGCGCTCAGCCGGGGTCTCGTGCGGACAGCGCCGCGGCCCGGCCCGCCTTCAGTGCCGTGAGCGTCGACTCGTGCGCCGCGTCGTCACTGCTGATCGTGGGCTGTTGCACCACGGCACCACCCCCGGTCGACCCTTCACCCTCATGCTGGCTCAACGCGTCCCCTCCGGCCGGCGGTGCTCTGCTGCGTGGCGCCACCCCCTGCGCCCCTGTGCGACTCACGCTATGGCCGGGGGGTGGACCGGTCAATGCTCTGGTGAGCTCGTGTGACCACTACGCGGGGCACCGAGTCCTGCACGGTCCTTCGGGCGAGCGCGACCGGATGCCAGGATGGTCCGGTGCAGCTGCGGGAAGTAGTGCGGGCCCGGCGGATGGTCCGTGCCTACGACCCCGACCGCGCCGTGCCCGAGCACGTGCTGGCCACGGTGCTCGAGCACGCGACGCACGCGCCCTCGGCCGGCTTCAGCCAGGGATGGGACTTCGTGGTCCTGGCGAGCGAGCCCGAGCGTGAGTGCTTCTGGGCGGCGAGCACGGATGTCGGTGCCACGCCGGACACCTGGCTGCAAGGGGTGCGCACCGCCCCCACCCTCGTCGTCTGCTGCTCGGACCCGCAGGCCTACCTGCGCCGGTATGCCGAGGCGGACAAACGCGGAAGCCCACGCGGTGGCGCGCCCGAGGACGCCGAGGGTCGGTGGCCGGTGCCCTACTGGGACCTCGACACCGCAATGGCCGCCTTGCTGATGTTGCTGACGGCGGTCGACCAGGGTCTGGGAGGCCTGTTCTTCGCGGTCCCCCCCGA
>JBAUJO010000114.1:0-7987 GCA_049683875.1 Ornithinimicrobium sp.
GGCTGGTGATCGGCCGGTTGGACCTGGCTTCGCGGCGGGTCGCGACCGGTCTGTTCTCCGGCGGTCTTGCCCTCGCGGTGTCGGCCTCGACCCTCTCCTGGCTGCTGCTGGGCCCGCTGGGAGGCGAGCAAGCGCTGTACGCCACGGCATCCCAGGGTGGTATGAGCACAACCGACGTGGCTGACACCCTCGTCTGGGGAGCGGGTGGGACCACCCCGACCCAGACCTGGTGGTGGCTGGCGGTCGACGCACCACACTCCTCCACCCCCCTCGACCTTCTGCACACCGGGGGGACTGCGGTGGCGTTGATCGGGGGGATGCTGCTGCTGGCCCGGTCGTGGCCTCGCGTCCTCACACCCCTGACCGCTGTCGGCAGCATGACGTTGACGCTGTACACAGCGCACATCCTCTTCATGAGCTCACCGCTCGACGTTTTCGCCGCCACTCCCGGCTACGTCATCCAGGTCGTCCTTGCCTTGTGCTTCGCCGCGATCTGGCGCACTGCAGTGGGCCAAGGCCCGCTGGAGAGCCTCACCGCCGCCGCCGGGAAGGCAGCTCGACGCAAGGCCGAGCGCCAGGTGCATCCTCTGACAGCCCGCCACACGCTGTGAAGCCTTGTCTGCTCGACGACGGGCAGACCACGCCCGCCCCAGGAGCTCCGGCTAGCCTGTCGCCACTGCGTACCGGTCGTTGGGGTCGGCGGCTTCACTTTCAGGAAGGTACCTCGTGACTCGTGTGCGTTTCACGACTCCCGTTTCACAGACGGGGGCGCGTCGGTGACCGGGGCTCTCCTGCTGCTACTCGCCGGGGTACTCGCGATCCTGCTGATCATCGCGGTCAACGGCTACTTCGTCGCCCAAGAGTTCGCCTACATGTCGGTCGACCGCAACCAGCTCGCGTCGCAGGCGAAGAGCGGGGATGCAGCGTCCGAACGCGCCCTGAAGGTGACCGAACGCACCTCGTTCATGCTGTCCGGGGCACAGCTGGGGATCACCGTCACCGGTCTGCTGATCGGCTACGTGGCCGAGCCGCTGGTGGGCCGGGGGCTGGGGACCCTCCTCGGGGGCATCGGTGTCCCGGCGGCCCTGAGCATCTCGGTGGGCACGGTGGCCGCGCTCGCGATCGCCACTGTCGTGCAGATGCTGTTCGGCGAGCTCTATCCCAAGAACCTCGCCATTGCCAACGCCGGCCCGATGGCCCGGTGGATGGCGCGTTCGACCTTGATCTACCTGGCCGTTTTCGGCTGGCTGATCAGTCTCTTCGACAAGTCGGCCAACCTGCTGCTCCGCTCGGTCGGGATCGAGCCGATCGATGATCTGGACTCGACCGCGACCGCTGAGGACCTGGAGCGAATCGTCTCTGACTCTCGTGACAGCGGTGACCTCCCCGAGGATCTGTCGGTGCTGCTGGACCGCATCCTCGACTTCCACGAGCACGACGTGGAGCACGCGATGATTCCCCGTGCTCGGGTCGACGCGGTCGGCCCCGAGACCACCGTGGGCGAGGTGCGTCAGCTGATGTCGCAAGCGCACACCCGCTACCCCGTCGTCGACACGGAGGGGGAGCCTGTCGGCGTCGTTCAGCTGATCGACATCCTCAAGCACCGGCCCGATCCCGCGACCCAGGTCCGTGAGGTGATGCGACCTGCCGTCGTGGTTCCGACCCTCATGCTCATGCCCGCAGCACTCGACAAGCTGGTCGAGACGAACCAGAAGATGGCCTGTGTCATTGACGAGTTCGGGGGCTTCGCCGGCATCCTCACCGAAGAGGACCTCGCCGAGGAGCTCGTCGGGGAGATCAGCGACGAGCACGACCAGGCCCCCTCTGAGCTCATCGTCAGCGACGGCGACGAGGTGTGGCGGATGGACGGCGACGTCCACCTCGATGAAGTCGAGCGGGCCGTGGGCAGCGAGCTTCCCGAGGGCGACTACGAGACCATCGCGGGCCTGGTCATCGCCGAGGCCGGTGACCTGCCGCAAGAGGGACAGCTGGTGACTGTGGCGCTACCACCAGACCCCTCCGAGGTGCTCGCCGACGAACCCGTCGAGCGGACGCTGGAGATCGAGGTCCAGCAGGTGGCCCGGCACGTTCCCAGTGAGGTGCGTGTCCGGATCAAGCACGGGGTGCCGGGCGCCGATGACGAGCCGGCCGGAAGCGCCCCGGATGCCGAGGTCGAGTCGGACACCGGTGACACCAAGGAGGGGACCCGATGAACAACCCGCTGGTCGTGCTCGTGGTCACCACTGCCATCATCGTGTTGAGTGGCTTCTTCGTCATCATCGAGTTCTCACTGATCGGGGCTCGCCGCCACCGGCTCGAAGCAGAGGCCGCGACATCTCGGTCAGCACGGGCGGCCCTTGCCGGGGTCAACGAGCTCACCGTCATGCTCGCCGGGGCTCAGCTGGGCATCACGGCGGCCACTTTCGCCCTCGGAGCCATCACGAAACCGGCGGTCGATCACTGGCTGGGGCCAGGCTTGGACGCAGTAGGGGTGCCGGGCTGGTTGGCCGGTGGTACGTCGTTCGCGCTGTCCCTGCTGTTCGTGACCTTTCTGCACCTGGTGGTGGGTGAGATGGCTCCCAAGTCCTGGGCCATCGCCAACCCGGAGCGAGCGGCCAAGCTCGTCGCCGTCCCGGCGCGTGCCTTCGTCTGGGTGGTGCGGCCGGTGCTGTTGGGAGTCAACGCCTTGGCCAACCGGCTGGTGCGCGCCAGCGGCATCACGCCCGTTGACCGAGCTGCCGCGGGGGGCCGAGACGCCGATACGATCCGCCAGCTGGTCGAGCAGTCAGCGTCCCAAGGGGTCCTCGACCAGTCCTCGCAGAGCCAGATCTCCGATGCGATCGAGCTCCAGCACCTGACGGTGGCCGACCTCGTGCCAGAGGGCCAAGAGGCCGTCACCCTCGGAGTGGAGGCGACGGTCGGGGAGGTCCAGGAAGCCGCGGCACGCAGTGGGCACCTACGGGTACTGCTGGCCACCCCGGACGGAGGACTGCCCGAGGTGGTCCATGTGCGCGACACCCTCAACCAGGACCTGGACGAGCCAGTCCGGCCGGCCGCCCGCTCCGCGTTCGTCCTGACGCGGGACTCGCTGGCCTACGACGCGCTCGGACGTATGCGGGAAAGCGCCGAACAACTGTGTGTCGTCGCGGATGGAGACCGCGTCGTCGGGCTGATCAGCGTCCAGGACATCCTTCATCGCGTTCTGCCCACGTCACAACCGTCCGCCTGACCAACCGCACCCGCACCCGGAACGGCAAGAAGGCTCAGCCTTCCCGGGCGCCTCAGCGCCCCTCCCCTGTCGGTCAGGAGCATCGACGCCGATACCTGAGCGCCAGGGGAGGTGGCGTCCAAGTCAAGCTCGGTGTCCTGACCGAGCGAATCCATGGGTAGTCGGGTGTCTTGCGGTGTGGCGGGATTGCCCACAGGTAGACCAGGGCGTAGGCGCTGTTCGCGGCGAGCCGCGAGCGCACGAAATACCCGAGCGGGAAGGCCACGAGGACGGTGACGATCGCGATCATGGCGCAGAGCCTGCGGTGAAGGGTCCGCCCACCGCGTCCGGGGGTGGCCGGGTGCCGTCCAGCCGGGTCATGGTGTAGAAGCGGACCTCGTGCCCGTCCGGGTCGTGCAGCCACGGAAGAATCCAGCCGATCGTGGCCTCCTGGACCCCGGCGTGGGTCTCTCCCATGGCCGTGAGGCGATCAGCGAGGGCTCGGATGCGCTCCTCGTCGGGTACGCCGATCGCGAAGTAGTCGAACCCGGCGGCGGCTGCGGCACGCTCGGGGTCGCGCCGCAGCCCCAGAACGGGCCCGCCAGCCGGATGCACCATCCCGACTCCGACGAGCTCCTCGTCCTCGCGGAACTCTAGGGCCACCGTGTAGCCCAAGCGCGAGCCGTACCACGCCACCGACCGGTCGACGTCCGAAACGGGCAGTTTGAGGTGGTGCACTCCTTCGAGCACTGGCACGTCCATGAGAGACTCCTTGCAGTGAAACTGCAATATTACAGTCAATGTGCAAAAATGGGAAGCGGGTGTCAACTCCATGAAGGACGGACGACGCGAACGAGGAGCACGCACGCAGGAGGCGCTGGTTGCGGCGGCGGGCGATCTCTTCGTCGAGCAGGGATACACACGCACGACCCTCACCGAGGTCGCCACTCGTGCTGGGGTCAGCGCTCGCACCGTGTACGTGCGTTTCGACACCAAGGCCGACCTGCTCAAGCGGGTCCTCGATGTCGCTGTCGTGGGTGACCTCGAAGAACGACCACTGCGAGACCGGGAGTGGATCGAGCGCGCGATGACGGCTCCAACACTGCCGGAGCGCATCGACGCCTTCGCCACCGGATCTGCCGCCCTTCACCAGCGGCTCGCGCCCCTGATGGCCATCGCCATGCAAGCAGAGGCCACCGAGCCGGTCATCGCCGAGGCCAGCCGTGCCGGGCGCGAGGGCACCCAGGCCATGGTGCGCGAGTTCTGGACCCGCGCCCAACGCGACGCTTTGGTGCCTGCGGGCATCGAGCTCGACTGGGTGGTCGAAACCGCCTTCGTGCTCGGCTCGGCCGACACCGCCGTCCTGCGTCTGCGCACGGTCGGGCTCGATGAGTACGCCACCTGGCTCAGGCGCGCGTTCCTCCTGCTCGCCACTGCCCCCACCTGAACAGCACCCAGCCGACCCTCACTCATACGACGCCGCCACTCGTCTCTCTGAGGGTGAGTGACGGGAATCTATCTCACACTTCCTTGACCTGGCCCCTTGTCGCCACTGAGCGGTATGTGTCAGCGGTGTGACAGTTTCCCCAAAGATCCGAGGACCGCCGGCTGGCCATAGGCGGCACGACTTCGACGCACGGCAGTGCTCGGTTCTCGGGGTCGCGGCCCAATACGGTGACGACGACCCAGGTGGGCACAGGCTGAGGGCCGTGACATTCAAGACTCCGCCGATGCGCGGTCGTCCACCAGGGGTCTCCTGGGCGGCTCATTCCGCCCAGATTGGGCGTGTTCGCGAACGCTCTTTAGCGGTCGGCAGGACGCGTCAAGACCGCGAATGTTGGGGTGTTTGGAATTTTCGTAGATTGCGGGGGTCCAACAAGGCCGCGCCACGGCACGCCGTCCTTCAGATGGTTTGATACAGCGCCAACCGGGCAGTTGCTCGGCGGGTCCCAAATCCTTCAAACGGGACTCCCTTTGGGCTGTTCGGTATCAGACGAGTGGCTGGGTCCTCGTAATTCGTGGGTGCGATCCGCGCTCACGTGCCCGTTGGCTGATGCCGACCGAGTAGGAAGAGATGAACATGGCTGAAGAACTTCTCTCACCTGAGACACGAGGCCCGCTATCTGAGTGCTCGATGGCGGTCGTGGTCGCCGGGCAGGTCTCCGGGTCTACCGTGACCGTTCTTCAAGACGGAAACCCCGTCGGCAGCACTTTCTCCGCTGGCCCCTCAGCCAGCGTGCCACTTGACTCGCCTCTCGGACCCAACCTGCCGGTGACGGCAATCCAGGAGTTCGAAGGCAACACCAGCGAACCCTCCCCGGTACCAGTGTTTGTGCAGCCCTTCACCGGGTTGGGCAGGGTGAGCCTAGCCGCGCCGCTGCGGGGGTGTTCAGCCGCACTAACCATCGAAGGAGCCGTCCCCGGGGCCACCGTCGTCGCGACAAACGAGTCTGGAGAGGAGTTGGGGCGGGCACCGAGCTCGGGCACGCGGGCGGTTACGCGGTTGGAGCCACCACCACCGCGTGAGGGCGAACGACTCCACATCCACCAGGAGGGCTGCGGCGACACCGGCCCGCGAGTCACCACCGCACCCGCGCTCGCCTCCGCCGAACTTCGCACACCGACCATCAATCGCCGATGGTTCACTGATTGCTCCCGCATCATTCCGGTCGACAACGTCACTGAGAACTCGATAGTCAAGATCGAGCGCAGTGATGGTCCCTCTCTTGAGGCACCGATACCAGCCGGATGGGTCTCCGCGAACTTCCGAGTGACCGACCAACTGCACGCAGGTGAGACCGTCGATGTCCAAGCGGAATTCCCAAACTGCGACCTCACAAGTGAGCACACCAGCGAGATCGTGCCGGAGGCAGGACCACCACCAGCCCCGACGGTCTGGTCGATCTGTGATAGTTCACACGAGGTGCACGTCTCTGGGCTGATCCCTGGCGCACAAGTCAGAATCGAAATCGACGGGAACGTTGTCGGTATCGGCGAAGCAGACGGACCTGCAATGGCCTGGGGGTTGAAGGACCCCTTCGCGGCAGGTACGAACGTGACCGCGAGTCAGATGCTCTGCGAGTGGGGACCACCTTCCGCACCTGCCGAGCTCATGCCGTCCGCGTCGATTCCGGCGCCGACCGTGAAGGGCCACCTCGACGACTCCGGACAGCCGTGGATCGCTGCATGTACCACACACGTGCCAACCGAGTTCGACGTCCGGCTAAACGGCGAAGGGGGCCACTTTGAAGTGTGGAGCGAAATGCTCGGCCAAATCTCCCATCGAGCGCCCATCGCCCAGTACTTCTCCCGGCAAAGACGCTGGGCGCTCATCCCCGTCGCGCCCGGCCTCGTCGACGGCGACCAGATCTGGGTCCGCAGTTTCAACTGCCCGAACGCGGCGCCTGAAGAGTCCGAAAAGGTACAGGTCCGCGGCGTCGCAGACTTGGAAGCCCCGCAGCATCAGCTAGCTATCCGTCAAGACGATCGCGATGCGCGCTTTTACACCACGGCACCCGGCGCCCGTGTCGAGTTGCTCATCGACTCCCGGATCTACACAGTTGATCGACCCGCGTTCGACGTTCAAGCCGGGTCGCAAGTCGTCACTGTGGACTTCCCTGCTGCCCTCGACGAAGTCAACGCCATTTCCATCAGAAGTGTGCTGTGCGGTCACGAATCGCCATGGCGCACTATCGAGCTCTACCCTCCGGGGCCGGGACGGCCCAGGAACCTGGCAAGGCGTGGCGACGATCTCACGCGCTCGTTCTCGTGGGACCAAGGAGAACCGCGAGGCGAACTCTTCGAGTGCCGCTTGGACGACGAACGCGACCTGGTTTTCCGCGAGAGGCTGTCGGCGGAGTCCGTGGCGCTACCCGCTGGCACAACGCTGTCGCCGAGCACCCAGTACTCGTTTCGTGTCCACTCCGAGCGGGTCGATCTCGACCTATCTGCTCTTGCCGGCGGGCGGCCAGCGCGCAGCGGGGCGGCCGTGTTGTCCTTCAGGACCGAGCCCTCACCCACACCTCCTCCCCCAGTACGACCGGTCGTGTTCGGTTTCGTCTTCACCAAGAGCAACATGTGGGTGCGCGAGATTCATTCTGAACAGTCCTACTGGCAGGTGCAGGGGCCCGACGGTCAAACCCACAACATCCCCTTCGGCGACCACGAATTCAATCAGTTCAGGGCCACCTGGCAGCCACCATTGACTTTGGCGAGTAGGGCTGGCGCCTGGTCCCTCTATGTGTACCTCAGCTACGACTGGATGAACCCCCGTACGGACACTATGAGCCGAACTGCCAATCGCTCAAGGTTGGAAGCACAGGTGCTACGCGGGCCGGTCCGCGAACCTTACGAGGTCGTCTCCGGAATCGGCGGCAGCGACGACGACCCAGAAGTCGAGACCATCAGGGTCTTCCCAGCATGAACCTGGCTCGACACTGCGTTCGACCGCGGCCGACGCCCAACGGATCTGGTCTTGTTGCACTGCGGCTCGGTCGGCGAACTCGGCACCCGCAACCTGAAGGTATGGAGGCCAGTGGTCCAGCCGCATTATTCGCTCTTTGGCGCGGCTTCGCGTGGGTGGGCGGCTCTGGCTCGCCCCGGCTAGACCGCCCATGGCGTCGGCTATCCGCCCACCGTGGGCAGCGTCACTACGGCTCCCTTCTGTTGTCAACCGGCGTTCGCGAGGGGTGCTCGATGGTTGGTCTTTCCAGGCCGCGGTTTCGGGCGTAGCGTCGGTTTTGCGGGTCCGGGAAGTGGCTGGTCCGAAGTGTCGATGTG
>JBAUJO010000115.1:0-3278 GCA_049683875.1 Ornithinimicrobium sp.
CAGGATGGCCTTGGGTGCGCCGTCGACCAGGTCCTTGGCTTCCTTCAGACCCAGGGAGGTCAGCGTGCGGACCTCCTTGATGACCTGGATCTTCTTGTCCCCGGCAGCCTCGAGACCGACGTCGAACTCGTCCTGCTCATCCTCGACCGGAGCGTCGCCGCCCCCGACCGGAGCGGCCGCACCCGCGACGGCCACCGGGGCCGCAGCGGTGACGTTGAACGTCTCCTCGAACTGGCTGACGAACTCGGACAGCTCGATCAGGGTCATCTCCTTGAACGTCTCAAGAAGCTCTTCGGTGCTCAGTTTCGCCATAGTGGCGTTCCTTCCTTGTCATGCCGCGTGAGTGGCGTGTGGTGACGGGTCAGTCGGGCCATCGAGGCCCGGACTCAGGCTTGCTCGGAGGTCTCCGAGCCGGTGGTGACGTCGCCACCCTCGGCGACGTCCTCGGTGGCCGGGGCTGTGGAGACGGCGCCAGCCGACCCCTGCTCCTCGACCTGGGCGCGCAACGCCTCGACCACCCGAGCGGTCTGCGACAGCGGTGCGGCGAACAGCGACGCTGCCTGGCTGAGCGAGGCGTTCATGGCGCCGGCCAGCTTGGCCAGCAACGTCTCGCGCGACTCCAGGTCCGCCAGCTTGGTGATGTCCTGCGCGGTGAGCGCCTTGCCATCCAGCAACCCGGCCTTTATCACCAACGCCGGGTTGGTCTTGGCGAAGTCACGCAGGTTCTTGGCCGCCTCGACAGCGTCTCCGGTGACGAAGGCGATGGCTGAGGGCCCCTGCAGGTGCTCGTCCAGGCTCGTGATGCCGGCCTCGGCGGCAGCCCGCCTGGTCAGCGTGTTCTTCACCACGACGTAGGACGCGTGCCCTCGCATCGAGGCGCGCAGCCCCGAGATCTGGGCCACGGTCAAGCCGCGGTACTCGGTCAGCACGGCCGCCTCCGAGGTGCGGAACGCGTCCGTCAGCTCGGCGATGGCAGCAGCCTTCTCAGGTGTCGCCACAAGGCCTCCTATCGGTCGATGGTGCCGGAGGCTGGCACGAAGAAAGCCCCGGCGCAGGGCCGGGGCTTGAGGCAGCCCGCACATACACACGGCGAGCATCAAACGTCAGCACCTACGCAGGCTGCCCGCATCGTGCGGAACCTTGGCTCACGTGGGCCACCTCGCGATGGTCCGGTGAGAACCGGCGGTCTTTGGTCGATGCCAAGGATACGCAGTCGCCCCGGCCCACCCCAAATCGCCACCACACGCCTGCCCACGGCGGGCACCGTGGGAGGTGCCCGTCGTGAGCAGGGGAGGTCGGCGGACGCCTACTACTCGGCGTCGGCGTAAGCGGCGCTGCGCGAGGAGTCCAGCGGAATCCCTGGCCCCATCGAGGTCGTCATCGTCGCCTTGGTGATGTAGCGACCCTTGGCGGCCGAGGGCTTAAGCCGCAGCACCTCATCGATCGCCGCGGTGTAGTTCTCGGCCAGCGAGCGGTCGGTGAACGAGGCCTTGCCGATGATGAAGTGCAGGTTCGAGTGCTTGTCGACGCGGAACTCGATCTTGCCGCCCTTGATGTCGCTCACCGCCTTGGCCGTGTCCATCGTCACGGTGCCGGTCTTGGGGTTCGGCATCAGGCCCCGCGGGCCGAGCACCTTGCCGAGCCGGCCGACCTTGCCCATGAGGTCGGGGGTAGCCACGACCGCGTCGAAGTCCAGCCAGCCACCGGCCACCTGGTCGATGTACTCGTCGCTGCCAACGTAGTCCGCGCCTGCGGCCCGCGCAGCCTCGGCGCGCTCGCCGTTCGCGAAGACCAGCACGCGAGCGGTCTTACCCGTCCCGTGGGGAAGGTTGACGGTTCCGCGGACCAGCTGGTCCGCCTTGCGCGGATCCACGCCGAGGCGCAACGAGACCTCCAGGGTCGCGTCGTACTTCGTGGTCGTCGTCTCCTTGGCCAACGCGATGGCCTCGATGGGCGGGTAGAGGGTGTCGGCGTCGATCTTCTCGGCCGCCGCGCGGTATGCCTTGCTGCGCTTCATGTCTGCTCCTGGGTTCTGGGTGGAGATGTGGTCATCCGGACCAGCGCTGGCCCTGCCACGCCATGGCCCGGGGGCGGGTCATGGCTGCCGAGCGACCGGGACGGTCGAGCGGCGGTGTCGGCGTCAGGACTGGACCGTGACGCCCATCGACCGGGCGGTGCCCGCGATGATCTTGGCGGCCTGCTCGACGCTGAGGGCGTTGAGATCGGCCATCTTGGTCTCGGCGATCTCGCGCACCTGGTCTTGGGTCAGCGTGGCGACCTTGGTCTTGTGCGGCTCGCCCGAGCCCTTGTTCACCCCGGCCGCCTTCTTGATCAGCTCGGCCGCCGGAGGTGTCTTGGTCACGAACGTGAAGGAGCGGTCCTCGTAGACCGTGATCTCGACCGGGACGACGTTGCCTCGCTGGCCCTCGGTCGCAGCGTTGTACGCCTTGACGAACTCCATGATGTTGACGCCGTGCTGACCGAGGGCCGGCCCGACCGGTGGGGCGGGGGTCGCCTGGCCGGCCTGGATCTGGAGCTTGATGAAGCCGGACTTCTTCTTGGACTTGGGGGGCATGTGATGTCTTTCTGTGGTGGTGGTGGGCCGACGCCGCGGGCGATGACCCGGTTGCCTGTCCGCGCGGCCGCGCGGAGTACCGTCTCAGATCTTGGCGACCTGGTTGAACGCCAGCTCGACCGGGGTCTCCCGGCCGAAGATCGAGACGAGAACCTTGAGCTTCTGCGACTCCGGGATGATCTCGGAGATGGTGGCCGGGAGAGTCTCGAACGGACCCTCCATCACGGTCACCGACTCGCCGATCTCGAAGTCGACCTCGGGCTGTGGCTGCGAGCGCGCGGCGCCCGATGCCGCGGCGGCCTTGGTCTCAGCCGGCTGGTCGAACACCGGGGCGAGCATGGTGATGACCTCCTCGATGGACAACGGCACCGGCTGGTGGGCGTTACCGACGAAACCCGTGACCCCAGGTGTGTGGCGGACCGCTCCCCACGACTCGTCCGTCAGCTCCATGCGCACGAGCACGTAGCCGGGCATCCGGACGCGCTTGACCTGCTTGCGCACGCCGGACTTGATCTCGGTGACCTCCTCCATCGGAACCTCGACGGCGAAGATGTAGTCCTCCATGTTCAGGCTGGTGATCCGGGTCTCCAGGTTGTGCTTGACCCGGTTCTCGTAGCCGGCGTAGGAGTGGACGACGAACCAGTCGCCGTACTTGCCGCGCAGGACCGCGGTGAACTCCTCCAGCGGGTCCACCGCCTCGAGG
>JBAUJO010000116.1:0-3542 GCA_049683875.1 Ornithinimicrobium sp.
GGGATGCAAGGGGCCCGGGCCGTTGACGTCGTGCGCGACGGGGACCGCGTCGGCGGCGTGGTCTTCGACACCGGCGAGACGCGGCATACCGTGCGCTGCCGGCGGCTCGTGGTGGCCGACGGGGTCCGCTCGCAGCTGGGTCGCGTGCTGGGGCGGACCTGGCACCGGGACACTGTCTACGGGGTGGCCGGGCGCGCCTACGTCGACTCCACGCGCTCGCAGGACCCGTGGATCTCCTCACACCTGGAGCTGAGGGGGATGGAAGGCGAGCTGCTGTCGGGCTACGGCTGGATCTTCCCGCTCGGTGACGGTGAGGTGAACATCGGTGTTGGGACGCTGGCCACGGCCAAGCGACCGGCCGGCATCCAGCTGCGGCCGCTGATGCAGTTCTACGCCGATTCCCGGGCCGAGGAGTTCGGGCTGTCGGGGCCGCTGCGGGCGCCCACGTCGGCGCTGTTGCCGATGGGGGGCGCGGTCTCCGGCGTGGCCGGGCCGAACTGGGCGCTGATCGGGGACGCGGCGGGGTGTGTCAACCCGCTGAACGGCGAAGGGATCGACTACGGCCTGGAGACCGGGCGCCTGGTGGCCCAGAGCATCCACGAGGGCGATCACCTCGGCACTGCCTGGCCCCGCTTGCTGACGCACCACTACGGCGAGGCGTTCTCCATCGCCCGGCGTCTCGCCGGCCTGGTGACCGTGCCTCGCGTGCTGCCCGCGCTCGGCCCGGTCGGGATGCGCTCGCGCTGGATGATGACGTTGGCGCTGCGCTGGATGGGCAACCTGGTGACCGAGGAGGACCGCGACGTCGCGGCGCGGCTGTGGCGACTGGCGGGGAGCGGGTCGGTGCGGCTGGACCACCGGCCACCCTTCACCTGACCGAAGGTTCAGTTCACCTCGCTGGGCTCCTTCGCGCCGCGGCGGCTCGGCAGCACCAGGCTGACGACCACCAGGGTGAAGACCGAGGCCGGCAGCGAGACGAGCACAGCGTTGAGGTCGAAGGGCTGGCCCGTCTCCTCCCAGGCGATGGTGAGCCCGGTGGCGACGACCATGGCCGCGATCGCTCCCGCGGTGCTGGCCCGCCGCCAGAAGAAGATGGCCAGCACCGGCGGCGCTATGCCGACCCCGTAGATCGTGTAGGCGTAGATCTGCAGCTCCAGCACGGTGGGGAAGTAGCGACCGAGCACGTAGGCGACGACGCCGATCCCGAGGATCGCCAGACGGTGCACGCCCAGCCGTGACTTCTCGCCGAGCTTGACGCCGAACATGCGCTGGACTGCGTCGTAGACCACGTTGCCCGCCCCCGAGAGCAGGAACGAGGAGCCGGTGGTGACGATGAAGGCGAGGCCTCCGGCGAGCAGCAGGCCGCCCAGGACGGTCGGCAGGTATCCCTCGCTGGCCAGCGACAGCACGGCGGTGTCGGGCTCGATGTTCGGCATCAGGATCACGGCGGCCGAGGCCAGCAGCGCCACCGGCACCGTGACGAGGAAGCTGCTGGCGAAGAACCCGACCGTGGACCGACGAGCCTCGTCCTCGTCGCGGGCGGCCCCCAGGCGCTGGTACATGTTCTGGTCGGCCAGGATGAGCAGGAAGAGTGGTAGGAAGAAGCCGAGCAGCTGCAGCGGGGTCAGGCCGCCGGTCCAGGTGGTCGAGGCTTCGGGCAGCTGCGACCAGTAGTTGCCCACCCCTCCGATATCGCCTCCGAGCACGATGGGCAGGGCCACGATGAGACCGACGACGATGACCAGTGCGGAGACGAAGTCCGTCCACGCCACCGACTTCAGGCCACCGCCGACGGCCAGGAAGGTGATCAGCACGGCCATGACGATGGCCCCGTCGGTGGCCGACATCGGCGTGATCAGCGACAGGATGTAGCCGCCGCCGGTGAACTGGTAGGCGACGATGCCCACGTAGGCGATGATCGTGATCAACGCCGCGATGATGCGCACCACGACGCCGTAGTGCTGTTCGAGAAGCTCGGGCACTGTGTAGGTCGAGCTCTTCCGCACCCGCTTGGCGATGAAGTAGAGCACGACGATGCCCACCGGGGTGCCGGCCAGGAAGAAGATGGAGGCCAGAGGCCCGTAGGTGTAGGCGAAGTTGGCCCCTCCGATGATCGTGCCGGAGCCGACCCACGTCGCCAGGAGCGTGCCGATCATCACGGGTCGGGGCAGGTTGCGGCTGGCGAAGACGAAGTCGTCGCCGGAGGCCATCTGCTTGGCCCGGCTGAACCACAGCCCCAGAGCGACCATCGCCACCAGGTAGATGACCAGGATCGTCACGTGAACGGTCTGCATACCGGGCCTTTCGAGTGAGGGTTGCGACCGAACGGCGTCGCCGGTCTTCCCATCCAACCCCGAGGCTGGTTGCGCGGCAAGGGATGCCCGCCGGCACGGGTAGTGACACGATCAGGCAGACCAGAGGCGACGACGACGAAGCGAGGTCTGCGATGACGGCACTGCTCCTGCGCGGCGGGAACGTATGCGACGTGGAGGCCGGCGAGATGCTGGTCGGGCACGACGTGCTCGTGGTGGACGGGGTGATCGAGCAGGTAGGACCGGATCTGAGCCTGCCCGAGGGCGGTGAGGAGCTCGACGCCGGGGGGAAGACGGTGATGCCCGGTCTGATCGACTGCCACGTGCACGTGACCGCGGCCACCGCCGACCTGGGGGCTCAGGCCGACGACTCGCCGTACTACGTGGCCGCCAAGACCTCGGGGTTCCTGCGGGACATGCTCAGCCGCGGTTTCACCACCGTGCGCGACGTGGGTGGGGCTGACTTCGGCATCGCCCGCGCCACCCGCGAGGGGCTGTGGCCGGGGCCCAGGGTGCACTTCGCAGGCAAGGCGCTCTCACCGACCGGGGGGCACGCCGATGTGCGGGGCCCTGGCCGGCAGGCGCTGGACAACCACGTGTGCGCCGCCGGGATCGGCCGGGTCTGCGACGGGGTCGACGAGGTGCTGCGCGCCACGCGAGACCAGCTGCGCACCGGCGCCGACCACGTGAAGATCATGCTCTCGGGTGGGGTGGCCTCGCCGACCGACCGGATCGACTCGCTGCAGTTCACCGACGCGGAGATCAGCGCGGTGGTGCAGGAGGCGGGCAACGCCGGCCGGTACGTGACCGGCCACGCCTATACCGCCGCGGCGGTGAACCGCGGGCTGCGGCTCGGGGTGCGCTGCATCGAGCACGGCAACCTCATCGACGACGAGAGCATCCCGCTCTTCGTGGAGCACCAGGCGTTCCTGGTGCCGACCTTGGTGACCTATGAGTACCTGCAGGCCGAGGGCGCCGAGGCGGGTTTGCCGCAGGAGAGCCAACACAAGGTGGGGGTGGTGCTCGACGCCGGGCTGGAGGCGCTGGAACGGGCGTGGAGGGGCGGCGTGAAGCTCGCCCTCGGAACCGACCTTCTGGGCGACATGCAGCGTCACCAGTCCCAGGAGTTCCGCATCCGGGCCCAGGTGCAGCCATCGGCGGAGGTGCTGCGAGCGGCCACGGTCAACGCCGCGGAGCTGCTCGGCCTCGCCGGTCAGGTCGGCGTCGTCG
>JBAUJO010000117.1:0-7102 GCA_049683875.1 Ornithinimicrobium sp.
CCACGCAGCTGCGTGGACCCGCACCGGCGGGAGCAGGCTCATGAGCAGCGACGGCGGACGCAAGGCCGGGCATCGCAGTGCCGTGGACGACGACGGCGGCGTCCAGCCCCGATGGAAGGTGATCGGCCCGGGTCTCGTCGTGGCCGCGACGGGCGTCGGCGCCGGGGACCTCGTCGCGACCCTGGCCGCCGGGTCGCTGTACGGCTACACTCTGCTCTGGGCCGTTGTGGTCGGCGTGATCCTGAAGATCATCCTGGTCGAGGGAGCGGGGCGTTACACCCTGGCCACCGGGTACACCATCTTCGAGGGCTGGCGGACGTTGGGCCGGTGGACGACCTGGTACTTCGGCCCGTACATCATCATCTGGGGCTTCGTGTACGGCGCCACGGCGATGTCATCCACGGCGCTGCCGCTGGCCGCCCTCTTCCCCGGCGTCCCGCTGCTGGTCTGGGCGGTGCTCATGGGCGTGGCCGGCTTCCTGCTCGTCTGGTTCAACGCCTACGCGACCTTCGAGAAGATCACCGCGGCTTTGATCGCGACGATGTTCCTCACCGTCGTGGGTCTGGCGATCATCGCGACGCCGAACATCCCCCAGATGTTAGCCGGGCTGCGACCGATCATCCCCGATGGCGGGCTCGTGTACACCCTCGCGCTCGCCGGCGGTGTCGGTGGCACCATCACGCTCGCCGCCTACGGCTACTGGCTGCGCGAGAAGGGATGGATCACCCCGAAGTGGGTGAAGGTCATGCGGATCGACAACACCATGGCCTACGTGCTGACCGGGGTCTTCGTGCTCGCGATGCTCATCGTCGGCGCCGAGGTCATCCAGGCCGCCGGGGTGAGCGTCAGCGCCGGGGACGAGGGCCTGGTGGACCTGTCCGACGTGCTGGACGAGCGCTATGGCCGGGTGATCGGCACGGCGTTCCTGGTCGGCTTCTGGGCCGCGTCGTTCTCTTCGATCATCGGGGTCTGGAACGGTGTCTCGCTGATGTTCGCCGACTTCTGGGGCAACATGCGGGGCGTGGAGTCCGGCCATCCGGACACCCGGGTCGGGGGCAGGTACTTCAAGTTCTACCTCGTGTGGCTGACCTTCCCCCCGATGGTCCTGCTGCTGCTGGGCAAGCCCATCGGGCTGATCCTGACCTACGGCGTGCTGGGGGCGCTGTTCATGCCGTTCCTGGCGCTGACCCTGCTCGGCCTGCTCAACGGCTCGCGCATCCCGGCCGAGCACGCCAACAAGCTGTGGACCAACGTGCTGCTGGGCATCACCGCCTTGCTGTTCGCGGTGCTCGGTGCCAACCAGCTGTGGGGATCGATCACCGAGGTGTTCTAGCGCAACGCCCATCCGGAAAGGCGAGAGGATGTGTGCTCGCGTGAGCACTCGGCATACCCTGTCTGCGCCCCTGTTGCCGGTCACCGTGAGCACCGTGCGGTGACGCAGTCCCCCAGAGAGGTACCTTCCATGGTCAGCACCCCCAAGCGCACGCTCGGCGTGGTCGTGGCCGGAGCGTTCGCGCTGAGCGCCTGCAACGCCGGCAGCGGTAGCCAGGACGACGGTGCGGACAGCGGGGGCGGCTCGGATGACAAGAGCGTCGCGATCGGGTTGGTGGCCGAGCCGGCCAGCATGGACTTCACCACGACCGACGGGGCGGCGATCCCGCAGGCCCTGTTGTACAACGTCTATGAGACCTTGGTGAAGGTGGACAGCGAGTCCGGCGAGATCGTGCCCTCCCTGGCCACCGACTACGAGGTCAGCGACGACGGGAAGACCTACACCTTCACCCTGGTCCAGGACGCGACGTTCTCCGACGGAGCGGCGTTCGGCCCCGACGACGTGGTCTTCTCCCTCGAGCGGGTTCAGTCCGATGACTGGACGGTCTCGCTGAAGAACCAGATGAACGTGGTGGACAGTGTCGAGGCGACCGGTGAGCACGAGGTCACCGTCACGCTCAAGCGCCCCGACAACTCATGGCTCTACGCGATGACGACCCAGGTCGGGGCCATGTTCGACACCGAGGGCACCGATGACCTGGCCACCGAGCCGATCGGCACAGGGCCCTACCGGTTCGGGGAGTGGGACCGCGGCACCGACCTCACGATGGAACGGAACGAGGACTACTGGGGTGAGGCGCCGTTCTTCGAGACGGTGCGGCTGGCTTACTACAACGACGGCAACGCCTTGAACAACGCGCTGTTGAGCGGGAGCATCGACGTCGTCGGCACCGTGCAGGCCCCTGAGTCCCTGGCCGACTTCGAGAACGGCGACTACCAGGTCATCGAGGGCACCACCAACGGTGAGGTCGTGCTGTCCTTCAACAACCGGGAGAAGCCGTTCTCCGACCTTCGTGTCCGGCAGGCCGCGCGCCACGCCATCGACCACCAGACGCTGTTGGACACCTGCTGGGCCGGTCGCGGCGAGCTCATCGGGTCCATGGTCCCTCCCACGGACCCCTGGTACGAGGACCGCACGGGCGACTACGAGTTCGACGTCGCGAAGGCGAAGTCTCTGTTGAGGGAGGCCGACGCCACGGGCGCGAAAGTGAGGCTGCGCATCCCGACCCTGCCGTATGCCGTGGCGTGCGGGACCGTGGTCGAGTCGATGCTCGAGGACGCCGGGTTCGACGTGACCATCGAGGAGCTGGAGTTCCCCTCGACGTGGCTGGAGGAGGTGTTCACCTCCCACGACTACGACATGTCCATCGTCGCGCACGTCGAGCCGCGCGACATGAGGGCGGTGTTCGGCAACCCGGACTACTACACCGGCTACGGCACCAGCGAGGTCAGGGTGCTGTTCGACGAGGCGGACGCCGGCACCCCGCAGGAGCAGAACGAGAAGATGGCGCAGGCGGCGAAGGTGATCTCGCAGGACGCCGCGGCGGACTTCCTGTTCCTGCTGCCAAACCTCATCGTCGCCGAGCCCGACATCACCGGGCTGCCCGAGAATGCGGCCAGCATCTCCTTCGAGCTGGCCCCCTTGGCCCGGAAGTGAGGGCCGGGCGGCTCGGCTGAGCGCTCGGGTGGTGTGGTGCTCTGGCAGCTGACACGCCGTCTGGCCGTGCTGTTGGCCAGCATCGCGGTCAGCACGGTCGTGGTGTTCGGCTTCATGCAGGTGCTTCCCGGCAACCCGGCCCGGGTGGCCCTGGGGGTGAACGCCTCGGAGCAGGCGGTGGCCCGGATGAGCGCCGAGTACGGGCTGGACCGTCCCCTGGTCGTGCAGTACCTGGACTGGGTCGGGGGCATGCTGCGGCTCGACCCCGGGGTGGAGTACATCTCGCGGGCTCCGATCGGCCCGCAGATCGTCGACGGTCTGGGAGTCACGGTCTGGCTGGTCGCAGCGGCGATGCTGCTCGCCGTCGCCGTGGCCGTGCCTGTCGGGGCGTGGATGGCGATGCGTCATCGCCACCTCGACGGCGTCGTGCTCTCGGCACTGTCGCAGATCGGGGTGGCGATCCCGGCGTTCCTGGCCGGCATCGTGGGCATCTCGGTCTTCGCCGTCCGGCTCGGCTGGGTGCCGTCCGGTGGATGGGTGGTGCCGGCCCAGGACCCCGTCGGCTTCCTGCAGCGACTGGTCCTGCCCGCCGTCGCGCTGGCCCTCGTGCAGGGCTCGGTGCTGGCCCGCTACGTGCGCTCGGCGGTGCTGGACGAGCTCGGTCAGGACTACCTGCGCACCGCCCGAGCCAAGGGGCTGCGTCCGGCGCAGGCCGTGCTGCGGCATACCGTGCGCAACGCTGCCGTTCCTGTCGTCACCGTGGCGGGCCTGCAGCTGGCGGGGCTGCTCATCGGCGCCGTGGTCATCGAGCGGGTCTTCGTCCTGCCCGGCCTCGGGTCACTGCTGCTGGACTCCGTACGCTCCCGGGAGCTGCTGACCATCCAGTGCGTGGTCATGGTGCTGGTCGTGGCCGTGCTGGTCATCAACTTCGTGGTCGACGCGGTCTACGTCGCGATCGACCCCCGACTGCGCACCGGGAGCGGGCGTTGACCGGCCCCGCACCAGCGACGAGCACGCTCGGCGCGAGATGGCGGGGACGCCTGAACGCCCCGCTGACCGTCGGTGCCGCGCTGGTGGTCCTGATCGTCGTGCTGGCGCTGGTGTCGCTGGTATGGACGCCACAGCCGGCCATGAAGGTCCTGCCGACCCCGGCTTACCAGACTCCGAACACCGAGTACTGGCTGGGCACCGACCGGTTCCGCCGCGACGTCTTCAGCCAGATCATCCTCGGTGCGCAGACCACCTTGTACGTCGGCATCGTCTCGGTCGGGGTTGCGGCCCTGGTCGGGGTGCCGCTGGGCATCCTGGCCGCGATGGCGCCGGCATGGTTCGGCGGGCTCGTGATGCGCGGCAACGACATCCTGCTCGCCTTCCCCGCGCTGCTGCTGGCGATCATGTTCGCCGCGATCTACGGAGGGTCGACCCGCGTGGCCATGGTGGCCATCGGCATCGCCACCATCCCCTCCTTCGCCCGGGTCACCCGGTCGGGGGCGCTGTCCGTGCTGGGCAGCGACTACGTGCTCGCCGCCCGCGCCGCGGGACGGGGGCCGCTGGCCATCGCGACACGGCACGTACTGCCCAACCTCACCGGGTTGGTCATCGTCCAGGCGTCGGTGTCCTTTGCGATCGCCATCCTGGCCGAGGCCGCGCTGGCCTACCTCGGGCTGGGCACGCCACCGGGGCAGCCCTCCTGGGGTCGGATGCTCTTCGAGGCGCAGTCGACGCTGCGCTCAGCCCCGCACCTCGCCCTGATCCCCGGCGCCGCGATCGCGCTCGCCGTGCTCGGGTTCAACCTGCTCGGCGACGGCCTGCGCGACGCCCTGGACCCGAAGCTGGCGTCGCGGTGAGCACCGAGGCCGCCGTTGCCGTGCTCCAGGTCGAGGATCTGGACGTTGCCACCGCCTCGACGGCGCTGCTGTCGCAGGTGCGCTTCAGCATCGACGCCGGTGAGCGGGTCGGGCTGATCGGTGAGTCCGGGAGCGGCAAGTCCCTGACCGCGCTGGCGATCATGGGTCTGCTCCCCGACGGGGTGCACGCTCAAGGCCAGGTACGGATGGACGGTCAGCAGCAGAACCTGCTGGAGCAGTCGGCGAGACAGTGGGCGGCGCTGCGCGGCGACGAGATGACGATGGTCTTCCAGGAGCCGATGACCGCGCTCAACCCCACGATGCGGGTCGGCGCCCAGGTGGCCGAGGTGATCAGGTTGCACCGTTCCGGAGTATCCCGGGGCGAGGCGCTCCAGCGCGCCGGCGACGTCCTGGACCAGGTCGGCCTGAAGGCCGGTGAGGTGTCGCGTGCCTATCCCCATCAGCTCTCCGGAGGTCAGCGGCAGCGTGTGGTGATCGCCATCGCCTTGGCCTGCGACCCGCGTCTGCTGATCTGCGACGAGCCGAGCACCGCCCTCGATGTCACGGTGCAGGCGCGCGTGCTCGACCTCATCGTCGACGGAGTGCGTGCTCGCGAGGCGGCGCTGCTGTTCATCACCCACGACCTGGCCGTCGTCGCGCAGGTGTGCGAGCGGGTCCTGGTCATGTACGGCGGGCGCATCGTGGAGTCCGGCACGGTCCGGGAGGTGTTCAGCAATCCGCGGCACCGCTACACCGCGGGTCTGCTGGCCGCCAGCGACCTGACGTCGGTCGAGCGGGGGGCCGCCCTGCCGACCATCGAGGGCACGGTGCCGCCGGCCGGCCGGTTCCCCAGCGGGTGCGTCTTCCGTTCCCGATGCTCCCACGCCTCCTCCGCGTGCGAGGAGCAGCCGCCCTGGACGCCGCGGTCACCGGGGGGTGCCGGGTCGCCGGCATCCGGCTTCGCGTGCGTGCACCCGGTAGGGACGCCCGATGACTGAGCAACCTGCCATCCGCGCTCGCGACCTCACCCGCACCTTTCGGCAAGAGCGGACGTCCTGGCGGGAACCCGGACAGCCGGTGCACGCGGTGCGAGAGGTCGACCTCAGCATCGCCGCGGGCGAACGGTTCGGCATCGTGGGGGAGTCAGGGTCGGGCAAGTCCACCCTGCTGCGGATGATGTGCGGTCTGGACCAGCCCACCCACGGCTCGCTCCAGGTGCAGGGTCGGTCCCTCGTCGACCAGTCCTGGCGACAGCTGCAGTGGCTCCGCGGCCAGATCGGCGTCGTGTTCCAGGACCCGATGAGCTCGCTGGACCCACGGATGCGGGTCGGCGACACGATCGCCGAGCCGCTCGTGGCCCAGGGCATCGGAGACCGGTCCTCGCGGCTCGAGCGGGTTCGCGAGCTCCTGGTGGCGGTCGGTATGCCGGCCGACGCAGCTCGTCGCTACCCGCACCAGTTCTCCGGTGGGCAGCGCCAGCGCATCTCGATCGCCCGGGCCCTGGCACCCGAACCGTCCATCCTGGTGGCCGACGAACCGGTCAGCGCCCTGGACGTCTCGGTCCGCGCGCAGGTGCTGAACCTGGTGAGCGACGTCGTGGCTCAGCGTGGCCTGACCCTCGTCTTCGTCAGCCACGACCTGTCGGTGGTGCGTCATGTGTGCGACCGCGTCGCCGTGATGCGACAGGGACGCATCGTGGAGCAGGCGGCGACTGAGCAGCTGTTTGCCGAGCCGCGCCACGAGTACACCCGCGACCTGCTGGCGGCGATCCCGAGCCTTCCGTGACCCCCGGGTGCACCCGCGCCGGCCGCGGGTTCAGGTGCGGACCGGGCTGGCGCTCGCCACATCGTCGACGACGGTGATGACGATCTTCAGGTTGGCGATCAGCGCGCCGTACAGCGGCCACAGCAGACCGGGTAGATCCTCCCCGGAGAGATCGTCCGCCAGCCCGGTCACCTCGCGTCGCAGTGACGCGACGTCCGCTTCGGCGTCGGCCACGGCCTGCCCGGTGCGGTTGAGCAGGTCGACGAACCGCTCGGAGAACATCGGCTCCCACTCCTGGGCGGCGCGGCTGGACTCGCGCACCTGGCGAGCCATGCTCCGGACATGGGCCACCCCTTCCTCCAGCCGGATGAGCACCTCGCTGTATCCCTGGGCGTGGGAGGGGTGGCGACGGCCCCGCGGGTTCCAGGTGGCGCTCTCGCTGGCCAGGCGGACAAGTGACCACGCTTGGTGTAGGTCGCGGTCGATGGATCGACTGCGCTCG
>JBAUJO010000118.1:0-1535 GCA_049683875.1 Ornithinimicrobium sp.
CCCATGGTGACCCTACGGCGGCAGGTGAGGCCCTGGATCAGGCGGAACAGCTCTACCGCCGCGGGTTCTACCCGGAGGTGCGTCCCGTCCCGGCCCTGCGAGCACGACTGCAGATCTCCGAGGGAGAGCTGGTAGAGGCGGCGGAGTGGGCACGAGGCTGCGGCGTGTTCGTCGACGACCGCGCCGAACACCTGCGCGAGTTCGAGCACCTCACGCTAGTCCGTCTGCTGCTCGCCGAGCATCGCACCCACCCCGACCGTACGTCGATCGATGCGGTGGTCGCCTTGCTGGAGCGGCTTCGGGAGGCCGCAGAGGCGTCCGGGCGGGCCGGCAGCCTCGTCGAGATCCGCCTGCTCACCGCCCTGGCGCACCACGCCCAGGGGCGACCCGAGCAGGCCCTGGCGGCGCTGGCCGACGTGTGGCTCCTGGCACCCGAGCCCGAGTCCTTCCTTCGGCTGTTCCTCGACGAGGGCCCGGCGATGCTCGAGCTGCTACGAGCCGCAGCGCGCGACCAGGTGGTCGGCCACTACGCGCAGCGCCTTCTCTCCTCGGCGACCGCGGTGCCCCCTACCCGAGGCCTCGGCCCGACACACAGACCGTCCACGACGTTGGCGGACGCGCTGAGCGAGCGCGAGCTGCAGGTGCTCGCCCTGCTCGGCTGCGACCTGAGCGGCCCCGACATCGCTCGCACGCTCTTCATCTCTCCCAACACCCTTCGCACCCACACCAAGCACATCTTCACCAAGCTCGGCGTGACCAGCCGCCGAGCGGCGGTCAGCCGCGACCGCGAGCTCGGCCTGACGTCACCGGCCCCGGCTGACGGATCTCACCCAGCTGGTCACCTCATCGGGTGATGCTGGCTCACCACCCGGGTCCGTAGGTTCCGAAGCAGTCCCGCAGCACCCGCCGCGGGCCGCAAGCCACGGAGGCCGTCATGCAGATCACTACCACCACGCTCACTCGAGCGGCCGCCCTGGCCGCCGTCGCCTCGGGGCTGCTCTTCGCCGCCGTCCAGGTCAAGCACCCGGAGATCACCCTCGACTTCACGACCACGACGGAGTGGAAGGTCCGCCAGGGGATGAAGGTGGCTATGGCCACCTTGGCGCTCGCCGGCGTGACCGGGATGTACCTGACCCAGGTGCGTCGGATCGGTCTGCTGGGGCTGGTCGGCTACCTCATGCTGAGCCTGGGCTACCTGGCCATGCTGGGCGTCGAGGTGATCGGCCTGACCGTGATACCGACTATCGCCCCGAGCGCGCCCGAGTATGTCAACGGCGTCGTCGCCGCGGCCACCAACAACAGCTCGACTGCCGACCTCGGACTGTTCTCGCCGCTCAACGTCGTCGTCGGTCTCGGCTACATCCTCGGCGGCATCGTGTTCGGCATCGCAATGTTCCGCGCGGGCGTCCTGGCCCGGTGGGCGGCGGCCCTGCTCGCGGTCGCGGCTCTCGCGACGGTGGTGAGCCTGGTGCTGCCGATGGTCAACCAACGCCTGTTCGCTGTCCCCAACGCGGTGGCCATGATGGGTCTCGGCT
>JBAUJO010000119.1:0-20000 GCA_049683875.1 Ornithinimicrobium sp.
TCGTTCGACTTGCATGTGTTAAGCACGCCGCCAGCGTTCGTCCTGAGCCAGGATCAAACTCTCCGTAGAAAAATTTCCCTACAAAGGGTTGAAACCTAACAATAAACTGACCTTCGTCCTCGGGGGAGAAGTCAGGCCAGCCAAACACGCCCTTCACGTCTGACCACCGGTACACCGTTCCTTGCGGAACGAGCCCTGTGAGACGACGCTATGGACGACAAACATATTGGCATCGATTTTTAGCACGCTGTTGAGTTCTCAAGATTCGGACACACACCGCCTGCGGCAGCCTGGATGGGCTACAGCCAGCGGGGCGAATCTCCAACGATAGCCGACCGCGGGACTTTCAGTCAAAACGCGTTGTGGCTGCGTCTGACGCCCTGAGTCGGTTGTGGAGAGCTACTTCGGTGGGACCGGCCACCACAGCGTTGCTGTCGATGTCCGTGCCTCCCTGCCGGAGCAGCGGAGAGCAACAGTAGCGCCTCGTCGGGTGCGGTACAAATCGCTCCGGATCAGGCCTGGTTCTGCTGCACCGCAGCGAGGCTGCGTCGCCCTCGGCGGAGCAGGACAGTGGTGCCGTGAAGGAAGTCCTGCGCAGTCAGCACCCGCTCCGGATCGCCCAGCTTGGCGTTGTTGAGGCTGACCCCTCCTCCATCCAGCAGTCGCCGCGCCGCCCCGCGGCCGGACGCGAGTCCAGTGGCCACGAGCGCGTCGATCACGGGCTGACCGGGTTGACCGCTCGCCAGCGGCAGATCCGCGACGGCGTCGTGCAGGGTGGCGGTGTCGATGGAGCGCGGGTCGGCCGTTCCGAACAGGACCTGGCTGGCGAAACGTACTCGTTCTGCGGCCGGGGCCCCGTGGACCAGAGTCGTGACGTCGAGCGCCAACGCCTGTTGCGCCTCACGTCGCTGGGGTGTCTGTACGCGCGCGAGCTCCAGCCCCTCGATCTGCTCGGCGTCGCGGTCGGTGAAGACCTTGAGCAGCCGCACCACATCCGCATCGTCGACGTTGATCCAGTACTGGTAGAAGGCCCACGGCGTCGTCATGTCGGGCGAGAGCCAGATGGCGTTGCCGGCACTCTTGCCGAACTTCTCCCCCGAAGCGTCCGTCAGCAAAGGGGTGGTGAGGGCGTGGACCGTGGCTCCCTCGACTCGGTGCACCAGGTCGACCCCGGCTGTGAGGTTGCCCCACTGGTCCTGGCCGCCGGTCTGCATGGTGACGTTCTCGTGCTGGTACAGGTGCAGGAAGTCCAGCGCCTGCAGGATCTGGTAGCTGAACTCGGTGTAGGAGATGCCGTCCTGACTTTGCAGGCGGGCTGCCACCGCTTCCTTGCGGATCATCTGGTTCACCCGGAAGTGCTTGCCGAGGTCCCGCAGGAAGTTCAGGGCGCTGATGCCCTCCGTCCAGTCCAGGTTGTTGACGAGGATGGCGGGGTTGTCACCCGAGAAGTCCAGGAACGGCTCCACGAGCTCGCGGATGCGGGCCGCGTTCGCCGCGGTCTCCTCCGGCGGACGCAAGGTCCGCTCGGCCGTGGGGCGCGGGTCACCGATCAGTCCTGTCGAGCCTCCGACCAGGCAGATGACGCGGTGCCCGGCACGTTGCAGGTGACGCAGAAGCACGAGCTGCACCAGGTTCCCGAAGTGCAGCGAGGGAGCTGTCGGGTCGAAACCGCAGTAGACCGACCGAGGGCCGGCGTCCACATGCGCCCGAAGAGCGCTTTCGTCGGTGGTCTGGGCAACCAGACCTCGCCACTGCAGTTCGTCCAGGATGCTGCTCACACCGACATCTCCTTCCTCAGCGCCTCCTCGGGCTGATCCGCGCAGTCGAGCGTGCACAGCCTGCCCTACCGACGACTGTTTCGCGGAACCGGCGCCCGCGGGGCGGCCGCGCGGTACGCCGAGACGGTCGCCTCCCCGTCGATCCAGAACCGCCAGGGGTATGCCACGCCGTCCCCGCCCGGGCCTCGCACCCCCACCCTCGGGCCGCGCTTGACCTTTCCTTGCGACACCGGTGCTCCCAGATCCAGACGCAGGTCCGCACCGGCGTCGCAAAGGTCGGCACCGTTGACGCTCAGGTCGACGTTCAGCGCCTGAGCCAGCCTCGCCGGCCCCCGCGCGAGGTCGCGGAACGGCTGGGGCGAGGCTCGGGAGGCGTCGCGCCGAGCACGCACGACATCCTCGCCTCGCACCACCTCTGCTGCCCGGATCAGCACTGCAGCGGCGGTCCCACTCGGAGCGCACACGACGTTGAGGCAGTGATGCATCCCGTACGTGAAGTACACGTAGGCACGGCCCGGCTCGCCGAACATGACGCGGCAGCGAGGGGTGGGACCGCGACGGGCATGGGAACCGGGATCGTGATGCCCGGCATACGCTTCCACCTCGGTGATCCGCAGCACCACGTCGTCTGCCACGACGCGGGCGCCCAGGAGCGCGGGAGCTGCCGCCGTCACGTCGGCACTCAGAACCCGTCGACTGATCGTCACTGCAAACCCGCGGGTGCCGCTGGGTCTTCGGCGTTCACCGCACGGCGGCGCTCGGCGACCGTCCGGTGCGACCGAGTCGGCTCCCGATGCCCAGCAGCACGGGAGCGGCGCAGACGACCGGCAGCACCGCGAGCGCGATGCCGATGACGAACAGACCGGTGACATCTGCGGTCGACCACCACAGGTATAACGTCACCAGGGTGGCGACCACGGCGACGGCCCACAGCGCAGCGAACCGTCGTCCGCGGGGTCGGGCGAGCCATCCCGCGAGGACACATCCCGAGGCGACCGTGATGAACCACCCGATGTGAGCGCCATCGCTCTGCGTCTGACCGGGAGCGAACACCCAGATGACCCAGGCGAGGGCGGGCGTCAGCAGCACCACGAGGAATGCCGCCGCGTGAAGACCCGGCCCTGGTGACGCGTCCGACCCCCCGGTTTGCCGGGCCGGATCGGCGCTGCCTGTCATGGTGAGGAGGATACGCCCGGGCCTCGTACGGTGGGGGTCTGCTCGCTCCAGCGCCGAGCGCGGATGAGCTCCTTGGTCAGGTGGTCGCGTTGTTCGGCGACCCGTGCCGGAGCCGTGCCGCCGTAGGCGTCCCGGGACGCGAGTGACCCCTTGACGCTCAGCACCTCACGGACCTGCGCAGTGAGATGCTCGCTGATCTGCGCCAGGTCCTCGTCGGACAGGTCCGGCAGGTCGATCCCTCGCGCCTCGCACACCTGCACACACCGGCCCGCCGTCTCGTGGGCCACCCGGAAGGGCACCCCGTTGCGCACGAGCCACTCCGCCACGTCGGTCGCCAACGAGAAGCCTTGCGGTGCCAGCGCCTCCATCCGGTCGGTATGGAAGCGCAGCGTGCCGACCATCCCCGAGACAGCCGGCAGCAGCAGCTCCAGCGAGTCGATCGCGTCGAAGACCGGTTCCTTGTCTTCCTGCAGGTCGCGGTTGTAGGCGAGGGGTAGGCCCTTCAGCGTGGCCAGCAGACCGGTGAGGTCGCCGATCACCCGCCCTGCCTTGCCTCGGGCGAGCTCGGCCACATCAGGGTTCTTCTTCTGCGGCATGATGCTCGAACCCGTCGAGAAGGCATCGTCGAGGGTGACGAAGGCGAACTCCGCGGTCGCCCAGAGGATCACCTCTTCGGCGAGACGCGACAGGTCCACCGCGACCATGGCCGTGACGAAGGCGAACTCGGCCGCGAAGTCACGGCTGGCGGTCGCGTCGATCGAGTTCTGCATGGGCCCGCGCATCCCCAGGTCGTGCGCGATGGCCTCCGGGTCCAAACCCAGCGAGGAGCCGGCCAGGGCGCCGCTGCCGTACGGGGAGTAGGCCGACCTGTCGTCCCAGTCCTGGAGGCGGTGCACATCACGCAACAGCGCCCAGCCGTGCGCCTGCAGGTGGTGAGCCAGCAGCACCGGCTGTGCGTGCTGCAGGTGCGTCCGCCCCGGCATCGCTACCCGCTCGTGGGCCTCTGCCTGGGCCAGGAGAGCCTCGATCACGGCGGCGATCGCAGCGGCCAGCGCCCGTGCCTCGGTCCTCAGGTACATCCGGAACTGCGTGGCGATCTGGTCGTTCCGGGACCGGCCGGCCCGCAGGCGACCCCCGACCTCGGCCCCGACCCGCTCGATCAGCCCGCGTTCCAGCGCCGTATGGACGTCCTCGTCGTCCGCCTCGGGCAGGAACTCTCCCCGGGTGACCTCACCGAGCAGCTGGTCCAGGCCCTCGAGCATCGCGGTGAGATGGTCGTCGCTGAGCAACCCGGCCGCGTGCAGCACCCGGGCGTGGGCCCGGGAGCCGGCGATGTCGTACGGGGCCAGGCGCCAGTCGAAGTGTGTGCTCTTGCTCAGCGCCGCCAGCGCCTCGCTCGGACCGCCCGCGAAGCGCCCTCCCCACAGGCTTGAGCTCATCGGGCCGCCCGCTGGTCCCGCGCCGCGGCCATCTTGGCCGGCAGTGCCCAGAGCTCGATGAAGCCCTTGGCCATCGACTGGTCGAAGGTGTCCTGCTCGTCGTAGGTCGCCATCCCGTAGTCGTACAGACCGACCGGTGAGCGTCGCCCGGTCACGGTGGCGCGTCCACCCTGAAGCCTCATCCGCACCTCACCGGTGACGTACTCCTGGGAGGCGTCGACGAAGCCCCGCAGCGCCCGGTGCAGCGGGGAGAACCACAACCCGTCGTAGGCCAGCTCGCTCCACCGCTGGGCCACCCCACGCTTGAACCGGCCGAGCTCCCGCTCCAGCGTGACGTTCTCCAGCTCGGCGTGGGCAGCCATCAGCGCCATCGCACCGGGAGCCTCGTAGACCTCCCGGCTCTTGATCCCCACGAGACGGTCCTCAACGAGGTCGATTCGCCCGACCCCGACAGCGCCGGCCCGGTGGTTGAGCTGCTCGATCGCCTGCAGCATCGTGACCGGCTGCCCGTCGATGGCGACCGGGACGCCGGCCTCGAACGTCAGCACCACCTCGTCCGCCTCGTGCGGCGCTGCCGGGTCGCTGGTGTAGGTGTAGATGTCTTCGATGGGCGCGTTCCAGATGTCTTCCAGGAACCCCGTCTCCACCGCGCGTCCCCAGACGTTCTGGTCGATGGAGTAGGGGTTCTTCTTGGTGGTCTCGATGGGAAGGCTGTTGGCCACGGCGAAGTCGATGGCCTTGTCCCGGGTCAAAGCCAGGTCGCGGACCGGAGCCACACACGTGAGGTCCGGCGCGAGCGAGGCGATTCCCGCCTCGAAGCGCACCTGGTCGTTGCCCTTGCCGGTGCACCCGTGGGACACCGTGGTGGCGTCGAACTCACGTGCCGCCTGGACGAGGTGCTTGACGATCACCGGCCGGGACAGGGCGGACACCAGCGGGTAGGTGTCCATGTACATCGCTCCGGCCTGTAGTGCCGGCAGGCAGTACTCGTCGGCGAACTCCTCACGGGCGTCGGCGACGTAGGCCTCCACCGCACCGCAGTCCAGCGCGCGCTGGCGGATGACCTGAAGGTCTTCTCCCCCTTGACCGACGTCGACGGCCACCGCCACGACCTCGGCGCCGGTCGCCTCGGCGATCCAGCCGATGGCTACCGAGGTGTCCAGTCCGCCTGAGTAGGCGAGGACGATGCGGTTCGTCATGCGTGTGCTCCTTGTTCGATGAGAGGGGTCGGTGCGGGCGGTCGGGGCAGGTCAGGTCAGGTCAGGTAGGCAGGTCGGGTGCGCTCACGTGGCGGGCGCGCCGATCTCGGTCGGCCCCGAGGTCGCGGCGGTCAGCGGCGCTCGGGCACGTCGACGCGCGCCATTCCCAGCAGCGCGGCAGCGACCTCGCCCGCCGCGGTCTCACCGGTGGCGATGACCAGGATGGTGTCGTCACCGGCGATGGTGCCCAGAATCTCCGCCGGGCCGCTGCGGTCGATCGCCGAGGCCAGGTACTGCGCCGCCCCCGGTGGCGTTCGCAGCACCACCTGGTTCCCGCTGGTCGCCGCGCTGACGAGCAGCTCGGCGCACAAGCGAGTCAGGCGGGCCGACACCTCTCCCGCGTCCCGCGCCGGCCGGGGCGTGGGGTCACCGCCCTCGGCCGGAACGGCGTACACCAGGGTTTGCCCCGGCCCCTGTCGGATCTTGACCGCGCCGAGCTCCAGCAGATCCCGCGACAAGGTGGCCTGAGTCACGGTGATGCCGTCATCGGCCAGCACCGCCAGCAGCTCGGCCTGGGAGGCCACCGCGGTACGCTCCAACGCGTCGACGATCAGCTGATGCCGAGCCGCGCGCGTCGTCGGGATGGCGCCCGAGGTCACGTGGGTCGTGGTCACAGTGCAGAACTATACGCCTAGACGCATGACTATTCACAGCTGACGGCTCATCCACCGACGGGATCATCATCCCCCCACGGCATGAGTCGCACCTTGCGAGCGGTGTCCTCGAGCCCTTCTGATGCCCGTTGCGCGAGCGTAGCGACGTCGTCGGCGCCGGCTCGGACCATCCGGCCGGACCATGCATCCAGCTTGCCGGAGGCCAGGGCGACGAGCAGGTCGGTGACCTGGCGCGGGTCGGTCCACTCGGTGCGGTCGCGATGTGCGTCCATCGACGCCGTCATGTCGGTCTGCACCACCCCGGGCGCCAGGTCGAAGGCGAGGATGCCGTGCTCGGCGCCCGCCGCGGCGGTACCGCCGGTGAGCCGGCCCAGGGCCGACTTGGATGCGGTGTACGCAGTGAGCACCGGGTTCTCCTTGGTTCCGGCCCCGGAGTTCAGGTTGATGATCCGCACACCCGTGTCCAGCATGGCCCGAATGACCGCGCGAGTGGTGAGGAAGGGCCCGCGAACGTTGGTCTCGACGACCTGCCACCACTGCTCGGCATCGGCCTCCCAGATCGGCACCTCGGCCTCGATCAGCCCCGCGTTGTTCACCAGGACGTCGATCCTGCCCCACTGCTGCATCACCTGCGCCACCGCTGCCCCGACCGCCTCCTCGTCCGTCACGTCACAACCGACGGCAAGCACCTCGGCGCCCGTGGCCCGGATCGTTGTGGCGACCTCGTCCAGCGACTCCGGCCGGCGAGCCAGCACAGCCACGGCATACCCGTGCTCGGCGAGCGCCTCGGCGCTCAGGGCGCCGATC
The DNA here is from genome assembly GCA_049683875.1 of Ornithinimicrobium sp. GTDB lineage: Bacteria > Actinomycetota > Actinomycetes > Actinomycetales > Dermatophilaceae > Ornithinicoccus. The sequence continues at coordinate 7,074 of JBAUJO010000119.1, forward strand.
CCACGGGAGGCTCCGGTCACCATCGCGACACGATCGGGGTTCCGCGCCATCACCATCTCCTGGATTGTGGGGTTCGGGTCATCGCTGTCTCGCGCCGTGGTCGTCACCAGCTCGGCGGATCGCTGCATCCCGGGCCTCGTTGACCTCGTCCGTGCGCAGGGTACGGTCCGGCGCGCGGAAGACGAGGCGGAAGGCCAGTGACTTCTCCTGCGCCGCGACCTGTTCCCCCACGTACACGTCGAACAGGGCGATGCTCTCCAGCAGCGGGCCCGCCCCCTGGCGCAGCGAGTCCTCGATGGCGATGTTGGGAACGGTCCGCGGCAGGCTCAGGGCCACGTCGGACACCGCCGGCGGGTGGACCGACAGCGCGCGGGCCTGGACCCACTCGGTGCTCAGAGCCGCCAACGCATCGAGGTCGACCTCGGCTGCGACCGTCCGCTCGGGAAGGCCCAGCGCGGCGATGACCTTGGGATGCAGCTCGCCGGCCCAGCCGAGCACGACGGCAGACGCCGCAGTGCCCCCTTCGGTCACGACCTCTGCGACTGCCTGGGTGCCGGTCTCGGTGTGCGCGGGAACCTCCAGTCGCACGCACCGACCGGGATGCCACGGCAGGTGCACGTCAGCGACCGCCCGCACCCGCTGCAGACCTGCGGTCTCCGCGACCGACCGTGCCCAGGCCACGGCATCGCTCGCTTGCGCAGCTCGCCCGGCCCCCCACCAGCCGGCTCGTTCAGCGGCGCCACTGGCGATGATCCCCACGTGCCAGCGCTGGTGTGGCACGGCGGCGTGGATGCGCTCCAGGGTCGAGGCGTCGGGTCGAGCTCCGGTCCCCGGGGTCGGGGCGGAACGGGGAGTACCAGCGCGGGCGACTGTGTCCATCTCGAACAGTGAGACGTCCCTCGTCCCCCTGGCCACGTTGCGCCGCAACGTCTCGACCAGGGTCTGCAACACCTCGGTCCGCATCAACGGCGCCTCGTCAGACAACGGGTTCGCCAACCTCACTGCATCAGCACGCGGGTCCGTCGCCGACAACCCGAGCGCGGCGAGACGCTCGGGGCCGATGAAGGGGTAGGTCAGCACCTCGGCCAGTCCCTGACCGGCCAACGCCGTCGCCACGACCCGGCGCAGCCGCTGCGGATGCGTCAAGCCCCGTCCGCCGGGTGCGGTGGGGACCACAGAGGGGATCTCGTCGTAGCCGTCGATGCGGGCGACCTCCTCGACCAGCGTGGTCGGGTCGCTCAGGTCCGGACGCCACGATGGCGGCCATACCCTCAAGGTCTGCAGCCCTGACGGCTCAAGCCCGGGCTGCGCTGTCCTGTCATCCGCACTCCGGCCCTCGGCATCCCCGCCGGCGTGCACACGGCATCCGATCTGCTCGAGGATCTCCAGGACCCGGGCAGGTGAGTAGGCCACCCCGACGTACCGCGTGGGCAGGTCCGGCTCGAGGTCGATGAAGACCGGGGCGGGCCGGTTGTCGAGGTCGGTGCTCGCGCGGTCCAGCCGGCCTCCCCCGAGCTCGACGAGGAGGTCGCAGGCCATCTGCGCGGCGACGTCCGCGACGTCTGGATCCACACCGCGTTCGAAACGCTTGGACGCCTCGCTGGGCAGTCGGTGTCGCCGTGCGGTACGGCCGACGCTGCGCGCATCGAAGTGGGCCGACTCGATCAGCACGTCGGTGGTGTCCGGCCCGACCTCGCTGGACTCTGCGCCCATCACCCCGGCGAGCGCGAGCACCTGAGATCTGTCGGTGATCAGCAGGTCCTCCGGGTGCAGGCCGCGGGAGACGCCGTCCAAGGTGATCAGGGACTCCCCGTCGCGCGCTCGGCGCACCGAGATCGGCGCGTTCAGCGTGCTGAGGTCGAAGGCGTGCAACGGCTGCCCGGTCGCCAGCATCACGTAGTTGGTGACGTCGACCGCCAACGAGATGGGCCTCATGCCGGCGGCGCTGAGCCTGCGCTGCATCCACCTCGGCGTCGGCGCCTCGAGATCGAGGCCGCGAACCACTCGCGCGACGTAGCGGTCGCACCCGGCAACCCCGTGCATCGGCGCCTCGTCCTCGATCTGCACCGGGAAGCCGGACTCGTCACCCGGCTTGTCCACGCCGCGCCGGGCCGCAGCGACCGGGTCGCTGAAGGTGGCTCCCGTGGCGTGGGAGTACTCACGTGCGATACCGCGGATCGAGAAGCAGTAGCCGCGGTCGGGGGTGACGTTGACTTCGACGGTCTCGGTGTCCAGACCCAGCACGCCGATCAGGTCGTCGCCGGGCTCGAGGTCGGCGGCTCCATCCTCCAGGTAGTCGCCCAGGACGATGATCCCGTCGCCGTCCTGACCCAGCCCGAGCTCGCGAGCCGAGCAGATCATGCCCGCGCTGAGGTGACCGTAGGTCTTCCGCGCGGAGATCGCCATGCCGCCGGGTAGCACCCCACCGGGCAGGATCACCGCGACCAGATCCCCCACCGTCAGGTTCGGCGCACCGCAGACGATGCCTTGCGCGGTTCCCTGACTCACCCGCTGCCCATGGTTGCCCACGTCCACCTGACACCAGCTGATGACCTTGCCGTTCTTCTGCGGTTCGGGTGAGACCTCCAGGACCCGGCCCGCGACCAGGGGGCCGGTGACGTCGCCCCCGTACAGCCCCTCTTCCTCCAGGCCCACGCTCACCAGCCGGGCGGCGACCTGCTCCCCGGTGACGTCCTGCGGGAGGTCGACGTACTCGGCCAGCCAGTCCAGTGGCACGAGCATCAGATCTCCATTCCGAACTGTGCGGCGAAGCGGACGTCGCCCTCGATCATCTCGCGCATGTCGGCGACGCCGTTGCGGATCATCAGCGAACGCTCCACGCCCATGCCGAAGGCGAAACCCTGGTAGCGGTCGGGGTCGACGCCGGTCGCCCGCAACACGTTCTGGTTGACCATTCCGCATCCGCCCCACTCGATCCATCCGGTGCCCTTGCAGGTGCGGCATACCGGGTCGGAGCCATCACAGATGAAGCAGCGCACGTCCATCTCGGCGCTGGGCTCGGTGAAGGGGAAGAACGAGGGTCGTAGCCGGGTGACGATGCCCGCACCGAACAACGACCCCGCAAGTCGGTCCAGCGTCCCGCGCAGGTGGGCCATGGTGAGCCCCTCGTCGACGGCCAGACCCTCCATCTGGTGGAAGACCGGGGTATGCGTGGCGTCGAGCTCGTCGGTGCGAAACGTCTTGCCAGGGGCAGCCACGTGCAGCGGCGCGCCACGCTCGAGCAGGCATCGCGCCTGCACCGGCGAGGTGTGGGTGCGTAGCACGAGGCCGGCGTCGGAGGGCTCGACGAAGAACGTGTCCTGCATGGCCCGGGCGGGGTGGTCGGCGTCGAAGTTCAGGGCATCGAAGTTGAACCACTCCGCCTCGATCGCAGGGCCTTCGGCGATCTCCCAGCCCATGGCGACCATGACGTCGGCCATCCGCTCGGACATCAAGGTCAACGGATGCCGGCGGCCCAGGGGCCGCGCACCAGGCACGGAGGTGAGGTCGAGGGACTCCTCGATGAGGATGCGCTCGTCGCGAGCCGCTTCGAGCTCGGCGCTGCGCGCGGCCAGGGCCGCGTTGACCCGGCCCCGGGCCTGACCGACGAGCTTGCCGGCTGCGGCCCGCTCGGCCGGCTCCATCGCTCCGATCGACCGGTTGGCCTGCGCCAAGGGGGAACGGTCGGCCGCGTGCTCCAGGCGGACGCCCTTGAGATGATCCAGCGAGTCGGCGGCGTCGATGGCTGCCAGCGCCGCCTCGACCAGGGCGCGGACGCTCTCGGGGTCGAGCGCCGACGCGGGCTCGTCGCTCACCGGTGGCTCACGGGGGGTTCGGACACGCGCGACAGTCTAGGCAGCCTCGGGGCGACGCCACGACGCCGTTCGCCCGATGGACGGCGGTCAGCCGGGTCAGACCGCCTCGCGAGCGGCCGCGGAGGCATGCATACAGACGGTGGCCGCCATCGCCAGGTTCAGCGACTCGGCGTGGCCGACGATGGGGACTGCGACCCGGTCATCGCACCCGGCCACCACGTCTTCGGGAAGGCCCCGGGCTTCATTGCCCAGTACCCAGGCGTGAGGTGAGGCAAGTCCGGCATCGCGCAGCCTCGTCGGCCCGGCGCCGTCGGCAGCCAACAGCGCGATGCCGCACCGCCTGGCGGTGGCCAGAATCTGCTCGATGGGAGCGCCGGCGCTGATCGGCAGGTGAAACGCCGAGCCGACGGTGGAACGGATGAGCTTGGGGTTGTACAGGTCCACGCTGTCGCTGGACACCAGCACCGCAGCCGCTCCGAAGGCGTCCGCGCCGCGGATGACCGTGCCCGCGTTGCCCGGGTCCCGGACGTTGCTCAGGATCACGGCGAAACCGGCACCGACGGCGTCGAGCGCCGCCCGGGGTGTGACGTCGATCGGGCTCGCCACCGCAAGGACGCCCTGGGGATGCTGCGCATCCGCCATGACCGTCAGCACGTGGTCGGTGCACTCGTAGACGCCGGCCCCCTCCTCATGCGCGTGTTGAGGGAGGTCGGGGTTCTCCCCCCAGGCCTGCTCGGTGAGGTAGAGGTCGACGACGTGGGACCGGGCATACCGCAAGAGCTCGCGAACCGCGTGTGGGCCTTCGACAAGAAAACGCGCCCGCCGGGCTCGTACGGAACCGCGGCGTAGTGAGACCACGCCCTTGACCCGCTCGCTACGCGGGTTGGTCAACAGCGCCGCCCGCCCGCCGGAAGTGCTCATCGTGCTCGATGACTGGCGCGTCGGGCAGACCGCAAGGGTCTCAGGCGGCGTCGGTGGCAGCCTTGGACTGCCCTGCGGGCAGGTGGGTCCGCGCCAGCTCCACCAGCGCGGCGAACGCTGCTGGGTCGTTGACGGCCAGCTCGGCGAGCATGCGACGGTCGACCTCGACCTCGGCGGCCTTCAGACCCTGGATGAAACGGTTGTAGGTCAGCCCGTGGGCCCGGGCACCGGCGTTGATGCGCTGGATCCACAACCGACGGAAGTCGCCCTTGCGCTTGCGACGGTCACGGTAGCTGTAGACCAGCGAGTGGGTGACCTGCTCCTTGGCCTTGCGGTAGAGCCGCGAGCGCTGACCGCGGTAGCCGCTGGCTCTGTCGAGGACGACTCGGCGCTTCTTATGGGCGTTGATCGCCCGCTTCACGCGTGCCACGTGAGAACTCCTTGGGTGTCAGTGGTGCTTCAGGTAACGGTTGTCGACCGGTGGTCGAGGGCTCGCGTCGGTCAGCGACCGAGGAGCTTCTTGGCCTTCTTCACGTCGGCGGACGCCACGGGGACGTCGTTGACCAGGCGTCGGGCGGCCGCCGAGGACCGCTCCTGGAACTTGTGGACGTGGCGGGCACGCTGACGCATGATCTTGCCCGAGCCGGTGACCCGCAGGCGCTTCTTGGCGCCGCTGTGCGTCTTCATCTTCGGCATATGTCGTCTCCTTGTGTTTCAGGCGCGGGCGAGCCGCGCGTCGTTGTGCGTCGCCATCCCCATGGGTCGGGCGACGGGTGTCGTAGGCCTAGCTCGCCGAAGCGCGCTGCTCGTCGGCCGACTGGGCAGCGCTCTCGCGCTTCTTCTCCTGGCGTACTGCCGTCTTCTTCTTCGCCGGCCCCAGCACCATGACCATGTTCCGTCCGTCCTGCTTGGGCGCGCTCTCCACGAAGCCCAGCTCGCTGACGTCTTCAGCGAGGCGCTGGAGCAGCCGGAAGCCCAACTCGGGCCTGGACTGCTCACGTCCGCGGAACATGATGGTCACCTTGACCTTGTCCCCGCCATTGAGGAACCGCACCACGTGCCCCTTCTTGGTGCCGTAGTCGTGCGCATCGATCTTGGGGCGGAGCTTGATCTCCTTGATCACCGTGTTGACCTGGTTCTTGCGCGACTCACGCGCCTTCATGGCGGCCTCGTACTTGTACTTGCCGTAGTCCATGAGCTTGGCCACGGGTGGGCGCGCCATGGGGGCAACCTCCACGAGGTCGAGATCTGCCTCGGCGGCCAGACGAAGCGCGTCTTCGACACGCACGATCCCGACCTGTTCACCGTTGGGACCGACGAGTCGCACTTCCGGGACCCGGATGCGGTCGTTGATGCGAGGTTCGCTGATGTTGCTGCTCCTTCGTTCGGGCGTCTGTCGTGACCGCAGATGCACACGAAGAAGGCTCTTCGCATGCTGTGCGCGAAGAGCCTGGGAACCTCGGATCCAGCCACGTCACCAGCGGTAACGCGGATTCACCGTAGACCCGCCGTACTCACTGGAACGGAGGGTGGAAGCTCAGGTCGCTCCTCTTGCACCGTGACCACCCAGCCGTGGATGGTCACGCGGTCACCAGCAATAATACCAGCGCCACGAGTGTTTACCCATTTGACCGACCTACCTCACCCCTAGGGGAAGGACACGTATGACCAGCGACACCAGCTCCTCGGCTCAAACAGGGTCGACCACCGACACAGGGGCGCCGGCACCGAGCGACCGCAACAGCCTCACGGTCGGCGCCGACGGACCGATCCTGCTGCACGACACGCACTTCCTGAACCAGATGGCCCACTTCAACCGCGAGCGGGTACCGGAGCGCAACGTCCACGCCAAGGGGGGTGGTGCCTTCGGCGTCTTCCGCACCACTGCGGACGTGTCGGCCTACACCAAGGCCGGGCTGTTCCAGCCGGGTGTCGAGACCGAGATGCTGGCTCGGTTCAGCACGGTCGCCGGGGAGCAGGGCTCGCCGGACACCTGGCGCGACCCCCGCGGCTTCTCGTTGAAGTTCTACACCGAGGAGGGCAACTACGACCTCGTCGGCAACAACACCCCGGTCTTCTTCGTCCGCGACACGATGAAGTTCCCCCACTTCATCCGCTCCCAGAAGCGTCGGGGCGGCAACGGTCTGCGCGACAACCACATGCAGTGGGACTTCTGGTCGCTGAACCCCGAGTCCGCGCACCAGGTCACCTACCTGATGGGCGAGCGAGGTATCCCCCGCTCGTGGCGCGAGATGAACGGGTACGGCTCGCACACCTACATGTGGATCAACGCCGAGGGCGTGAAGCACTGGGTCAAGTACCACTTCCACTCCGACCAGGGCGTTCACGGCCTGACCGGCGAGGAGGCCACCCGGATCGCCGGCGAGGACGCAGACTTCCACCGTCGCGACCTGTACCAGTCGATCTCAGACGGCAGCTACCCCTCATGGACGCTGTACGTGCAGGTCATGCCGTATGAGGACGCGAAGACCTACCACATCAACCCGTTCGACCTGACGAAGGTGTGGCCGCATTCGGACTACCCGTTGGTCGAGGTCGGCACGATGACGCTGAACCGCAACGTGGAGAACTTCTTCGCCGAGATCGAACAGGCCGCCTTCGAGCCCTCCGCCTTGGTGCCGGGCATCGGCTTCTCCCCCGACAAGATGCTGCTCGGTCGTGCCTTCGCCTACTCCGACACCCACCGGTACCGGATCGGCCCCAACTACCAGCAGTTGCCGGTCAACCGCGCCAAGAACGTCAGCGACCACAACACCTACACCTTCGACGGGCCGATGGCCTACGACCACTCCGGTGACGCCGCGGTGTACGCCGCGAACAGCCAGGGCCGTGGCTACGCCGACCAGACCGGGGAGATGGAGGAGTCCTGGGAGTCCGACGGCGCCATGGTGCGCGAGGCGTACACGTTACGCCCGGACGACGACGACTTCAGCCAAGCCGGCGCCATGGTCCGCGACGTCTGGGACGAGGCGCAGCGAGAGGCCTTCGTCGAGACCGTGGCCGGGCACCTGCTCGGCGGGGTCACTGGCGAGGTTCTCGAGCGTGCCTTCGGCTACTGGAAGAGCGTGGACGAGGACACCGGTTCGCGGATCGAGGCGATGGTCCGAGCCGACGTCGGCGGCGCCAACCCCGGTGGTGAGGACGAGATGGCCCGCGCAGAGGCCACCTCCTAGCCGCACCCCCAGCCACATACCGTCACTTCCAGCGTCGAGTTCGCTGTTCCTCGACGAACTCGACGCTGGAAGTCGGCGTGTCGGGCCCGCCACCGTGTGGTGGTCAGGAGATGGCCGTCAGGCGGAAGCTCACCGAGTCCACCCGGCTTCGCGCCTGCTCGTCCTCAGCGATGCGTTCACCGACGTGCTGCACTACCTCGTTCAGCGCCGCGCCGGTGAGCCCGCGACGCAGCCCGAGCTCCACCACCAGAGCGCCCTCGGGCCCCGGCGTCGTCTGCCACTGCTCGATGCTCGGTTCGTAGCGGCAGGCCCGCTCCACCGCCCGGCGAACGGCCCCGTCCAGGTGGGGTGGCACCCAGCTCCGGCCCTCGGCCAGTGCCCACACCATCGAGGCCCGAAGGCTCACCGACCACGAGGACCCCGGGTCCAGCACCAGCTCCGAACATCCCTCCTGGGCCGCCGCCACAGCCGCACGCTGCGCGGACACCGGCACCGGACGCGCCGTCCCGTTCCACTCGACCAGCACCTGCGTGCTCGTGAACGCGGGCAGCGCTCGCCGCCCCCCTCGGGAGGTCAGCGTGACCGCGGCCATCTCGCTGGTGGCCTGCGGCCCCGGCATCGCCACGATCGGCACGACGAGGCGGGCCCGCGACACCGCGGCGACCAGCTCCGCCTCGTCCGCGGGCCCGGCCAACGCAGCCATCAGCTCGGCGTCCGCAGTCCCGTCGTCGCTGTCGAAGTCGCCCGGACGTAGCGCGCGCCCCGCCCAGGCGGTGCCGCCGGTGTCGCCGTGAGCAGGGTCATGGGATGCGAAGCGCTCAGCCATCGCCGTCAACCACCCGTTGAGCCTGCTCCAAGGTGAAGCGGCCGTGGTGCAGGGCCGACCCGAGGACCACCGCCCACACCCCGTGAGCCTGCACGGGCAGCATGGAGGTGAGGTCGGCCAGGCTCGAGACTCCTCCGGAGAGGACGATCCGCGCCTGCGGCACGCAGGCTCGGACGGCCGCTGCTGCCCGGCTGAACAGCCCGACGTCCACACCGGCACGCGTGCCGTCCCTTGTGACATCGGCGATGAGGAACTCGTGCGCCCCCGTGTCGGCCAACCGTGGCATGACCACGTCCAGTGCCCCGAGGCGCAAGTTCGTGCCGCGTGCCACCACCTGCTCACCGTGCAGGTCCAGACCTACGACGACCCGCGCGCCGTGTCGCTGCACCAAGGACTCCACCAGGGCGAGGTCCGCTGTGGCCGTGCTGGCCAGGTTCACCCGCTCGGCGCCGGTCTGAAGCGCCCATCGTGCGCTCCGGGCATCCTCGATACCACCGGACAGCTGCACCGGCACCCGCGCCGAGGAGACCAGCCGGCGCATCAGCGACGCGTTGTCCCCCCGCCGAAACGCACGGTCCACGTCGACCACGTGCAACCATCTGGCGCCGTCGCGTTCCCAGCCCGCGGTCACCTCCGCCGGGTCGTCAACCGCGCCATCAAGAACCTGGATCGCGCGACCACCGGCAACATCGACAGCCGGCATCAGGGTCAGGCTCACCCGCGCATGCCCAGCTCGCGACGCAGGGCGACCGCGTGCTTCACCGCGTCCTCGAAGAACTCGACCTGGCGAAGGTCGGGTTCGTGCCGGGTTCCGCTCGGCCAGGTGTCCGCGACGGCGGGATCCAGCAGCGCGTCGGCTCCTGGCAGCCCGAGCACAGTGACGACGGCGCTGAGCAGCCGTGACGGCGGGTGCGCTCGCTCGGAGAGCATGTCGACCAGCTCTTCCCGGTCGCCGTCGCCCGCTGCGCTGAGCACCTGCTGTGGAGTGGCGACCTCCACCCCGGGCGGACGGATCACCCCCCGCTCCGGGTCCCAGATCACCCAGCGGATCCTGCGCCTCAAGGACGCCGCCTGGACCGTGATGACCGCGCGGTCGTCGATCACCCAGAAGCCGATCGCCGGCGCCACCTTCTTCGGTGCGGGCCGGGCCGCGCACAGCGTCGCCGCGTCGTCGTAGGGCGCACCCACGGCGGAGGAGCCGCGCGGCACGACAGCGGTATGCGGTCCGCGCCGGGCAACGAGCAACGGCACCACGCTCTTGGCCGCCCAGGCGTTCACCTCCTCGGTATGCCCTCGGCACAGCCACAGACCCCGGGGGTCCACGGTGTGGGTGGGGGCGGCGCGGTTGCTCACGGTCCTCAGTCTAGAAACGACGGGTGCTCGGTCGCCGGGATGGGCGCAACGGCTGGCTCTCGCCGTAGAAGATGCGCTCGACCACGGAGCGACACTGTCGCGCCGTCTGACGCCACTGCTGGGCCAGCTCGGCCCCCGCCCCCCGTGGTCGTCCCAGGATCCGCGAGATGCCCTCGGCATCACGGAAGTCACTCGGCACCGACTCGACCGGGCGGCCGCGCCAGACCACTCCGGCGTCGCGCAGCCGGGACCCCAACGTCCACGCCGCCACGAGCCGTCGCGCATCGGGTGCGGCCAACAGGTCGGCCTCCACCGCCTGCTGCAGCGCTACCAGCGTGCTGGTGGTGCGCAGCCCTGACACGCGGTGGGCGTGCTTGAGCTGGATGGTCTGCGCCACCCACTCGACGTCGCTGAGCCCGCCCAGACCCAGCTTGAAATGGGTGCGCGGGTCAGCGCTCTTGGGAAGCCGCTCGGCCTCCATGCGGGCTTTGAGGGTGCGGATGGAGCGCATTCCCTGCTCGTTCAGGCCGGCCGAAGGCCAGCGCAGCGGGTCGATGAGCGCGGCGAAGTCGGCCGCCAGCCCCTCGTCGCCGGCCACTACGCGGGCCCGGATCAGCGCCTGTGACTCCCATCCGGCGGACCAGCGTCGGTAGTAGGCGCGGAACGAGTCCAGGCTGCGCACCAGAGGGCCGGACCGACCTTCCGGCCGCAGGTCGGCGTCGAGCTCCAACGTGGGGTCGGGACCATGCCCGGACAGGCCGTGACGCAGGTCGGCGACCACCTCGGCTGCCACCTTGGAGGCGCGAGCCTCACCGTCGTCGCTCTGCTCGGTGGCCCGGCGACGGTAGCAGTACATGACGTCCGCATCGCTGGCGTAGCCGAGCTCACGTCCGCCGAGTCGGCCCATCCCGATGACGATCACCTCCACGACATCTCGGCGCTCGCGGGTCGCCACCCGCAACGCGGCCGACAGGTAGGCGTCGGTCAGGTCGGTCAGCGCCTCACGCGTCCGCTCCGGTGTGAGGTCCCCGACTAGGTCGGCAAGGACGAGCCGGACCAGCTCCTTGGCTCGTACGGCACGGATGGCATGGTAGGCGTCGCTCGTCTGCTCGTGGCGCTGCTCGGCGGCGTTGAACCGCGACCGCAGGGCCTCTCGGCCGGGGGGCGCGAGATCGGCGGGGCTACCCAGCAGGGCCACTGACTCCGGGGATCGCAGCAACAGATCCACGGCGTACCGACTGGTAGACAGGATCAGCGCCAGGCGTTGAGCCGCACTTCCCTCGTCGCGCAACATGGCCAGGTACCAGTGGGTGGTGCCCAGGGCGTCGCTGATCTGCCGGAAGGCGAGCAGGCCCGCGTCGGGGTCGGCGCCGTCGGCGAACCAGCTGAGCATCACCGGCAGCAACGTTCGCTGGATGGTGGCGCGCCGGCTCACCCCCTCGGTCAGCGACTCCAGATGCCGCATGGCCCCTGAGGGGTCGCGGAAGCCCAGTGCCGAGAGCCGGTCGCGGGCCGCCTCCGGCGACAGTCGCAGGCTGTCGCTGCTCAGCCGGGCGACCGCCGCCAGCAGCGGCCGGTAGAACAGACGCTCGTGCAGTCGGCGCACCTCGCGCTGTTGTGCACGCCAGCGCTTCACGATCGCGGTCTCGGCGTCCGAGCGCTCCCCCAGCGAGCGACCAAGCCGGCGCAGCTCGTCCTGGCCACTGGGCATCATGTGGTTGCGGCGCAGCTTGTGCAGCTGGATCCGGTGCTCCAGGCAGCGCAGCAGCCGGTAGGCCTCGTCCAGCGCGGCCGCATCCTCGCGGCCCACGTAGGCCCCGTCCCGCAGCGCCCGCAGCGCCTCCAACGTCGTACCGCTGCGCAGGCTCTCGTCTGCTCGTCCGTGCACCATCTGCAGCAGCTGAACGCTGAACTCGATGTCGCGCAGGCCCCCGGCCCCCAGCTTGAGCTGCCGGTCGGAGCGGGCGGCCGGCAGGTGCTCTTCCACGCGGCGACGCATGGCGCGCACGTCGTCCACGAACCCCCCGCGGCTGCCGGCGTCCCACACCAGCGGCCGGACGATGTCGAGCCAATCCTGGCCGAGCTCCTCGTCGCCGGCGATGACGCGCGCCTTGAGCAGCGCCTGAAACTCCCAGCTCTGGGCGTGCCGTTGGTAGTACTCACGGTGGGAGGCCAGGGTGCGCACCAACGGGCCGTGCTTTCCTTCCGGACGCAGCGCCGCGTCGACCGGCCAGAGGGATCCCTCGGCGGTGGCCTCCCCACAGATCCGCATCAGCGTGCTGGCGATGCGCCCAGCGATGCGCATCGCGTCTTCCTCCGCTGCCCCCGGCGCAGGATCGGCCAGGAAGATGACGTCAACGTCCGAGATGTAGTTCAGCTCGCGGCCACCGCACTTGCCCATCCCGACCACGGTCAGCCGCGCCTGCTCCTGCCCCTCGACCTCCGAGCGGGCCAGCCACAATGCCGCCTGCACCGCAGCCGCGGCCAGGTCGGCCAGCGCCGCCGCGACCGAGGGCAGCACCTCACAAGGGTCCGGCGCGGACAGGTCCGTCGCCGCGATCCGCACCACCTGCTGCCGGTAGGCCACCCGCAGGGCTTCGGCCCCTTCCCGACCGGTCATCCCCCGGACCGCTTCCACGACGGCCTCCGGGCGGGCCGCCCGGTCGTCGGCGGCGTCGTCGACGTGCTCGGGGTGCTTGACCAGGTGGTCGGACAGCGCCGTGCTTGCGCCGAGGACGCGGAGCACGCGGTCGCGGGCCGGGCCGGGGTGGCGGATCACCACCGCCGCGTGCTCGTCCTTCTCGACCAGCCGTACCAC
>JBAUJO010000120.1:0-1533 GCA_049683875.1 Ornithinimicrobium sp.
ATTATCTCAAGTGCTAATTGCCGAGGGTTGTTTTCCTGAAGGTAACCAAAAAGATAATTACGATGCTCCGAAAGAGCATTGATAGCACGATTGTATAAAAGTTCAAATACACCCAACTCATCTTTCCAGCCTTTGGCTAATTCTTGCATTACAAACCATCGTACTTGCTCATCTGGATCATTTTCAGCAAGATTGTGCAACAACGGAAAGGTCTGTAGATGGTCAGGATAGTACTCGATAATTACCTCAAGTGCTGCTTGCCTAGGACTATCTCCAAAGAAGAACTCATTTTGACTTGAGACATTAACAGCACGATGGTACAAAAGCTCAAATATACCTGGCTCATCTTTCCAAGCTTTCGCTAATTCTTTCGCTGCTTCTTGCTGGACTGCCAAACTCTTATCAAACTGAACACGAGTTTTGAGCCAAGGTCGGGTATTGCAATCATCTCTCCAACCTTTCGCTACCTCTCGCACTGCTTCTAGTCGGACAACTGAACTTTCATCGGATTGAGCGCGGGTTTTAAGCCAGGATAACGTATTGGGATTATCTTTCCAACCTTTGGCTACCTCTTGTAACGCTGCTTGTCGCACAAGTAAATACTCATCCGACTCAGCCCGAGTTTTAATGATGGATAAAGTTTCAGGATCATCTTTCCAGTCTCTAGCCAACTCTTGCATCACTACCGTACGAACATTGGGATCAGCATCGAACTGAACGCAACTTTTGAGCCAAGGTAAAGTTTCCGAGAAATCCTTCCAGATTCGTGCTAGTGCTTGAATTGCTTCCTTTTGTACGCGCCGACTGTGTTCAAATTTACTCAAATCTCTCAGGTGCTTGAGTAATTTAGCGTCAACCGCAGTCAATGCATTGCGATTTCTCACTTCTGAAAAGCACTTGGCTCCTAATAAAATATTGATAAACTTTTCCTTCTCACCATTTTGAGAAACTAGATGCTCAATAATCTCCCCAGCAAAACTCGTATCAATCATCCCCATAATCAGCCGCAAAACTTCATGCCAAGATTCATCATGCCAATGCTTACCAAAAGCCTCGCTCTTCAATTCCTCAAGCGTCAAACCTCCTATACTTCCCCGCTTCCCAAACCGCTCCACAAACTCACAAGCACAGAAGTATTCTAAAAATGTCCGATGAACAAACCCATAAGAATCAGCACCAAGGAAACATAAGATAAAATTACGACTCCGCAACTGTTCAATCAGCAAACGAGCAACCATTCTAGTATTGCTGACTTCAATACTTTTCAAATAACCAATCAAAATCTTTTCTAAATCATCAGTACTAATTAAATTGCCAGATAAACCTTGATCTGCTGCTTGCATATAATAAGCAACCTGACGCAACATCGCCTGCTTATCTTTGTAATCAATTGTTAGCGAATCTACCCTAGAATCTTCTAACAATTTCTGCTCCACATCCCATTGATGTAACAATAATCTTGAAGCTTGGTTGTAGAGTTCTGGTCGATCTCTTGGTAATTCTTGATTGCGGTTCAAAATTGCCATCATGGTT
>JBAUJO010000121.1:0-3936 GCA_049683875.1 Ornithinimicrobium sp.
TGATCACCTGCTCAGAGGCGGTCTTGGAGCAGGTGGCGGACCGCCTGGACGAGCAGGCGGAGTCCTTCCGCCCGTCGTCGGAGAGTTTTGTCAATCCCGCCAAACTTCTCGCGGTGCAACTGGCCGAGACCGTGCCGATGGTGCTCGGCGAAGGGCCCCTAGGGGGCGTGGCGGCGGCTCGGGCGAGTTCCATGCTGGCGCGGACCGCCCGCATACCTGCTGCCTTCGGTGAGTTGCCCGACGCCGCGAGCCAGATCGTGGCCTGCCTGGACGGCCCCTACACCGACAGCCGGGCCGGTGAGTCCGAGTCGGCGGGCTCGCGTCCCGGCACCTACGACCCGATGCGGATCCGCTTGGGCCAGGTCGATACCAGTGCCTGGGAGCCGCACCACTTCGACGAACCCGAGGGGGAGCTCATGGAGCGCCGAACGGGCCCGTCCACCTCCGGAATCTTCGCCGACCCCTACCTCGACGCCGCCACCGCACCCCCGCTCGGGCTGTGGGTGCTGCGGGAGCATCAGGGCGAGGAGGCTCCCGAGGACGTCCCTGCGCCGCCGGGAAGCCTGGCGGGATTGACGGAGGCCGTCATGTCGACCGCGCGGTCGGCGGGGGTGCGGGTCATGCGGACCGAGGCCGGCCCGGGGGAACCGGTGGTGCAGCTGGCCGACCACATCGCGGCGGTGGACTTCACCGCCACCTACGTGGCCCTGGGCCTCGGACTCGACCCCTCTGTGTCTCCGCACGTGGCAGACCTGCGTGACCTGACGCGGTAGGCGGCCCGCCGCAGCGACTTCGGTACAGTGGCCCCGCGTGACTGTCCTGGACTTCGACCTCATCATCATCGGCAGTGGCTCGGGCAACTCGATCATCGGGCCCGAATGGGACGACAAGCGGGTCGCCGTCGTCGAGGCCGGGACCTTCGGCGGGACCTGCCTGAATGTCGGGTGCATCCCGACGAAGATGTTCGTCTATGCCGCGGAGGTCGCCGAGACCGTGACCGGCAGCTCCCGGTACGGCGTGGACGCCGAGGTCACCGGCGTCCGCTGGCCCGCGATCCGGGACCGAATATTCGGGCGGATCGACCCGATCTCCGATGCCGGGCGGGAGTACCGCACCGACGGGTCGAACACCACCTTGTTGACCGGATGGGCGCGCTTCACGGGGCCACGGCTGATCGAGGTCTCGGGCCCTCAGGGTGAGCGCACCGCGATCACGGCCCCGCAGGTGGTCATCGCCACGGGCTCGCGGCCGGTGCTGCCACCCGTGCTCGACGAGTGTTCCGTGCCCGTCCACACCTCGGACACGGTGATGCGGCTGCCCAGCCTGCCCGGGTCCATGCTCATCGTGGGGGGCGGATACATCGCCGCGGAGTTCGCGCACGTGTTCTCGGCTCTGGGCGTCAGCGTGACCGTGGTGAACAGGTCTACAGCGATGCTGCGGTACCTGGACGCTGACGTCAGCCACGCCTTCACCGAAGCGGCCTGCCGGCAGTGGGACGTCCGCCTCGAGACCGAGATCGTCCAGGTCCAGCCCGTCGGCGGCGGGGCCCGCGTCGAGCTCACCGACGGCACCGAGGTGCAGACAGACGTCATCCTGGCGGCCACGGGCCGGACCCCGAACGGCGACGATCTGGGCCTGGACGCCGCGCAGGTCGAGGTTCACGACGACGGTCGGGTCGGGGTCGATGACTACGGTCGGACCAGCGCCCCCGGCGTGTGGGCCCTCGGGGACGTCAGCTCGCCGTGGCAGCTCAAGCATGTCGCCAACCACGAGGCGCGGGTGATTGCGCATAACCTGACCCACCCGGACGACCTACGCACGTTCCGGCACGACTACGTGCCCTCCGCGGTGTTCACCCACCCACAGGTCGCGACGGTCGGCATGACCGAGCAGAAGGCTCGCGAGAGCGGATACCGGATCAGCGTGAAGACCCAGGCGTACTCCGGCACGGCCTACGGCTGGGCCATGGAGGACCAGGACAGCTTCCTGAAGGTCATCGGGGACAGAAGCACCGGTCTGGTGTTGGGTGCGCACTTCCTGGGGCCTCAGTCCTCCTCGCTCATCCAGCCGCTGATCCAGGCGATGGCCTTCTCCATGCCCGCACACCAGGTGGCTCGGGACCAGTACTGGATCCATCCGGCGTTGGCCGAGGTCGTCGAGAACGCGCTGCTCGGCCTGGAGGTCGACTGAGGCACGGCCGGGCGGCCGTACGCGCCTGAGCCGGGCCGTACCATGGGCCGGTGGCACATGACGGCGGATCCAAGGCTGTGGTCACTGCGTTGGCCGCCAACATGGGTATCGCGGCGACCAAGTTCCTCGCCTGGCTGTTGACCGGGGCGAGCTCGATGCTCGCGGAGGCCGTTCACTCGGTGGCCGACTCCTCGAATCAGGCGCTGCTGCTCATCGGCGGCCGCAGGGCCAAGCGCGAGGCGACGCCTGAGCATCCGTTCGGCTTCGGACGTGAGCGCTACGTGTTCGCGTTCATCGTCGCCATCGTGTTGTTCAGTGTCGGCGGCCTGTTCGCTCTGTATGAGGCGTACCACAAGTGGACGCATCCCGAGCCCATCGAGGGTCGCTGGGTGTGGGTCCCCTTCGTCGTGTTGGGGGTGGCCATCGCTCTGGAGGGGTATGCCCTGCGCACCGCGGTCGTCGAGAGCAACCGGACCCGGGGCCGACGTTCGTGGGTGGCTTTCGTGCGGGGGGCCAAGGCGCCCGAGCTCCCGGTGATCCTGCTGGAGGACACTGCCGCCCTGGCGGGGCTCGTCTGTGCCCTGTTCGGCGTCGGTTTGACGGTGATCACGGGCAACGGGCTGTGGGACGCGGCGGGAACCGCGATGATCGGTCTGCTGCTCGTCGTCGTCGCGGTGGTCCTCGCCGTGGAGATGAAGTCGCTCCTGGTCGGTGAGTCGGCCACCGCCGAGGTCAACAGCGCGTTGCGGGCTGCTCTGGAGAACGCCGACCCCGACGCCGAGGGACAGAGCGCCGCCGCCAGCACCGATGTCGTCCACATGCGCACCCTGCATCTCGGCCCCGAGGAGATCCTCGTCGCCGCCAAGCTGCGCATCGAGCGCAGCGACACCGGCGCCGAGGTGGCGCAGGAGATCAACGCCGCCGAGCGGCGCGCCCGCAGCGCCCTCCCAGGGTTACGGTTGACGATGTACCTGGAGCCCGAGGTCATCTCGGGCATGCCCGCGCGGCCGGACTGGGATGTCGGCGCCGCCGAGGGCACCGAGTACCCACCCACATCCGACGAGTACCCGACTGCCGCCACCACAGCGAAGGACCAGCACTGATGACATTCGATTTCAAGGTCGCCGACGTATCGCTGGCGCCCGCAGGACGCCACCAGATCCGTCTGGCCGAGCACGAGATGCCCGGTCTGATGGCGATCCGTGAGCGCTACGCGTCGAGCCAGCCGCTGGCCGGCGCCCGCATCGCCGGATCGCTGCACATGACGGTGCAGACGGCCGTACTGATCGAGACTTTGGTCGCCTTGGGCGCCGAGGTGCGCTGGGCCTCCTGCAACATCTTCTCCACCCAGGATGAGGCCGCCGCCGCGGCAGTGCTCGGGCTCCACGGCACCGCCGAGGAACCGGCCGGCGTGCCGGTGTTCGCCTGGAAGGGTGAGAGCCTGGAGGAGTATTGGTGGTGTACCACCCAGATCCTCGACTGGCCCGGCGGTGAGGGCCCCAACATGATCCTCGACGACGGCGGGGATGCCACGTTGCTGCTGCACAAGGGCCGGGAGTGGGAGGCCGCCGGCGCCGTACCCTCGGCGGACGAGCAGGACCCCGAGGAGTGGAAGGTCATCCTCGACACGGTGCGCCAGAGCCTGCATGACCACCCCAGCCGATGGACCGACATCGCCGACGGCGTCCTCGGGGTCACCGAGGAGACGACGACCGGGGTGCACCGGCTCTACCAGCTGCACGAGGC